>JANXZN010000109.1 GCA_025355545.1 Rhizobacter sp.
CCGCCATTGATGAGTACGTCGCCCATCACAACACCAAGCCCAAACCGTTCATCTGGACCAAGAGCGCTGCCGACATCCTGCAGAAGGTCATCCGAGCGAATAGCCGCTTAAGTTCTAAACAGAATGCAACACTACACTAGGGCTTGACCCGCGCGACCCGCAGCACCGCCGGCGAGCGCTTCAACGTGCGCATCACGTCGGCCAGGTGCAGGCGGTCGCGCACGCTGAGCAGCAACTGCAGCTCGGTGGTCTCGGCGGCGGGGTCGTTGCCCATGTCGATGTGGGTAATGTCGGCTTCGGCCTCGCTCACGGCCTGAGCCACCTGCGCGAGCACACCCTTGCCGTTGGTGACCAGCAGCGTCACCGCGGTCTCGAACGGGCGCGACGGCTGCTCGGCCCACTCGACCCCCATCCAGTGCTCGCTGTCGCGCTGGAACAGCCGCTTGCCGACGCTGCATTCGACGGTGTGCACCACCAGGCCCTCGCCGCGCCCGAGGTAGCCGACGATCGCGTCGCCCGGGATCGGCCTGCAACACGGCGCCATCTGCACCGAGGCACCTTCACTGCCGTCGATCAGCACCAGGCCTTGCGCGGGCGCGTCGTCGTCGGCCGCGTAGCGGCCCATCGTCAGGGTCAGCGCGTCGGGCTTGTTGCCGCGCTCGGCCATCAGCCGCGTGAGCCGTTTGGCGACGATGGTGGCGATCTTGCGGCCCAGGCCGATGTCGGTGAACAGGTCTTCGCGGGTCTTGTTGCCGCTCCAGCGCGTCAGCTGCTGCCACAGTGCAGCGTCGGTCGGCTCGCTGCCGGGCAGGTGCAGGCCTTCGGCGCGCATCGCCTGTGCGAGCATTTTCTCGCCCAGGTCCTGCGACTCTTCCTGCTCCATGTTCTTCAGGTAGTGGCGGATCTTCGAGCGCGCGCGGCCGGTTCGCACGAAGTTCAGCCAGGCCGGGTTCGGGCGCGCGCCCGGCGTGCCGATGATCTCGACCACGTCGCCGCTGCGCAGCTCGGTGCGCAGCGCGACCGGCTCGCCGTTGACCTTGGCCGCGACCGTGTGGTCGCCCACGTCGGTGTGGATCGCGTAGGCGAAGTCGACCGGCGTCGCGCCACGCGGCAGCGCGAGGATCTTGGACATCGGCGTGAACACGTAGACCGCGTCGGGGAACAGGTCGATCTTGACGTGCTCGAGGAATTCGTTCGCGTCGTGGGTTTCGTCCTGGATGTCGATCAGCGACTGCAACCACATCGCGCCCAGGCGCTGCGCCTCCTGGACCTGCGCGCCGCCGCTCTTGTAGAGCCAGTGTGCGGCGATGCCTTTCTCGGCCACCGCGTGCATCTGCTCGGTGCGGATCTGGAACTCGACCGCGGTGCCGAGCGGGCTCACCAGCGTGGTGTGCAGAGACTGGTAGCCGTTCGCCTTCGGGATCGCGATGTAGTCCTTGAAGCGGCCCGGCAGCGGCTTGAACAGCTGGTGCAGCACGCCCAGCGCCATGTAGCACTCGTGCAGCGTGGCCACGACGATGCGAAAGCCGAAGATGTCGTTGACTTGCGCGAAGGTCAGGTGCTTCTCGCGCATCTTCGTGTAGATCGAGAACAGCGTCTTCTCGCGGCCGAAGACCTGCAGCGGCAGCTTGGACTGCATGAAGGCGCGCTCGACGTCGTGCTGGATGCGCTCGACGATGTCGCGCCGGTAGCCGCGCGCCTTCAGCACCGCCTTCGACAGCGCCGCGTGGCGCCACGGCCGCAGGTGCTGGAACGACAGCTCCTGCAGCTCGCGGTAGGTCTGGTTCAGGCCGAGGCGGTGCGCGATCGGCGCATAGATCTCGAGCGTCTCGCCGGCGATGCGGGTGCGCTTGGCCGCCAACATCGCGTCCATCGTGCGCATGTTGTGCAGGCGGTCGGCGAGCTTGATCAGGATCACGCGCACGTCGCGCGCCATCGCCAGCAGCATCTTGCGGAACGACTCGGCCTGCGATTCTTCGCGGGTCGAGAACTGCAGCTTGTCGAGCTTGGTCAGCCCATCGACGAGGTCGGCCACCGGCGCACCGAAGCGTTCGATCAGCTCGATCTTGGTCACGCCGCAGTCTTCCATCGCGTCGTGCATCAGCGCGGCCATGATGGCCTGCGCGTCGAGCTTCCATTCGGCGCACAGGCCGGCGACCGCGATCGGATGCGTGATGTAAGGCTCGCCGCCGGCGCGGAACTGGCCAAGGTGGGCCTCGTCGGCGAAGCGGTAGGCCTCGCGCACCCGTTTGATGTCGGCCGGCTCGAGGTAGTCGAGCTTGTGCGTCAGGGCCGCGAACGAGGCGGCGGTGGCGTCGGCCGCGGCGGGTAGCGGTTTGGGCGGCGCGCGCCTGCCCGCGGCGGCACTTTGTGCCGGTTCTCGCAGGGCGTTTGGGGCGCGGGCGCTCATAGCCCGAATTTAACGTGGAATGAGCGTGGTCGACGGGATTGGGGGCTTCCCGACGTTGTGGCCGCTTCAGGACGAAGCGGGCCGGTTCAGCAGCAGGTCAGACCGGAACCTTGCGCAGCATTTCGATACCGATTTCGCCGGCGGCGATCTCGCGCAGCGCGGTCACGCCGGGCTTGTTCTTGGTCTCGATCTTGGGCGCGTGGCCCTGGCTCAGCATGCGCGCGCGGTAGGTCGCGGCGAGCACGAGCTGGAAGCGATTCGGGATCCTGACGAGGCAATCTTCGACGGTGATGCGGGCCATGATTTCTTTCGGGGTCAGCTCAGCTCAGATCGAGCGCGGCAAAGACAGCAGGCTTGCTTCTTTGAAGTGCAGCGTACTTGAGCCGCTGCGAATGAACGATCGCCTTCAGATCGAAGAGCGCCGTTTCAAACAAGGCGTTGATTATAACGAAGTCGAACTCGCGAGCCTTGGACACCTCGATGCGGGCGTTGGCCATGCGCTTGGCGATAACCTCCGGGCGGTCTTCGCCGCGGCGCTGCAGGCGCTGCTGGAGCTCGTCCCAGCTCGGCGGCAGGATGAAGATCAGGATCGCGTTCGGGAACCTCTGCCTGATCTGCAGCGCGCCCTGCCAGTCGATCTCGAGCACCACGTCCTGCCCGCCGGCGATGTGGGCCTCGATCGCCGCGCGCGAGGTGCCATACAGGTGGCCGTGGACCTCGGCCCACTCGACGAATTCGCCGCGCTCGACCATCGCGCGGAAGGTCGCCTCGTCGATGAACTGGTATTCCCGGCCCTGCTGCTCCTGGCCGCGCGGCGCGCGCGTGGTGTGCGAGATGGCCATCACCAGGTGCGAATCGACCTGCAGCAGCGAACTGACGAGACTCGATTTGCCGGCCCCGCTGGGCGCGGCGACGACGTAGAGGTTGCCGGGGTAGTCCATGCGCGGGCGCCGCCATTCGATGCGTTGGAATCGATCATAGCCGCCCGCGGGCGGCGCCGATCGACGCCTCGCGTCAGAACGCGTTGCGCGGCGTCGGCAGCGGCACCATCACCGCCTGCCCCGGCTGGGTGCAGCCCGTGTCGCAGCAGCGCCCCGGCTGGCGGTTGCGCGTGATCGCGCGGGTTTCGTCGTGCAGCACGCCGCGGTCGAGCAGTCGCTCGACCAGTTCGACCTTGCTGCCCACCGGGTAGTGGCGCCAGATCTCCCGCTTCATCGCGGCTGGCGAGCCGCCGCCGTGCAGGCTGATGACCGAGTACCAGCCGCCCTGGTACGACGCGGTCAGGTCCTCGACGAAGCGCGCGACCTCGATGCGCTTGTCGTACGGCACGGCCGGATTGGCGCGCAAGACCTCGGCGAGTGTCGCGGCGGTGGCCGGGTTGTGGTCTTCGTCGGGCCCCGGCAGCGCGACGATCAGGCCGCCCGAGACCTCGTGTGCGAGCCGGTGCATGTCGTAGATCTGCGTGGCCAGCAGCAGCTTGCCGATGTTGGCGAACACCGGTTCGGGCATGAAGCTGCCGCTGTATTCGTCGCGCGTGCCGTAGACGCTCGCCGCGACGCCGCAGGCGAAGAAACCTTCGGTGATCTTGATCAGCTCGATCATCGGCTCGCGCAGGCTGGCGTGCTCGCCGGGGTCGAAGCCGTTGGCCTCGCACATCAGCGCGCCGGCGCCGATCAGCAGGTCGCCGAAACCGGCGCGCGCGCCGATGCAACTGTGACGGTGGTGCGTCGCGTAGTGGTAGGTCAGCGCGCCGGAGTGCTCCCATTCGCCGGCGAAGAACACGCGCTCCCAGGGCACGAAGACCTTGTCGAAGATCACCACGCCGGTCGATTGCCCGTAGCGGCGCGAGAACAGCGCGGCGCCGTGCTCGAGCTTGTCGCCGGGCCGGCCGGCGGGGCGCGCGACGATCGTGATGCCGGGCGCATCGACCGGCAGCGCGCAGCAGAGCGCGAAGTCGGCGTCTTCCTGGCCCATGTTGCGGCACGGCATGACCAGGAACTCGTGCATGTAGGGCGCGCCGGTGACGATCGCCTTGGTGCCCGAGATCACGATGCCTTTCGCGTTGCGCTCGACGATGTGGACGTAAGTGTCGGGGTTCGCCTGCTGGTGCGGGCGCTTCGAGCGATCGCCCTTGGCATCGGTCATGCAGATGCCGAGTGCCAGGTCTTCGTCCTGCACGCGCTGCAGATAGGCGTTGAAGCGCGTGCGGTGCTCGGTGCTGCCGCGTGCATCGTCGATGCGCGCGCTGACCTGGCCGATCGCGTTCATCGCATCGTGCACCAGGTAGCGCTGCGCGCAGCCGGTCTCCTGGCACAGCAGGCGCACGGCTTCGAGCTTGTTCAGCAAATCGCCAGCCGATTCGTTGATGTGCAGCATGCGGTTGACGCGTCTGCCGCTGCTCGATTGCACTGCCGTCATCAGCGGCGCCATCGCGGGGTCGAGCGCGAAGTCGTAGCTGACGGCCAGCGCGTTGACGCCCGGCCGCAGGCTGGGCGCATCGGCGACCGATTCGACGCGCTGGCCGTCGACATAGACCGTCGGCCGGTAGCGGCGCAGCGACTCGCGATAGTCGGCGCCGCTCATCAGGCTCGCCGGTGCGGCCGGGGTGGGCATCGCAGCGTTCATGGTGCATCCCCTGGGGTGGTTCCGGCCAAATTTGAACACTGTTCAAATCTAACCGCAAGCCTATACTTTGCATATGGCGAAGCCGGTCGAGACGCTCCCTGCGGTGCCCGCGCGCGGCGGTCGAACGCCGCGCGAGACGCGCCCTGCGCGCGAGGGTTCGGACGCCGACGCGCGGCGCGCGCTGGTACTGGCCGCGGCCCGCGCGGCCTTCTTCGAGCTCGGCCTGGAGGGCGCGAGCCTGCGCGAGATAGCCAAGCGCGCCGGCTACACGCCGGGCGCGATCTACAGCTACTTCGCCAGCAAGGAAGAGGTGTACGGCGCGCTGCTCGGCGAGTCGCTGGAGCGTCTCAACGAGCACGTGGCGGCCAGTTCGCCTGCGCGCAAGGGTTCCGCACCGGCGCTGGTGCGGGCCAAGGCGACGGCATTCTTCGACTTCTACCGGCAGAACCCGCGCGATCTCGACCTCGGCTTCTATCTGTTCCACGGCATGCAGCCGCGCGGGCTGACGCCGGCGCTGAACCAGCGGCTCAACGCCAGGCTGCGGGACGCGCTGGCGCCTACGAGCGACGCGCTGGTCGCGCTCGGCTGGCACGCGCAGGACGCGCAGACCGAGGTGACGGCGCTGTTTGCGCACATCGCGGGCCTGCTGCTGCTGAGCCACACCGGTCGCATCCGCATGTTCCACCAGGAGTCGCGCGCGCTGTTCGAGCGTTATCTCGACGCGATGCTGGCCAGGGCGCCCGCGCCGCCGAAGACGCGGGGTGAGCAACGATGAACCTGATCGACGCGCGTCAATCCGCGCTGGTGCTGGTGGACTATCAGCGCCGGCTGATGCCGGCCATCCACGATGGCGCACAGGTGCTGGCGCAGGCGGTGCGCCTGGCCGACATCGCGCGCGAACTGGGCCTGCGCGTGCTCGGGACCGAGCAGAACCCGGCCGGCCTCGGCCCGAACGAAGACGCGATCCGCGAACGCTGCGAGAAGACTTTGGCGAAGATGCATTTCGACGCCTGCGCCGACGGCCTCGTGCCGCTGCTGCAGGCGCCGCCGAACACGCCGGTGCGCGATATCGTCGTCGCCGGCTGCGAAGCCCATGTCTGCCTGCTGCAGACCGCGCTCGGCTTGCTGCGCGCGGGGCTGAACGTCTGGGTGGTCGCGCAGGCCAGCGGGTCGCGCGCCGCCGAAAGCCACGCCCTCGCGATGCAGCGCCTGCGGCAGGCCGGCGCGGGCATCGTGAGCGTCGAGATGGTGGCCTTCGAATGGCTGCGCAGCTGCGAACACGCGCGCTTCAAGCCGGTGCTGAAGCTGCTGAAGGTGCCACTGGGCTGCGCGTGAGTGCCGTGCGCGAACCTGACCTGTTCGGTGCCCTGCGACTGCTCGGCGACTGCTCGGCAATTGCAGGCCGCAGGTCGCATGAATGGCATGGGTGTTTTCGACGTCTACCGATCGAACGCCGGCCAGGTTGCCACCGCCAGGTGACCAGCCCGAGCCGACCGACGCCGGACCCATGCGAAGCACCTTGATACAGCCCTCGAGACGAATCGCCGCAGACTGCGCCGCTGAACTCGCTGAAGGAGCACGATTTGGTGGTGAACGATATTGCTGGGGTTTCGATCGAACCGACCCATTTGCTGCGATCAATGTTGCTCGACGAGCCGGCGACGTCGACGCAACTCGAAGACCAGGGCAGCCGTCGCCTGCTCACCATTCGTGCTGCAGACTCCGAAGGGCATCGCAGTTCGGCGCACATTCTGGTCAATCGAATGTATGCGTGGCGCGGCTACAGCACCGCGCCAGTACCGGAAAGTGGCGGTTCGAGTCGGATCACGGTCATCGCGAGCGACCACGATGTCACCATCGGTACGATCACTGTCGGCTTCGACAGCATCGACGGTCTTTTGGTGGATGAGCTGTTCCGCGACGACGTCGCGAGGCTGCGCGAGGACGGTGCCGAACTGTGCGAATTCATCAAGCTTGCCGTCGATGGCGTTGTGCGCTCGAAGCGTGTACTCGCATCGTTGTTCCATACGGCCTTCATTTATGCCCATCAGATCAAAGGCTGCGACAAGCTGCTGATCGAAGTGAACCCGCGCCACGTGCGCTTTTACGAATCCATGCTGGGATTCGAGGTCTTGGTCCGGGAGCGCATGAATCGGCGTGTGAACGCACCCGCCGTGCTGATGTGCCTCGACCTCGCCTATGCGAACGAGCAGATCGGCAAGGTCCACACAGGCGGCTACGACCGATCGCTTTACCGAGACTGCTTTTCACGTGATGAGACCGCGGGAATCATCAGCCGCTTGAGGCGGCGCAGCGACGCGTGAGCTGCGGCGGAACGCTCCACACCGCGGCCTCTCAATTGCGGCGCCGGTGGATCAATTTGAAACAAATTGCGCGTCATGCAGGGTCGCGAGCGGTCGATAAATGCGTCAACCACAGGAATCGGACGTGATTGACAACACCATCATCGGCGCAGCCTTCGAATCGGACCGGCGACTCCGGTCCATGTTGTCCGACCCCGGCGAACCCGGCGTGGCGGCCGACGACGAGGTCAGCGTGCGCCTGTTCAAGATCCGCGCTGCGGGAACGGCCGGTCGCCGCAGTTCAGCGAACATTCTGATCGATCGACGTTACGCGTGGCGTGGTTACCAGACCAAACCGCCGGCGGACGAGCAGACCTCAGAACGAATCACCCTGGTGGCCAGCGATCAGGAGGCGACCATCGGCACGATGAGCATCGGCTTCGACGGCGCAGGCGGCCTGCTCGTGGAGGAACTCTTTCCCGACGAGGTGCGCGGCCTGCGTGAGTCGGGCCGCCGCATCTGCGAATTCACGCGGCTGGCGATGGACAGCGTGCTCGGCTCGAAACGGGTGCTGGCGTCACTGTTCCACGTGGCCTATATCTACGCCTATCGCGTTATGGGATGTGATTCGCTGCTGATCGAAGTCAATCCGCGCCATGTGAAGTATTACGAGAAGATTCTCGGCTTCAAGGTGATGGGGCCGGCGCGTTTGAATCTGCGTGTCAATGCTCCGGCAGTGCTGCTGTGTCTGAACTTTTCACACACGGAGCAGCAGATCGCGACTTTCGGCGGGCGGCCGCAACTGTCGGCGACCGAACGTTCCTTGTACCCGTATTCGTTCGCTGTGGACGAGGAGGCGGGCATCGTCGGACGATTGATGGGTCCCGGTGCGCTGCCCGCCGCGGGGGCCATGCACTAGCCAGTTGCGCGAGCAGATCCAACGGCATCGTTTTCCGGCGGGTAGATGCGGCGCACTCGCAAGTGGGTGGCGCCCTCGATCTACCGGAGAACGACGGCTCGGATGCCAGGGGCGCCGCCAACCCCGTGGGCGCATGCTGCTCCTCCGGTGGCTGGCATTTGATCTCGGTGGGTGGGTTCGAGCGGCAAAAGCTACGGCGAGACCGAACCGTCGCCCCATTCCGAGCGCCATCCCCAATTCCTCTTGATCCGCGGAGGCAGGTCTGGACTATCCTGCGCCAATGTCCGGCGCTGATGTCCGGCGCTGATGTCCTGGCTGTCCTGGCTGCATGTGCTGGCCTGCCTGTGTCCCATCATGAACATCCCCTCATCGATGCTTAGGCCTCTACGCGTCTTCGGCCTCGCCGTCGCCTTGTGCGCCGGACTGACCGCCTGCGGCGACAAGGCGCCCGAAGAACTGCTGGCGTCGGCCAAGGTCTACCTGGCCAAGAACGACTTGAACGCCGGCATCATCGAATTGAAGAACGCGTTGCAGAGGCAACCCAATCTTGCCGAGGCGCGCTTCCTGCTCGGCAAGGCGCTGCTCGATCGGGAAGATGCGGTGGCGGCAGAGGTCGAATTGCGCAAGGCGAGCGACCTCAGGTATCCCGATGAGCAGGTGTTGCCGTTGCTGGCGAAGGCGTTGTTGCTGGAGGGCAAGGAAGAGCGCCTCGTCCGCGACTATGGAGCGGTCCGCCTCGCCACGCCGACTCCCATGGCCGAGCTGAAGACAGCGCTTGCCACTGCGTATGCAGCCCAAGGCAACATCGCTCTCTCAAAGACCGCACTTGCGGAGGCCTTGCTTGGTGCCCCCGACCTCGGCCCGGCGCTGGTGTTGCAGGCCCGGCTGAAGGCCGCGGACCGGGACTACGACGGCGCTCTAGCGCTGCTCGACAAGGTCATCGCGAAGGACGCGGGCAACTATGAAGCGCTTCACGTCAAGGGTCAGTTGCTGCGCTTCGCCAAGGCCGACGCCGCGGGTGCGCTGGAGGCGGAGCGCCGCGCACTGACGATCCGCAAGGACTGGCTCCCCGCGCAGGCCAGCGTGCTCGAAATCCTCGTGTCGCGCCACGAGCCAGCAGCCGCCAAGGCGCAACTCGCCGAACTGAAGAAGGCGCACCCTGTTCACCCGCAGACCAGGTATTTGGAGGCCGAGATCGCGTTCCTGGATCAGGACTACAAGGCCGCCCGGGAGCTCATCCAGCAAGTGCTCAAGGTCGCGCCCGAGAACGTGAATGCGCTCGTGCTCGCTGGCTCCATTGAAATGCAGGTGGGATCGCTTGCGCAGGCCGAGAACCTTGCGGCCAAGGCGATGAAGCGGTCGCCGCAGGACGCTGAGACGCGGCTGTTACTGGCCAGGATCTATCTGCGCTCCGGCGAATCGTCTAAAGCCCAGGAGACATTGACCCCGCTACTCGAAGGGCCCGACGTTACCGCAGAGGCACTCAACCTGGCCGGCCAGGCCGCGCTACAAAGTGGCGACGCGAAGAGCGCCGAAGCTCAGTTTTCGAGAGCTGCGAAGTTGAACCCCGGTGACCTGGGCAATCGCACTGACATGGCACTGATACAAGTGAGCAAAGGGAACTCCCAACTTGGACTTGCCCAGCTGGAAGAGATCGCGTCGGCCGATAAGGGGACGGTCGCGGACATGGCGATCATCAGCGCTCGGCTACGGCAATCGGACTACGACGCTGCGCTCAAGGCGATCGACTCTTTGGAGCGCAAGCTCCCCGACAAGCCCTTGGCCGCGCAGTTCCGGGGCGAGGTTCAGCTGATGCGACAGGACTACGCCGCGGCCCGCCAGAGCTTCACAAAGGCATTGGCTATCGACCCGCTGTATTTCCCGGCCGCTGCGAGACTGTCGACATTGGATCTGCGTGACAAGAAGCCCGACGAGGCGCGAAAACGCTTCGCCAGGCTACTCGCGGCTGACCCGAAGAACGTTCGGGCACTGGTCGCAGTCGCGGAATTGCGGGCTATGTCGGGGGCGAGGAAGGAGGAGGTTGCCGGGCTGCTTGCTGACGCTATCAGGCTGAATCCCAGCGAAGTTGCGCCGCGCCTCTTGCTTATCGAGCTCTGGATGCGCAACCGCAACTACAAGGAGGCGCTCGTTTCGGCACAGGATGCGGTTGCGGCGCTACCGGAACGCTACGTTTTGCTTGACGCGCTCGGCCGTGCGCAAGCGGCGAGCGGCGACTTCAACCAGGCCATTGCTTCTTTCAGCAAGCTGGTCGCGGCACAGCCAAAGTCCCCGCGGCCGCTCGTCGCGCTGGCCGACGTCTATGTCGCCGCCGGAGACAATGGCAAGGCCCTGCGCAGTCTTGAGCAGGCGCTGCGGGCTGCGCCGAATTTCCTGCCCGCGCAGCAGAAATCGATCGCGCTTCACGTCACCGCGGGGCGCCGCAGCGAAGCGCTGGCCATTGCGCGCGAGGTGCAGAAGCAGAGGCCGACCCAGGCAATCGGCTGGATCTTTGAGGCCGACATCCAGACGGTGGCGAAGAACTGGACGGGCGCGTCGGCGCTCTATCAAACCGCACTGCAGAAAGAGGCAACGACCAGCACGGCCGAGAAGCTCCATGCCAGCCTACTGGCGGGTGACAAGCGCGCCGACGCGGAGGCGCGGGCTACCCAGTGGACCCAAGCCCACCCCGGGGATGCAACGTTCATTCTGTATCTTGGTGGCCGCGCGCTCGCCGAACAGAGATTCGCGGAGGCCGACGCGCGCTTTCAGCAGGTCGTCAAACTGCAGCCTGACAATCCGATCGCGCTCAACAATCTGGCGTGGACCTCAGCGAGACTAGATAAACCGGGGGCCGTCGAACTGGCCGAACGCGCCAACAAGCTGGCCCCCAACCAGCCGCAGTTCATGAACACGCTGGCCGTGATCCTGGCCATGCGCAAGGACTGGAAACGGGCAATCGAGATCCAGCAGAAGGCCGTTACTTTGCAGCCTCAGAACAATGCCTTTCGGCTGTCGTTGGCAAAGATGTACGTGAGTGCCGGGGAGAAGTCGCTCGCCCGTAAGGAACTCGAGCAACTCGCTCGATTGGGCGGCCGGTTTCCGAATCAGCAGGAGGTCGCGGCGTTGAGAAGCCAGCTATGACGCCACTTTGCACGAGAGCACCCTGCCGCTCCCAACGACGTGACGGTGGACACCATCGACATGTCCGGCCGCGCCCCTCGTAACCTGTTTGTGCTCTTTCGGTCCGAGCCATCGGAGTTCGTGGTGTTGGCTTCCCTTGCAGGCTTCGCGCTCTGTCGAGTTCCTTTCCACTCTGCTGTCGCCACGCTTCGCGTTGAGACTTCTTGTTACAGCGTCAATGGAATTAAGTTCATATATATCAAACACTTAGTCGAATCTGCTCGGTGCTGGCGCGCATTTTGCAGTACTTGAAGCGAATTGATCCGGGGCGCTGCTGCTGCGGCGCCAAACATCTGGCAAAGGGGATGAAAGTGAAGCACTCAAAGCTGTCGACAACGGTAGGCGCCGCGCTTTCGCTTGGGTTGCTTCTGATCGCGGGGCCCCAGTCTGCGAGCGCGCAGACGACCTATATCGATCCCAACTTTTCTGTTTGCGCATTTGGAACGGCCGACGTTTCGAGTTGCGGGCCGACGGACCCGCAACTGGTGACCAGCGCCGGAGTCGCGATCGGCGTCATCGGCAAGGCGGGAACCGGTCCGACAAATCCGTTCCTGATCTTGATTGCAGTGCCGGACTTACCCAACCCGCCCTACACGGGCGTTGCTGCGCCAGCGCCAGTGCCCGGTGCGGGATCGGGTTTGACGATTGCATTGGCGACCACCGCATATTACGGCCAGACAAATGTGCCTGTGGTCGGATACCTTGGTGAATTCACGTCGTCGTCACCGGACCTGTACACGTTCGCCGGATTGCCGGTCGGCAATAACTCGATGAATTTTGGGAATCTTTCGGGCAATGCTTTGTATGCCACGGCGCCAACGTCCTTCTCGATTTACGAGTTCACTGTCACGCTCGATAGCCCGCCGCCGCCCGGAAGTTTGGGGACGGCGCCTGTGTACCAACTCCCGTTCACATCCCTCGGCCTAGGGAGTTACGTGGCGGCATGGGGACTCGAGACTGACAGCGGCACTGGCACACGGCACGTCTACGACTCCGCATTTACGGTGGCAGGATTTGTGAACAGTTCCAGTAGTTCGAGTAGTTCTAGTACCTCTTCGAGTGGATTGGCATCCTCGTCTGGCAATATCCCGGAACCGAACTCGGGCCTTTTGGCGCTGCTCGGTGTCGGCTTGCTGGGTGCGGGTTTCTTGCGTCGTCTGCATACGCGCCGCGGTTGACCGTTCGATCAGTCGGTCGGTCCCGGAAGAACCCCGCGCAGGCGGGGTTTTTTCATGCTCGCCATCGGTTCCCGCCGTCCGCTTGTACGGGATACTCGCCCGCCAGCATGTGGACGCCGTACCGATGATCACCCAAACCATCTCCAGCCTGTCGATGCGGCTGCGCAATTTGGCGGCGTCGGCTTGCGTTGTCGGTCTGGCGTGCGGCATCTACGTTCTCGCGCCTTACAATCGGGCGCAGGTTCATGACCTCTATCGCTTGGGCAGTTTCGAGTTTTCGGGTGCCGCGTTCCTGCTTTCGGCGGCCTGCGCCTATGTGCTCGGGCTGAGCATCTACTACCTTGTTGATACACGCCCTGAGGCCTCCAAGTCGCTGCGGTCTTTCGCGGCGATCGTCGCGTTTGCGCGATCGCCGCTCGCGGCGATCCGGCGTGGTCTGGACCGTGCGGATCGCGTCGCCTTGCTGACCACGCTGCTGAAGGGATTCTTTGCCCCCTTCATGGCCATGGCGTTGATGCAGCACACGGTGGGGGCGCTCGACAACGGATTGGCGATCACGTCTGAGTGGTCCATGGATTTCGGAGTGCTGGAGATGTTCAACCGGCACGGATTCAGGCTGACGCTCAAGATGATCCTGTTCGTCGACGTCGCGCTCTTCACCGTCGGTTATCTCGTCGAGGTGCCGCGCCTGAGGAATGAGATACGCTCGGTCGACCCCACCTTGCTCGGATGGGCCGCCGCCATGCTGTGTTATCCGCCGTTCAATCGGATTACTGGTGCCGTCCTCGGCTCGAACGTCACTGACTTTCCGCAGTTCGACGATCCGACCACGCACCTGATCCTGAACCTGCTGCTGCTGTTGCTGATGACCCTCTACGCCAGCGCGTCGGTTGCCTTGGGCCTGAAGGCCAGCAATCTCACGCATCGAGGAATCGTCGCACGTGGCCCCTACGCTTGGGTGCGCCACCCTGCGTATGCGGCCAAGAACATGGCTTGGTGGATCGGCTCGATACCGCTCGTGTCGGCCGCGTTTGCGGAATCGACCTTCACTGGTGTGTCAGCACTGGCTTCCGTGATTGGGTGGACGATGCTGTATGTCCTGAGGGCACTCACGGAAGAAGACCACCTGCGCAGCGTCGATGACGCATACGCGGCCTACGCGACACGCGTGCGCCACCGATTCATTCCCGGCGTGGTGTGACCGTGGCGCAGGGACAGTCGGCTGCGAACTTGGCCGGACCATCGGACCATCCCCACCAAGGACGCCGACTCACCGAGGGCAAGTGTCCATCGATCATCACCGCAGGCTGGAAGCAAGCCCGGCTGTGGCGATGTATGGCTTACTGCGTATTTCGGAAGAGCGTGACCGGCCGTTTCGGCATCGTGACCGCCGAATTCGGGAACGTGACCGACCATTTCGGTGACGTGACCGATGGGCATTTGATGGCCGCATAGAAGCGGTTGCCGACCTGTCAAGGGGTCG
>JANXZN010000112.1 GCA_025355545.1 Rhizobacter sp.
CCGCCATTGATGAGTACGTCGCCCATCACAACACCAAGCCCAAACCGTTCATCTGGACCAAGAGCGCTGCCGACATCCTGCAGAAGGTCATCCGAGCGAATAGCCGCTTAAGTTCTAAACAGAATGCAACACTACACTAGAACGCGCCCTTCTCCAGCCAGCGCTCGATCTGCGGGCGCCGGTCGTTGCCCCAGAAGGGCTCGCCGTCGATGATGAAGAACGGCGCGCCGAACACACCGAGCGCGATCGCCGCGTCGTTCGCGGCCTTCAGCGCGGCTTTCCAGGTGGGATCGTTCCAGACGTCCTGGGCCTGCGAACCGTCGAGGCCGAACTCGACCGCGAGCGCGCGCAGCGAAGGCGCGTCGCTGAGGTCGACGCCGCGCGCGAACAGCGCACGCAGCGCGTGGCGCGCCCAGTCGCGCGCGCGCCCCGGGTCGGCGGCGGCCAGCCACCAGAAGATGCGCGCGGCGTTGATCGTGGCGATCGGGAATTTCTCGGGCAGGCGCAGCGGCACGCCGGCGAAGCGCGCCGAGCGTTCGAAGTCGAGCAGCGTGTACTCGCGCTTCAGCGGGTACGACACCGGGCTCTTGATCTCGGTCACCTGGAAGGTCGCGCCGAGCAGGATCGCGCGCCAGTTCACGACGCGCCCGTGGCGCGCCGCGAGCGCCTCGATCCACTCGGAGGCGATGTACGAATACGGCGACGAGAAGTCGAAGTAGAAATCGACGGCGCGGTGCGGGGCGTTCATCGGGCCAAGGCTACTGCGAAGACAGCGGCACGGGTTGGGCACTTTCCCCAAGCGACGTGGCGTCGGGATAGAGGCTGCGCAGCGCGTCGCTCGCGGCCTCGGTGACGATGGGCACGAGCGCCGCGGCGATCAGACGCTGGTTCTCGGCCGCGCCGTCGCCGGCATCGGCGCCGTGCGCATCGCGTTCCTGCCAGACCCGCGCCAGCGCCACGCGCCGCGGCGCCAGCGTGCGCTGCACGACGTCGCGCCAGTGCGGCGGCGATTCGCCCTGCGACCACTCGCCGCGCCCGCGGCCGAAGTGCGCGACCGCGAGATAGCGCAGCAGCGCGGCCTCGAACAGTTGGTCCAGCGCCTCGGCGTTCCAGGCGACATGCGAACGCTCGGTGCCGCGCACCAGGTTCACGCAACGCGCCAGGCCGGCAGCGCCGAGCGCGCCGATCAACCCGCCGGCGAGAAGGCCGCCGCCCAGCGTCAACCCACCGCTGAGCAGATCGGCCTTCAGGCCGACCAGCGCGCCGCTGACCATGCCGCCCCACAGTGCGGCCTTGCCTTCGTCCAGATGCAGCCGGGTCTCGAAGTGCGTCGCCAGGCGCGCCAGGATCTCGCCCTGCGCGCGGCCTTCGAGGCCATGCAGCGCGATCAGCTCGGCGGTGTTCGCGCGCAGCTCCGCGTCGAGCCGCTCGGCCAGCGCCTTCTGCGCCAGCCCGGTCGGCGCCAGCTCGGCCTCGCGCAGGCCCAGCGAGCTGCCGATCGCGCTGCCGGCCTGGCGCAGCCGCGCGCCGATGCGGCGCGGGTCCGGCACTTCCTCGGCGGCGCCGGCGAGGCGCGCCAGACTCGCGGCGATCGAGCCCATCGCGGCCTCGAAGGTCTGCAGGCGCTGCGCCTGCCAGGCCGCGCGCAGCCGGCCCATCAGCGCACGGCGCTCGCCGTCGAGCGTCGCCTCGACGGCCTGCAGCAAGGTGCCTTCCTGCACCCAGCAGCGCGCGAACGCGTCCAGCGGCAGCACCGCCTTCACCTGTGCGTGCGGCGCGAGGTGGCGACGCCAGCGCTCGAGCTCGGCGGCCTCGAGCGCGCTCGCGCGCGGCGCGCCGAGCTGGTTCAGCAGCACGATCACCGGCTTGCCGATCCAGCCCAGCAGCTCCATCTCCGGCGCCACGTAGCCGGCTGCCTCGGGCGATTCGGCGGCGTTGACGAGGTAGAGCATCACGTCGGCCTCGACGCGCACGTTGCGCATCGCCTGCTGGCTGGCCCAGAACGCGCGGTCGCGCCAGCGGTCCCAGACTTCGGCGACGAACCAGACTATCGGGTTGGCGCTGCGGCGCAGCCGCTTCACCAGCCGAGCGCTGTCGCCGAAGCCCGGCGTGTCCCACAGCAGCAGGCGCTCGGCCGCGGGCGTCTCGAGCATCGTGAAGACGTCGGCGAACTCGGTGACGTGCGGCGCGTCGCGCACCGCGCCGACATCGCGGCCGAGCAAGGTGCGCGCGAGCGTCGTCTTGCCGGCGTTGGTGTGCGACACCAGACTCAGCGAAAGGTGGTGCACCCCTCGCCCGACGGGTTCGTCGGCCGATCCCCCGAAGAGATACGGGCCGGCTTGGGAGCGGCCCGGCGCTCGGCCCGCCGCGTTCATGCCGCCGCCTTCGCGACCGGGCTGCGCAGCGCCAGCTGCAGTGCGCGCGGCAGCGCGGCGCTGTCGGGCGCGGCGAGGTCGACGAACACCGGCAGCGTGCCCAGGCGGTCGCCGAACGCGCACCATGCATCGCGGCGTTGCGCGAGGCGCGTCGCATCGGCGCCGAAGCGCGCGCGGAAGCCCGCTTCGTCGACCAGCAGGATGGTCGCGGCGCCGGCCGGCGCGCGGCGTGCGAGTTGCTGCGCAAAACGGCCCTGACTCTCGGCCTCGGGCGTGGCCGCCAGGTCGAACAGCGCGATCGCGAGCGTGGTGCCGGGCGCCGGCACAGTGGGCGCGTCGTCCTCGGCGCCGAACGCGGTGGTCGGCAGCACGCGCAGCTGCGTGCCGTCGCCGAGCGCCGGCGCGAGCAGCGCCTCCAGCGCGAGCACGGCCTGCGGCAGCGGCGTGCTCGCATACGGCAGCACCGCGACCTGCGGCACCTCGCCGCGCTGCTGGCGCAGCAGGCGCTCGATGTAGGGGTCGTCCGCCGGCAGCGCGAAGTGCCGCGCGAGCCAGCGCGCGCGCAGCGCGCTCGCGAGCCCGAGCACGCCGCGCGGCAGCACGACGAACAGCGCCAGCGTCAGCGCGAGCAGGTGGATCCACGGCGCCGCCGACGCCCCGCCACCGGCGGCGCCATGGACGACGCGCAGCGCCTCGAACGCCGCGGCATCCGGCAGCGCGATGCCCGACAGTCCGGCCGCCGGCGCGAGCAGCAGCGCCAGCGCATCGTGCGCGGTGGCCGCGCCGAGGAAGGTGCTCTCCCACGCCGCGCGGTAGTCGAGCGCCAGGCCGCGCAGATACAGCCCGCTGATCAAGCCGAGCGCGAGCGCCGCCGATCCCGCGTGCAACACGGTCGCCGCGCGCGCCGCCGCCAGTGGCGCGCTGCGACGCAGCCATAGCCTGGCGAAGCCCTGCAGCGCGCGCGCGCTGCCACCGCTCGACGAGCTCGCCGAGCCCACGCCCGGCAGCCGGCGGCCGAGGCGCAGCACGCGCTGCGTCAGGCGCAGCAGGCTGCCCGGCCGGGTCGGGCGCTGCAGCAGCCGCGCCAGCGCGTGGCCGAGCAGCAGTGCGTAGACAATCGCGTTCCAGGCCAGCACCGCCCACAGCGGCGGCGCGAGCAGGTTGATGCGCTGGCTGCTGCCGATGCTGTCGGCGAGCACGCCGAGCAGCCAGGCGGCGCAGATCGCCCAGCCGACCCAGCGCCATTCCCACAGGCGCCGCGCGAGCCAGCTCGCCACGACCGGTTCGCGCGGCGCGAGGCGTTGCAGCGCATGCGCGGCGCGGCGCGCGATGAACGCCTCGGCGCTCGCCGGCGCGTCCTCGAGCGCGAGCCGCGTCGCCCAGGCACGGTCGTCGTCGCCCCAGTTCACCGGGGCGGGCTGTGCGGTCTCGAAGGCCTGCAGCAGCGTCACCGCGCGCGCGCCGTCTTCGTTCATCGGCAGGGGCGCTCGTTCACGCGCGCAGGCGCTGCGCCAGGTCGACGAAGTCGCTCGCGACGAGGTCGAAGCGGTCGTCCGGCAGCGCGTCGGGCGGCGGCGCGCCGGTGGGATTCGGCCCGTATTCGAGCGGCCGGCGCACCAGCGCGGTCGGCAGCCCGGCGCGCTGCGCGCCGCGCAGGTCGCCGGGGTGCGCCGCGACCATCAGCAGTTCGTGGCGTTCGATCCCGAGCAACTGCGCGGCGCCCTGGTAGACCTCGGGGTCGGGCTTGTAGTGACGCATGATCTCGGCCGACAGCACGCAGTCCCAGGGCAGCGCGGCACGCTTGGCCATGTTGACGAGCAGCGCGATGTTGCCGTTCGACAGGGTCGAGATCACGAAGCGCGACTTCAGCCGCATCAGCCCGGCGACCGCGTCGGGCCAGGCGTCGAGCCGGTGCCAGACAAGGTTCAGGTGCGCGCGCTCGACCTCGTCCAGCCCCTCGAGGCCGAAGCGCGGGATCAGGCTGTCGAGGATCGTGCGGTGCAGCCCGTCGACGCTGGTCCACGCGATTTCGCCGCTGCGTGCGCGCTGCATTGCCGGCTGGTAGCCGGCGCGCCAGGTATCGGCGAACGCGGGCCAGTCGACCTGCCAGCCCTTCGCAGCGCCGAGCGCCTCGCCCTCGCGGACGATCGAGGCGCGCCAGTCGACGACAGTGCCGAAGACGTCGAACACCAGGGCGCGGATCGCGCGCGGATCGAATTCGCTCATCGTGGCTTCCTCGTGTCGGTCACAATCTTGGGGCTCCGAGAATACCTTTGTCGCGACCTTGTCCGGCGCCGTCGGCTGCGGCGCGCCCTCAGGATGGACGGCTCAGCTGCGGCATTCGAGGCACCCGGGAACGCGCAACGCCGCGGCGCGGCCGCGCGAGCCGATGGTTCGGTCACAGGGAGCGCGACAAGGAGCGAGACATGGACTTGCACACCAATTCGAGACGCGGAGCGATGCTGGCCCTGACCCTGGTCCTGGCGCCGTTCGCGCTGGCGCAGCCTTACGAACGCGACGAGGGCCGATTCCAGATCCTGCAGGCACGCTACGGCACGGCGCGGCGCAACGTCGACGTGACCCGCCGTCTGCAGGAACTGGCGCGCGGCGATCAGGCGATCCGGATCGGCAACGACACCTTCGGCGTCGACCCGGACGAGGGCGTCGTCAAGACCGTGCGCATCTACGCACGCAGCCCCGACGGCCGCACGCGCACCTTCGAATACGCCGAGGGCGATGTGATCGACGGCGCGAGCTTCGTCGGCTGGGGCAGCGGCCGCTGGAGCCGATCCGGCTATCGCGGCGGCTGGGGTCGTGACGACGCACCCGGCGGCGACAGCGGCGAGTTCCGGATCGTGCAGGCGCTGTACGGCACCGCGCGCCACAACGTCGACGTGACGCCGCGCCTGCGCGAACTCGCCCGCAGCGATCAGACCTTCCGCCTCGGCAACGACACCTTCGGCGTCGATCCGGACCGGGGGCGCGTGAAGACGCTGCGGATCCAGGCGCGCGGCCCGGATGGTCAGACCCGCATGTTCGAGTACGCCGAGGGCAGCGCCGTCGACGGCAGCCGCTTCACCGGCTGGAGCCGGGGCGACTGGGGCGAGGAGGGGCAGCGCGGCAGCTGGGGCGACCCGCGGCGGCGCTGAGCGTACGCCGGGTCAACGCAGCCGCGCGCTGGCGGCCTTGTCGGCGCCCAGCTCGACGACGTTGGGCGCGACGGGCAGCGCATCCGGCTTCATCAGCTGCCCGCGAACCTCGGCGCCCACGTCCATGCGCAGGTGCTGGTAGCGGATCGTTCCGCTGACCCGCGCGTTCGATTGCAGCTCAAGGAAATTCTCGACCTCGAGATCGCCGACGACGCTGCCGTTGATCACCGCGTCGCCGCAGTTCACGCCGCCCTCGATCCGGCCCTTCTCGGACAACACCAGCAGCGCGCGCGGCTGGCCATCAACGGCACGCGCGATCACGTTGCCCTTGATGCAGCCGTCGATGCGGATGCCGCCGGCGAAGCTCAGGTCGCCGATGATCTCGACGTCTTCGGCGATCAGGCTGGAGAGTTTGCTCAGCTCGATGGTCGGGTGCTTCTTGCGTTTCGCGAACATGGTCGGTCTCCGGTGCGGGGTGGTCAGCGTTTGGCATGCTCGCGGGCGTTGCGGAAGAACGTGAGTTCCTCCTGGCATTCGCGCAGGCGCTGGTTGAACGCGTCGATCTGACGCTCCAGCTCGTGGCTGCGGGCGTCGGACGCGCGCAGTTGCAGGCGCGATTGCTCCAGTGCGTGCTGCAGCGTCTTCAGTTGCTGCAAGGCCGGGCCGGGGTCCGGCAGCGCGGCGGGCCCGTCGCTCCAGAAGAAGCGGCCGGCCGCGGCGCCGGCCAGCAGCGCCGCCGCGACGACCGCGCCCCAGCCGACCCAGCCGCGCCGAGCGGCGCCCGGCGAAAGCACGAGGCGGATGCGGGTCAGCGGGTTCGGGGTGGCGCGCGCCGACGGGATCGACATGCCGCGTCTGGGTCACAGGCCGGCGAGGTAGCGACGCGGGTCGGTGGCCTCGCCGCTGCGCAGCACCTCGAAATGCAGATGCGGCCCGGTCGATCGCCCGGTCGTGCCGACCGCGGCGATGGTCTCGCCCGGGGCCACCACGTCGCCGGTCTTGACGAGCAAGCGCGAGGCATGCGCGTAGCGCGTTCGCAGGCCGTTGCCGTGGTCGATCTCGACGACCCAGCCATAGTCGCTTCGGAAGCCGGCCGACACGACGCTGCCACCGGCCGCGGCGTGGATCGCCGTGCCCTTCTCGGCGGCGAAATCGAGCCCGGAATGGAATGCGCGCCGGCCGGTGAACGGGTCGTCGCGGTTGCCGAACGGCGACCCCAGCGTGGCGTGTGCTAGCGGTGGCCGCGTGGGCAGGCGCATCAGCTCGACGCTGCGCAGCGCCGCGGCATCCGATACGCGCGCGATCTGCTGCTCGATGTCGGCCAGGCGCGACTGCAGCGCGAACGGGTCGGGCAACGCGTTGTGCTCGGCGCGTGGCGACAGCATCGGGCCGCCGCTGCCCGCCGCCTGCGCCTCCTTCCTGGCGCCGCTCTGCGGCGCGGGCCTGGCATTGGCGGCCGGGCTCGCGCCGATGCGGCTGCTGAGCTGGCCCGCCAGGCTTTCGAGCGTGAACAGGCGCGCCGAGAGCGCGCCGAGCTGCTCGACAGTGAACGCCAGCGACGAGGCGTTCGAGCGCGGCACCGCCGCCACTGCTTCCACAACCCGCGCGGGGATCGGGCCGCGCGCCGACATCCAGTAGCCGAGCCCGGCGCCGCTGGCCAACAGGCCGAACGCCGCGAGGCCGGAACCGAGCAGCAGCGCACCGACGGACACGCTGCGAAGGCGCGAGCCCTGCGTCGAGCCGGCCGTGAACATGATGAATGACATCTGCGCTCCTCGGACCCGCGTGCACCGCGCACTCGGGCTGCTGCATCGTAGGTGCGAAGAACCGTTGGATCGTGTGAACCGGCGCAACCGGATGTTCCGGCGCGGCAAGGCGGTACAAGTCCACGCTTGCGCGGCGCGCGTTCGGGTCGCCCATTGACCCGCGCGCCGCTCAGGGCAGCCCGAACACCATCAGGCTGTCGCCCTGCTTGGAGCCGAACAGCGCATTGCCGCCGGCGGCCACCGCGATGTACTGGCGGCCGTCGACGGCGTAGCTGATTGGCGGCGCGTTCACGCCGGCGTCGCAGCGGTACTGCCACAGGCGCCGGCCGGTCGCGCTGTCGAATGCGGCGAACCAGCCCTGCCCGGCGCCCGCGAACAGCAGCCCGCCGGCGGTGGCGAGCACGCCGCCGATCAGCGGCTCTTCGGTGCGGACCTGCCACGCGATGCGGCCGGCCGCACCGAGGTCGAGCGCGGTCAGCGTGCCCCAGGCTTCGCCGGTGTCCTGCGTGCTGGCGTAGTCGAGCACGCTGCCGTCGGCGCGCGGCAAGCGGTGCGCGATGTAGCGCGTCGGCAGGTGCAACGCGCCGACGAAGATCAGCCTGCGCGCCGGGTCGTAGGCCGACGGCGACCAGTTCGCGCCGCCCGCGATGCCCGGCGCGACGACCACGCCCTCGCCCGGCTGCGGCGGCGTGAACAGGTTGCGCTGCGGCACGAACGCGTCTGACTTGAACAGCAGCCGGCCATCGCGCCGGTCGTGCACGTAGACCCAGCCGAGCTTGCTCGCCTGCGCCACCGCCGGCACGCGCGCGCCGCGCTGCACGAGATCGAACAACACCGGCGGGCTCGCCACGTCGTAGCCCCAGCGGTCGTGCGGGATCTGCTGGTAGTGCCAGACGCGCCGGCCGGTGGCGAGCTCGAGCGCGATCAGCGACGAGGTGTACAGGTTGTCGCCGGGGCGCGAGGCGTCGGCCATCTGCGGCGACGGGTTGCCGCTTCCGAAGATCAGCAGGCCGCGCTCGGCGTCGATCACCGGCGTGGCATAGACCGAGCCTCCACCGTAGCGCCAGGCATCGACCTGACGCGGCGCGGCGGCGCGTTCGGCGGCGAGGTCGCGCTGCATCGCGACGCCGTCCGGCGTGCCGGCGCGGAACTCGCCCTCCCAGCCGGGGCCGGTGATGTCGAAGCGCCAGACGGCCTTGCCGGTCGCGGCGTCGAACGCGCTCATCAGCCCGGGCCGCCCGTACGGGCCGGCGACGCCGACCACCGCCAGGCCCTGGTCCGGGTGCAGCCCGTAGCCGACGCCGTTGATGCCGATGTAGACCTTGCCGTCGTGCACCAGCGGCGCCGCGCCGATGCCCACGCCGGTCGATCCGTTCGCGCCCGCCTTCGACAGCGGGTCGCTGCCGCCGAGCTGGCTGTTGAGCTCGGTCGCGCCTGCATAGTCAGCCACCATCACGTCCCACAGTAGCGTGCCGCGCGCGGCGTCGAGCGCGATCAGCCGCCCGTCCACCGTGCCGACGAAGACCTTGCCCTGCGCCACCGCGACGCCGCGGTTCGCCGGCCCGCAGCACAGCTTGCCGGCGCGCGGCGCATGCCGGTAGCGCCACAGTTCGCGGCCGTCGCGCGCGTCGAGCGCGACCACGCTGCTGCCGGGAAGCGACAGGTACAGCACCCGGCCGACGACGAGCGGCAAGGCCTGGAAGGTGCCGGTGACGCCGCTGTGGTAGGTCCACTTCGGCACCAGCGCGGCGACGTTGCCGGCATCGATGGCCGTCAACGACGAGTGGTGCTGGCCGCCGAGGTCGTTGCCGTAGGTCGTCCAGCCGGTGTCGGCGGGCGCCGCCGGCGGCCGCGCCGCGCAGGCGGCGAGCAGCAGCGCTGCGGCGCTGCAGGTGGCGAGGCGGCTCAGCGCACGGGGGCTCATGGCTCGCTCCGGTTCGACCGTCCGAACGCTAGGCCAGCGCCCGACCGATCAGGATCTTCTGCACGTCGCTGGTGCCCTCGTAGATCTGGCACACGCGCACGTCGCGGTAGATGCGCTCGACCGGAAAATCGCTGACGTAGCCGTAGCCGCCGAAGACCTGGATCGCCGCGCTGCATACCCGCTCGGCCATCTCGCTGGCAAACAGCTTGGCCATCGCGGCCTCTTTCAGGCACGGCACACCGGCGTCCTTCAGGCTCGCGGCGTGGTGGGTCAGCGCTCGCGCCGCCTCGATCTGTGTGGCCATGTCGCCGAGGCGGAACTGCAGCGCCTGGTGCTCGAAAATCGGCTTGCCGAACGCGACCCGCTGCTTCGAATACGCGAGCGCCGCCTCGAAGGCCGCGCGCGCCATGCCCACGCTCTGCGACGCGATGCCGATGCGCCCGCCTTCCAGTCCCGACAGCGCGATCTTCAGGCCCTGCCCTTCCTCGCCGAGCAGATTCGCGGCCGGCACGCGGCAGCTTTCGAACAGGATCTGCGCGGTGTCGCTGGCGTGCTGGCCCATCTTGTCCTCGAGTCGCGCGACGGTGTAGCCGGGCGTGCTCGTGGGCACGACGAACGCGCTGATCCCCTTCTTGCCGGCCGCCTTGTCGGTCACCGCCATCACGATCGCGACGTCGCCGTTCTTGCCGCTGGTGATGAACTGCTTGACGCCGTTGAGCACGTAGTGGTCGCCGTCCTTGCTCTTTACCAATTGCGCGGTCGTCTTAAGGCCGTCGGCCTGTGAGCCGACATGCGGCTCGGTCAGGCAGAACGCGCCGAGCATCGCGCCGCTGGCCAGGGGTCTCAGCCACCGCGCCTTCTGCGCGTCGTTCGCCCAGGCCATCAGGATCGAGCAGACCGGGCAGTTGTTGACGCTGACCACCGTCGAGGTCGCGCCGTCGCCGGCCGCGATCTCCTCGAGGATGATCGCCAGCGCCAGGTAATCGAGGCCCGCACCGTCCCATTCGGTGGGCACCGCGACACCGTAGCAGCCGAGCGCGGCCAGGCCGCGCAGTTGCGCCGATGGGAAGTGGTGCGTCTTGTCCCAGGTCGCGGCCTGCGGCGCGATGTGGTCCTGCACGTAGGCGCGCACGGCGTCCTGCACGGCGCGGTGGTCTTCGCTCAGAAGCATGTTGCAAATCTCCAGTGTGGCCGCCCGCAGCGTACCCGGTCCGACTCCCGGCGTCGCGTCAGGCGTGGCGCAGCAGCAGGGTCGCGACGCCGGTGAGCGCCAGGCCGCGCGGCGTGTGCACCTCGCCGTCGCACTGCGTGATGTAGCCGGCCAGGCTCTCTTTCCACGCGCTGGTCATGACCGTCCAGCGCAGCGCGATGTCCTGGTCGGCCAGCACCACCGCGCGGAAGCGGATGTCGAAGCCCAGACCGAGCACCGAGCGCGCCGCGCCGTCGGGCGCAGGCGCCGAGAAGTGGGTGGCCGTCATGCCCATGAAGATCGCGCCGGTGTGTGCGCCGCTGGCGATCAGGCCGGGATAGCCGGCCGCGCGCGCCGCGTCGAGCTCGTGGTGCAGCGGATTCAGATCGCGCAGCTGGCGCGCGACCGCGCGGATCTCGGCCTCGCTGAGCCGCACGCCGAGCGTGAACGTTTCGCCAACCTGCGCGGGCGGCGACTTCACACCATTTCGAGCGAAAGCGCGGTGGCCTCGCCGCCGCCGATGCACAGCGCGGCCACACCCTTCCTGAGCCCACGCTTCTTCAGCGCGCCGAGCAGCGTGACGACGATGCGCGCACCGCTGGCGCCGATCGGGTGGCCGAGCGCGACCGCCCCGCCGTGCACGTTGACGATCTCGTGCGGCAGCTTGAACTCGGTCATCGCGGCCAGCGTGACGGCGGCGAAGGCTTCGTTCACTTCCCAGAGGTCCACGTCCTTCGCGGCCCAGCCGCTCTTCTTCAGCACCTTCTCGATCGCGCCGACCGGCGCGGTCGCGAACCAGTTCGGCGCCTGTGCGTGCACCGCGTGCGCGCGGATGCGCACGAGCGGCGTGATGCCGAGCTTCTTCGCGGTGCTCTCGCGCATCAGCACCAGCGCGGCGGCACCGTCGGAGATGCTGGACGAGGTCGCGGCGGTGATCGTCCCGTCCTTCTTGAACGCCGGCTTCAGGCCGGCGATCTTGTCGAGCTTGGCCTTGAACGGCTGCTCGTCGAACTTGATCACGGTGTCGCCCTTCGGGCCGGACAAGGTGACCGGCGCCATCTCCCAGTCGAAGCTGCCGTCCTCGTTGGCCAGCTTGCTGCGCTTGGTCGAGTCGATCGCGAACTGGTCCATCTGCTCGCGGCTGAACTTGTACTTCGAGACGCAGTCCTCGGCGAACACGCCCATCGCCTTGCCGTTGCCTGGTTTTCCGTCAATACCGGGCAGCTTCTCGTAGGCGTCTTCGAGGCCGTCGATCGCCATGTGGTCGTAGAGCGCCGCCATGCCGTACTTCACGCCCTTGCGCATCTGCGTGAGGTGCGGGGCGTTGGTCATGCTCTCCATGCCGCCGGCGATCATCACGTCGGCGGTTTCGCTCGCCAGCATGTCGTGCGCGAACATCATCGCGCGCATGCCGGAGCCGCACATCTTCGACAGGGTGACGGCGCCCACCGACTGCGGCAACCCCGCGCCGAGCACCGCCTGGCGCGCCGGCGCCTGGCCCTGGCCGGCCATCAGGCAGTTGCCCATCAGCGCCTCGTCGACGGCGTCGCCGGTGATGCCGGCACGCGCAACCGCGGCCTTGATCGCGATCGCGCCGAGCTGGTGCGCGGCCAAGGACGAAAAATCACCCAGCAAACCGCCGATCGGCGTGCGGGCAGCGGAAACGATGACGATGGGGTCGGCCATGGTGGGCTCCTTTCGGGTAACGGTGCAATCAGGCGGAGGCGACGAGCGCGCGCCGGTGCTGGAAGCGCTTGTGGGCATCGTACGGGAAGACATCATGCACATATCCGGCCAGGATGCGGTCCTTGTGGCCTTGCCAGAACGAGGCCTCGAGCAGGTCGGCGTGGTGCTTCATGAAGACGTGGCGCACGCGGGGGTTCCCGAGCAGGAACGGGCCGAAAGTCTCGGGGAACACGTCGCGCGGGCCGACCTTGTACCAGACCTCGGCCGACATCTCTTCCTCCTCGTTGCGCGGTGTCGGCACCTTGCGGAAGTTGCAATCTGTCAGGTACTCGATCTCGTCGTAGTCGTAGAACACGACCTTGCCGTGACGCGTGACGCCGAAGTTCTTCCAGAGCATGTCGCCGGGAAAGATGTTGGCGCGGAGCAGGTCCTTGATCGCGTTGCCGTATTCGATCACCGCGGCCTCGATCTGTGCGAGCGACGCCTCCTGCAGGTAGATGTTGAGCGGAATCATGCGGCGCTCGATGTAGACGTGGCGGATCACCAGCGCGTCGGCGTCCTCCTCGAGCAGGCTCGGGCAGAAGTGCTGCAACTCGGCGACGAGCTCGTCGTCGAAGCGCGCGCGCGGGAACGCGACGTTGCTGTACTCGAGCGTGTCGGCCATGCGGCCGACGCGGTCGTGCTGCTTGACGAGCAGGTACTTGCGCTTGATCAGCTCGCGCGTCGTCTCCTTCTGCTCCGGGTAGAAGTCCTTGATGACCTTGAACACGTACGGAAAGCTCGGCAGGTCGAACACCAGCATCACCATGCCCTTGATGCCGGGCGCGATCCGGAAGCGGTCGCTCGAATGCTTCAGGTGGTAGAGAAAGTCGCGGTAGAACGCGTTCTTGCCCTGCTTGGCCAGGCCGAGCGCGTTGTAGATCTCGCTGCGCGGCTTGCGCGGCATCATCGAGCGCAGGAATTGGACGTAGGCCGACGGCACCTCCATCGTGACCATGAAGTAGGCGCGCGCGAAGCTGAACAGCAGCAGCAGTTCGTCCTCGCCGAACAGCACCGTGTCGATGATGAGCCGGTCGCTCCCTTCCTCGTTGTGCAGGATGGGCAGCGCGAACGGCGTCTCGTTGAAGCCGTTGATGATCTTGCCGACCAGGTAGGCGCCCTTGTTCCGGTAGAACAGCGAACTCAGCACCTGGACCTGAAAGTTCGCGCGCATCCGGTAGTCGCCGAGCTGCACGTTCACCGCGGCCAGCACGTCGTCGATGTCGCGTCCCAGGTCGTCGAACTCGCGCTGGAGCTGGAAGTTGTCGACGATGCGCAGCCAGGTCTCGCGCATCGTCAACCGGGTCGGGTAGTAGGCACGGTAGGTCGGCAGCGACGCGGGTTCGTCGTTCTCGATGTATTCGGTCGAGACCGCAGGCCGCACGAAGATGAAGTCGTTGTGAAAATAGCTGCGGTGCAGAATCTTCGTCGTCACCGAATTGAAGAAGGTCTCGGCGAGCTCGGGCTGGTGGTGGTCGGTGAGCAGGCCGATGTAGTGCAGCTTGACCTGTTGCCAGACATCCTTGGGCAGGTCGGAGGCCTGGAATTCGCGCTGCAGGCGCTCGGCACCCTCGTCGACGCGCAGGTCGTAGAACTCGATGCGCTCGCGCTGCGCGCGCTGCTGGCCATGCCAGTCGGCCTCCTCGAAGCGGCGCTTCGCATCGGCGCTGGTTTCGCGGAAGAGCTGGTAGTGGCGATTGAAGCCGTCGAGCATCGCCTGCGCGATGTCGAACGCGCGCGGGTCGGTCAGCGCGTTCGGGAAGCTCGCAGCTCGCTTCACGGAGTCGGCATCAGCGCGTGGCGCGCACGCAGCGCCGCGATCGCCTCGTCGAAGGCGGCCGCCATCGCCGCCGCGCCCGGCACGGTGATCCGCAGGTCGCGCAGCAGGCCGTTGTTCAGGCCGTAGAACCAGCCGTGCACGACGAGTTCCTGGCCGCGCGCCCAGGCGTCCTCGACGACGGTGGTCTGGCAGACGTTGCGCGCCTGCTCGATCACGTTGAGCTCGCCCAGCGCGTCGACGCGCTGCTCGGCCGGCAACCTGTCGAGCCACTCCTGGTGGCGGTTGCGAACGTCCTGCACGTGGCGGATCCAGTTGTCGGCCAGGCCGACGCGCCTGTCGTTCAGCGCCGCGATCACGCCACCGCAGCCCGAATGGCCGACGACGATGATGTGCTTGATCTTCAGCAGGTCGGTCGCGAACTGGATCACCGACAGGCAGTTCAGGTCGGAGTGCACGACCACGTTGGCGACGTTGCGGTGCACGAACAGTTCGCCCGGCAGCAGGTCGACCAGCTCGTTGGCCGGCACCCGCGAGTCGGCGCAGCCGATCCACAGGTACTGCGGCACCTGCTGCGTCAGCAGCTTGGTGAAGAAGCCGGGGCTGCGCGACTCGGTCTTCGCGGCCCACAGGCGGTTGCTGTCGAGAAGCTCTTGCAGGTGGGTGGTCATGGTGCAGTGCGGCAGAGTTTGCGCAAGTGTACGCACCGCACCGCCGCCCGGCGCGCATGCGCCCGGCGGCACCGAAACCGACTGGCGGCGACTTCACCGTGTCGAACCGGGCCCTGGCCTGGGCATCGCAGAACGGCGGCTCGTATCGGTGTAGACGTTGCTGTAGACCTTCTGCCACGACGTGACCGATCACCGAGCTCGCCTCGGCGTCGGCGTGCAGGAAGGGTGGTAGCCATGGCTCGACTCGGCGAAGCCCAGGTAGTCGGTCGCCACCACGGCATAGCCCTGCGCGGCGTACTTCGCGACCCGCAGGAACGTCTCGCCGTCCTGCGGGTTCGCCAGCGTGCGCGGCTTCTGCGCGTCGGTGCCCTTGGCGTAGGCGACCAGCCCCGCGGTGCCGGTGCAGGTGCCGCCCGGCCCCAGCATCACGCCGGAAGCGTGGGTGTCCTCGGACGCCGGGCCGATCGTGTTGTAGTTGAATGCGACGAGCTTGACGTCGCACCGGGCCTTGCCGCCGAGCGCCTGCAGGCCGCTGGCGGCGGCCGGGGTGGTCGCCCCCGCTGCCACATGCCGCAAGCCCCGCGCTTGCGACGACGGGCATGGCCCAACGAGATGTCTTCGTGGCGACCTGGATGTTGAATTGATCGCCAATGCTGGGGGCCGCCGTTGCCCGCAGGGCATCGAGGAATGCATGGGGCGCGCGGCGTCGCGCAGGCGACAGCGTGCGCCGCGCAGCTCCCCCCGCGCCGCACGTGCTCAGCCCTTCGGGTCGGGCACGAAGGCCGGGAAGGGCTCGGGCGCCGGCAGCACGCGCGGCGGCCGCAGCACGCCGAGCGCGATCAGGTTCTCGACGCTGTCGTAGCGCAGCTGCACGATCTCGTCGGGCCGGTCGCTCGCGCGTTCGAACGCGGTGCGGGTGATCGGCGCGACCTCGCGCTCGCCGTGGCCGGTGCCCAGGCGCTCGTCGCGCAGCGTGCCTTCGGCCTTCGCGGCTGGTGCAGCGTCGCCACGCTCGCGCGTCGCGCTCTGGGCCTGGGCCGCGGCCGGCGCGGCGCGGTCGACCGCACGCGGCGCGACCTCGACGACGCGCTCGCGTTCGCGGAACACCGCGACGCCGATCACGCCGACGTTGTCGGGCCGGCCGGTGCGCGCGGCGTACGAATCGGGCAGCGCGGTGAAGTAGAACGCGGCCGCCTCGTTCATGTTCTTGCGCCAGCCGGTGATCTCGGCGCTCTGGTACGGCGCGAGCACGTAGCCGGTCTGGCTCGCGCTGGCGGTCTCGCCGCTGATCGCGTTGACGCCGTCGACCGACAGCACCACCAGCACACGGTTGCCGGAGCGATTGCGCATGCGCACCGCGTAGCGGCTGCCGGGCCGGCCGGCGACCCAGATCGCGCCGCGCTGGCGGTAGGCCGGCAACACCTCGTTGCGGCCGCGGTCGACGACCTCGGCGTCGACGAGGCCTCCGGTGGCGAAGGCGGGCGCGCTGCACGCTGCGGCGCCGGCGGCGGCGGCGACGGTGAGCGCAAGAACAAGGACGCGGCGGGTCGGCATGTGAAGTCTCCGGTGCGGGGTTTCGACATGCCGTTGAACGGCGCAGCGCGCGCCGCGGGGTGAAAACCCCCGCAAATATTTCTTCGGGTCGGCGCGCCGCGACCGGGCGGCGCCCGCCGTCACATGGTCTCGACGAACAGTTCGCGGCCGATCAGCATGCGCCGAATCTCGCTGGTGCCGGCGCCGATCTCGTAGAGCTTGGCGTCGCGCCACAGGCGCCCCAGCGGGTACTCGTTGATGTAGCCGTTGCCGCCGAAGATCTGGATGCCCTCGCCGGCCATCCAGGTCGCCTTCTCGGCGCACCACAGGATCACGCTGGCGCAGTCCTTGCGCACCTGGCGCACGTGCTCCCCTCCTGGCAACTTCGCGAGCAGGTCGAGGTTCTTCGCCACCGTGTAGGCGAACGCGCGGCCGGCCTGCAGCACCGTGTACATGTCGGCGACCTTGCCCTGGATCAGCTGGAACTCGCCGATGCTCCGGCCGAACTGCCTGCGGTCGTGGATGTAGGGCACGACCGAATCCATCACCGATTGCATGATGCCCAGCGGCCCGCCGGTCAGCACCGCGCGCTCGTAGTCGAGGCCGCTCATCAGCACCTTGGCGCCGCCGTTCAGCTCGCCGAGCACGTTCTGCGCCGGCACCTCGACGTTGTCGAACACCAGCTCGCCGGTGTGGCTGCCGCGCATGCCGAGCTTGTCGAGCTTTTGCGCGACCGAAAAACCCTTCATGCCCTTCTCGACCAGGAACGCGGTGACGCCGCGCGCACCGAGCTCGGGCTGGGTCTTCGCGTAGACGACCAAGGTGTCGGCGTCGGGCCCGTTGGTGATCCACATCTTGCTGCCGTTGAGCAGGTAGTGGTCGCCCCCGGCTCTTCCCTCTACCAGCTGGGCCTTGAGCTTCATGCTGATGACGTCGGAGCCGGCGCCCGGCTCGCTCATCGCGAGCGCGCCGACGTGCTCGCCGCTGATCAGCCTGGGCAGATATTTCGCGCGCTGCGCGTCGTTGCCGTTGCGCTTGATCTGGTTCACGCACAGGTTGCTGTGCGCGCCGTAGCTCAATCCGACCGAGGCCGAGGCGCGCGAGATCTCCTCCATCGCGATCATGTGCGCGAGGTAGCCCATGCCGGCGCCGCCGTACTCCTCGCTCACCGTGATGCCGAGCACGCCGAGCGCTCCCATCTTGCGCCACAGATCCATCGGGAACTGGTCGCTGGCGTCGATCTCGGCGGCGCGCGGCGCGATCTCGGCCTGCGCGAATTCGCGCACCGCGTCGCGCAGCGCGTCGACGTCTTCACCGAGCTGGTGGTTCAGGCCGGGCAAGTTGTTCATTGCTGCCCCCGGCCCGAGGCGGCGCGGGCCGGCTTGGGAGCGGCCCGGCGCTCGGCCCGCTGGCGCGCAGAGACTGGTGCTTGCGTCATTTCGTGTCTCCTGAGTCAGTTCCGCACGTCGTCGCGGCCGGTGATCGTCATGATGGTAGCGGTCATCGTCGCCACGAGTTTGCGCTCGTTGCTGCCCACCTCGTGCTCGAAGGCCTCGCCGTCGACCACGCTGATCGTGCGCCCGGCCTTCTTCACCCGCCCCTCGACGCGCAGCAGCGGCCCGCGCGCCGGCGCCAGCAGGTTGATCTTGAACTCGATCGTCAGCACGCCCGCATGCGCCGGCATCAGCGTGAACGCCGCGTAGCCGCAGGCCGAGTCGAGCGCGGTGGCGACCATGCCGGCGTGCAGGAAGCCATGCTGCTGCGTCAGCCCGGCGCGATGCGCCATCGCGACCACGACCCGGCCCGGGCCGATCTCCTCGAGCGTGACACCGAGCGTGGCCATCGCAGGCTGGCGCGCAAACGAATCGCGCGTGCGTTGTTCGAAATCGAGGTCGGCGACTTTCATGGCTCGATCGACGCATGGTCGGGGCCGCAGTTGACGTATACGTCAATTGTAGTCGGCGAGGTCGCCGCCGCGCCGGCGCCACCGCAGCCTCAGCCGGTCTTGTCCACGCTCCAGGCTCCGGCGCCGGTGACCGACAGCAACAGGAAGATGAAGCAGAAGAGCACCGCCGACTCCCCCTCGTTCAGCATCGGCGACAGGAAGTTGCCGAGCGGCACGTGGGCCATGAAGTACGCCACCGCCATCTCGCCCGACAGGATGAAGGCCGCCGGGCGCGTGAACCAGCCGAGCAGCACCAGCACACTGCCGACGATTTCGAGCACGCCGGCGAAGCCGATCAGGGACAGCAGCTGCAGGCTGTCGAACATCGCCACATGCGGCAGGTGCAGCAGCTTGGCGGTGCCGTGCTGCAGGAACAGGAACGCGGTGACGATGCGAAGCGCGGCGAGCGCGCGCGGGGTCCAGGTTGCGACGAATTCCGGGTTCATGCGATGTCTCCAAGAGCCTGACGCCGGGGTCGATTCTAGGCCGACGCCCTCTTCTGCCCGTCGGCGAGCAGGCGCCGCGCCTCGCGCTCGTGGCTGCGCACCTCGGCCAGCGTGGCCTGCAGGTCGGCCATCTGCTGCTCGACCTGCTCGCGATGCGCCGCGAGCACGACCAGGAATTTCTTCAGCTGCGGCATCGTGTCGCGCGGCGACTCGTACATGTCGACCAGCTCGCGGACCTCGGCCAGCGTCAGCCCGAGCCGCTTGCCGCGCAGGGTGAGCTTCAGCCGCGTGCGGTCGCGATGGGTGTAGACGCGGTTGCGGCCGCTGCGCTGCGGCGCGAGCAGACCGCAGTCTTCGTAGAAGCGGATCGCGCGGGTCGTTAGGTCGAACTCGCGTGCGAGCTCGCCGATCGTGAACGTGGCAGACATGTGGGTGACAGCGGCGGCGCGACGAACCGCCTACACTGGCTCGATTGACGTTTACGTAAAGTGCGTAAAGTGTAAATGGGAACCCCGCGATGGCCATGAACGCGCTCGAACTGCAGCTGGACTACCCGTTCGGCGACACCCTGCCGGCCCTCGGCACGACCCTCGAGGTCGCGCCCGGCGTGCGCTGGCTGCGCATGCTGCTGCCGTTCCAGCTCGACCACATCAACCTGTGGCTGCTGCGCGATCGGCTCGACGGCGAGGATGGCTGGAGCATCGTCGACTGCGGCATCGCCAACGACGCGACCCGCGCCGCCTGGGAGCAGGTCTTCGCCAGCGAGTTGCAGGGCCTGCCGGTGCTGCGCGTGATCGTCACGCACATGCACCCGGACCACATCGGCCTGGCGCACTGGCTGACCGAGAAGTGGGGCGTGCGCCTGTGGGTCAGCGCGACCGACTACAACACGGCGCGCATGGCCAGCAGCGGCCTGGCCTCGATCGGCGGTGAGGCCACCGCGCGCTTCATGGCCAGCCACGGCCTGACCGACGCCGACTCGCAGGCCAAGATCAGGGCCCGCACCAACTACTACGCGAGCATGGTGCCGCAGCTGCCGCCGGCCTACCGCCGCCTGATGGACGGTGACGCGCTGGCCATCGGCGGCCACGACTGGAGCTGCCACGCCGGCTACGGCCACGCGCCCGAGCACATCTCGCTGCACCGCCCCGACATTGAAACCCCCAAGACGCCTTCGGCGCCGGCCCCCGTGGGCAACCAAGAGGCTCACATTCATGATCCTTGGGGCGCTCCCGAGCTTGGGGCGGCCCGGCGCTCGGGCGGCGTGCTGATAAGCGGCGACATGGTGCTGCCGCGCATCTCGACCAACGTCAGCGTCCACGAGGGCGAGCCCGAGGCGAACCCGCTGATGCTGTACCTCGCGTCGATCAAGCGCATGAAGGCGCTGCCGCCGGACGCGCTGGTGCTGCCCTCGCACGGCCGGCCGTTCCGCGGTCTGCACACGCGTGTGGACCAGCTCGTCGCGCACCACGACGAGCGCTTCGCCGATGTGCTCCAGGCCTGCGCCGAGGCGCCGCAACATGCGGCCGATCTGCTGCCGTTACTGTTCCGCCGGCCGCTCGACCTGCACCAGAAGACCTTCGCGATGGGCGAATCGATCGCGCACCTGCACGCGCTGTGGCTCGCCGGCCAGCTGACGCGCCGGCTCGACGCCGACGGCATCTACCGCTTCGCGACCACCTGACCCGCCGCCGCCAGCAGGGCGCGCACCGCCGCCGGCCGCGGGATCGGCGCGACGGCGCCGAAGCCGGTGGTCGTCAACGCGGCTGCCGCGTTGGCGTAAGTCACCGCGGCGCCCAGCTCGTCGCCGGCCGCGAGCCGCGCCAGCAGCGCCCCGGCGAAGCAGTCGCCGGCACCGGTCGCGTCGACCGTGTCGACAGGCCGGCCCGGCAGGTGCGTTCGCTGCTGCGGCGTGGCGACGAGCGCGCCGTCGCGGCCGAGCTTGAGCACGACCACCGGCGCGCCGGCGGCGAGACACCAGTCGACGATCGCGTCACACCCGCTCAGGCCGGTGAACTGCTCGGCGTCTTCCAGGCTCGGCAGGAACAGGTCGCACAGCGCGACGGTCTCGCGGATGATCGCCCGCGCCCGCGCCAGCGGCCACAGCTTCAGCCGCAGGTTCGAGTCGTAGGCCACCTTGACGCCGGCCGTGCGCGCCAGCGCGATCGCGGCGAACACGGTGTCGCAGGCGCCGGCGCTGATCGCCTGGCTGATGCCCGAGACATGCAGGAACTTCGCGCCGCGGATCAGCGCCGCCGGCAGATCAGCCGGCACGATGCGGCTCGCGGCGCTGCCGGCACGCAGGTAGCTGAACGCGTGACCGGCCGGGGCGTGGGTGACGAAGTAGACCGCGGTCGGCGCCTGCGCATCGCGCATCACCGCGTCGCTGGCGACGCCTTCGCGTGCCCACAGGCCCATCAGCAGGTCGCCGAACGCATCGGCGCCGAGCCGTGTGACGTAGGCGCTGCGCGCACCCTGACGCGCCGCCGCGATGATCGCATTCGAGGTGTCGCCACCGAAGCCCTGCAGGAACTCGGGCGCGCCCGGGCGGACCTGGTTGAACTCGATCATCGCCTCGCCGATCGAGACGATGTCGACGCGGGCCGGGTCTGCGCTCATGCGGAGGCGTTCGGGATCGTGCGACGCGACCAGCGTGCCAGGGCTCAGTCGAGCCCGGGCAGCAGCCCGTCCTTCAGGCTGCCGCGCGCGCGCTCGTAGTCGGGCAGCACCGACCGCACCACGTCCCAGAAGCGCGGGCTGTGGTTCATCTCGCGCAGGTGCGCGAGCTCGTGCGCGACGACGTAGTCGATGCTCGGCATCGCGAAATGGATCAGCCGCCAGTTCAGCCGGATCGAGCCGTCGGCGTTGGCGCTGCCCCAGCGCGTCTGCGCCGACGACAGCGCCAGGCGCGTAACGCGCACCTTCAGCTGCTGGGCGAAGTGCGCGCAGCGCGCCTCGAAAACGCGCCGCGCCTGGCGCTGCAGCCAGCTCCGCACCACGTCGCGGATCTGCTCGGGAGCCGCGCTCTGCGGCAGGCCGACGTGCAGGGTCAGGCGCGGCACGCCCGGCAGCGCCGGCGCGCCGGTGTTCAGCACCGCGCCGGTGGCGCGCGGGTCGAGCACGACGATCACGTCCTCGCCGAGGAACGGGATCGAGGTGCCGTCGCGCCAATCGACCTTCGCGGAGCGCAGGCGCTGCGCGCGCTCCTGCTGCTCCTGGAGCTTGCGCAGGATCCAGCGCGCCTTCTCGTGCAGCGCGGCCTCGATGTCGTGCACGCCGGCCCACTTCGGCGCGTTCACGCTCAGCCCCTCGGCGCCGACGAGGAAGCCTATGCTGCGCCGGCGCGCGCGCTTCAGCGCGTAGCCGACGAGGTGCTCGTTCAGGCGGATCTCGCGATCGGCCTGCGGATGGCGGAAGACGGCGGGTGCGAGCACGCTGGCGATCGAGACGGGTTCGGTGGCCAGGGCCGCGGGTGCGAGGTCGACGGCCGTTGCGACCGGTTCGATCGCCGGCGTCGGCGCCGTCGGCCCCGGCTCCTCGAACAAGGTCAGTTGCTGCGTGTCGAGGGCGGCGGCGCGGCGGCTCATCGGTGCATTGTCAGGCGCGTGCGGCGGGCGCCGCCGCCAGCCCGGCGTAGGCCTGCGGATCGAGGCGATGCATCTCGTTTTCGATCCAGGCTTCGACCTCACGCATCAGCTCGTCGGGCTCGCGCCCGGTCGACGGGATCGGCATGCCGACCGACACGTCGATCACGCCCGGGCGCAGCACGAAGCTCTTGCGCGGCCAGCAGCGCGCCGAGGTCACCGCCACCGGCAGCACCGGCCGCTCGGTGGCGATCGCCAGCCGCGTGGCGCCGCTCTTGTAGTGGCCGCGCGCGCCGCGCGCGATGCGGGTGCCTTCGGGGAACATGATGACCCAGTGGCCCTTGGCCATGAACTCGCGGCCCTGCGCGGCGACCAGGTTCCAGGCCTCGGCGCGCTTGCTGCGGTCGATGTGGATCATGTCCATGCGCGCCATGGCCCAGCCGAAGAACGGGATGTACAGCAGCTCGCGCTTGAACACGTAGCACAGCGGGTGCGGCATCAAGGTCGGGAACGCGAAGGTCTCCCAGGTCGACTGGTGCTTGGGGCACAGCACGACCGGCGAATCGGGCAGGTTCTCGAAACCGTGCAGCCGCGCGTGCACGCCGCAGATCACCTTCGCGCCCCAGATCGCGGTGCGCAGCCAGCCCGCGCACATCCAGTAGACGACGTTGCCGGTCGCGACGATCGACACCAGCAATACCGCGAGCGCCCACGGGATCACCGTGACCGCCATGAACAGCAAGAACAGCGCCGAACGCACGGCGTTGAAAAATTGAGTCATCAGTCGAGCCCTCCGAAGCCCGAGTCGGACTCGCCGGTGTCGGTGCGGCCCTTGCGCTCCTCGCGCACGATGTGCTCGGCAAACGCGGTGAGGTCGGCATGCACACGCGTGCCCGGCACCTGCGCGCACAGCGCGTCGATCTGCTCGCTGCTCATGCGCGCGGCGTTGCCGGTGCGCACCAGGTGCGGCCGGCAACCGGCCGCGACGCCGGCCTGCAGGTCGCGCAGCGAGTCGCCGACCGCCGGCACGTCGTGCAGCGCCACGCCGAAGCGCTCGCCGATCTGCTCGAACAGGCCCGGCAGCGGCTTGCGGCAATGGCACGATTCCTCGGGCGCGTGCGGGCAGAAGAACACCGCGTCGATGCGGCCGCCCTGCTTCGCGAGCAGCTGGTTCATCTTGGTGTGCATCGCGTTCAGCGTGGCCATGTCGAAGGTGCCGCGGCCCAGGCCCGACTGGTTGGTCGCGACCACGGTGTGCCAGCCGGCGTGGTTGAGCCGCGCGATCGCCTCGAGCGCACCGGGGATCGGCACCCACTCGTCCGGCGTCTTCACGAAATCGTCGCGGTCCTCGTTGATCGTGCCGTCGCGGTCGAGAATGATCAGTTTCATCGAGGTCATGTCAGTCGCTCCAGCGCGCTGCGTCCGAGCTGCGACGCAGGCAACGCTCCAGGTGCCGCGAGAGTCCGCTGGCGGCCCGATGCTGCCGATCGTGACCTTGCGCTTTCGGATGTCGGCGCGGGATCAGGCCGCCGGGGCGCTCTGCTCCGCTCATGTCCCCCGGCGCCGGCCTGTGGCCGACACCTCCTCCTTGACTTCGCTGCGCAGAGCGCCCCACCGTCCTGATCCGGCAGCGTCGGCGCGGTTCGACGCCCGCACATCGCCGATGCTGGAGGCCAAGGATGTCGGGTGGCCGACGCCGCGAAGTCAAGGAGGAGGGTCGGGCGCAGCCCGGCCCGGGGGAGTGAGCCCGGACACAAACAGTCCAGTGGACTGTTTTTGCCTGGCGAACGCCCGGGGCACTGTCCCCGGGCATGAGCGGAGTCGGCCACCCGGCAGCCTTGGCACGCGCCGACGCGCAACACGATCGGCAGCATTGGGCTGCAATCAGACGCTCACGGCACTGAGGCTCATGCGTCGCGGGTCACCCGCAACGCCGGGGAGCAACTGAGATGGACTCCTTCGCACTCCTGCTCGCCGCGACCTTGAACTCCGGCACCGTGCTGGCGTTCGCCGCGCTGGGCCTGCTGATCAACGAGCGCGCCGGCATCGTCAACCTCGGCGCCGAAGGCATCATGCTGGTCGCCGCGATCGCCGGCTACGCGACCGCGGTGCACACCGGCAGCGACACGCTCGCGTTCGCCGGCGGTGCCGCGGCTGGCGCGCTGCTGGCGGCCGCGTTCGGCCTGCTGGTGATCTGGCTCAACACCAACCAGTACGCGACCGGCCTGGCGCTGAGCCTGTTCGGCACCGGCTTCTCGGCCTTCGTCGGCATCCGCTATACGCAGGCCAAGCTGGGCGAGCGACCGAACTTCTCGATCCCGTACCTGTCGGACATTCCGTTCGTCGGTCCGGCCTTCTTCAAGCAGCACCCGATGGTGTATCTGGCGATCGCGCTGACCGCGGCGCTGGCGTGGTTTCTGTACCGTTCGCGCGCCGGACTGGTGCTGCGCGCGGTCGGTGAATCGCCCGAATCGGCGCATGCGCTGGGCTACCCGGTGCGGCGCATCCGGCTGCTGGCGGTGATGGTCGGCGGCGCGCTGTGCGGCGTCTCGGGCGCCTACCTCTCGGTCGTCTACACGCCGCTGTGGGTCGAGGGCATGGTAGCCGGCAAGGGCTGGATCGCGCTGGCGCTGACGACCTTCGCGACCTGGCGACCGGCACGTGTCTTGCTCGGTGCCTACCTGTTCGGCGGCGTCACGATGCTGCAGTTCGCGCTGCAGGGCGAGGGCGTGCAGATCGCGAGCCAGTTCCTGACGATGATGCCGTACCTCGCGACCATCCTCGTGCTGGTGCTGATCTCGCGCAACGCGAGCTTCATCCGCGCCAACATGCCGGCCTCGATCGGCAAGCCGTTTTTCCCCGGGAGCTAGGCGTTCACGCCTTGTCACATAATTCCTGCGCTTCGCATCCCACCCGAGTTTCTCAACCTGGAGACGTCATGACCCTGCAATCCAAGCGTTCACTGATCAGACTGGCCGGCTGGAGTTCGCTCGCGGCAGCGGCCGCGCTGGTCGGCTGCGGCAAGAAGGACGAGGCACCGACCGCCGCGGCGCCGGCATCGGCCGCGCCCGCCAAGGCCGAACCGCTGAAGATCGCGTTCGCCTACGTCGGCCCGGTCGGCGACGGCGGCTGGACCTTCGCGCACGACAACGCACGCAAGGCGCTCGAGAAGGAGTTCGGCGACAAGATCGTCACCAGCTTCGTCGAGAAGGTGCCCGAGGCGGCCGACGCCGAACGCGTGTTCCGCGACATGGCCGGCCAGGGCAACAAGCTGATCTTCGGTACCACCTTCGGCTACATGGAGCCGATGCTGAAAGTGGCGGCAGACCTGCCCGACGTCAAGTTCGAACATGCGACCGGCTACAAGACCGCGCCCAACATGCGCACCTACGACAGCCGCACCTACGAGGGCGCGTACATGGCCGGCGTGATCGCGGGCGGCATGACGAAGACCAACACGATCGGCGTGGTCGGCTCGATCCCGATCCCTGAAGTGATCCGCAACATCAACAGCTTCACGCTCGGCGCGCAGTCGGTGAACCCGAAGGTCAAGACCAAGGTGGTCTGGGTCAACAAATGGTTCGATCCGCCGCAGGAAACGGAGGCCGCGCAGTCGCTGATGAACGGCGGCGCCGACGTGCTGATGCAGAACACCGATTCGAGCGCGGTGCTGCAGACCGCCGAGAAGGCCGGCAAGTACGCCTTCGGCTGGGACAGCGACATGACCGCCTACGCGCCGAAGGCACACCTCGCGTCGGCCGTGATCAACTGGGCCCCGTACTACATCAAGGCCACCCAGGATGCGCTCGGCGGCACCTGGAAGGGTGACGAGCGCTCGTGGTGGGGCGTCAAGGAAGGCGCGATCGACCTGGTCTCGATCTCCGACAAGGTGCCGGCCGAACTGAAAGCCAGGGCCGAGGCCGCGAAGGCCGGCCTGAAGGACGGCAGCCTGGTGATCTGGAAAGGCCCGATCACGGGCAACGACGGCAAGGAAGTGCTGGCCAAGGACGCCGTGGCCGACGACAAGTTCCTCGGCGGCATCAACTTCTTCGTCAAGGGCGTCGAAGGCAAGGTGCCGGGCGGCGACAAGAAGTAGGTGCTTGGCTACTGCGCGGCTGCCATGCGTGGTCGGGCGGTGCTCGGAATCCTCACGACCGGAAGGTCGCTCCGGTTCCTGCGCTCCGTCCGCCTTGCCTGACAGCCGCTCGCTACGCCTCTGGTTGCAGACTACCGCCATGATCGACTTCGACGCCATTGCCCGCGACCGACTGCCCGCGCTGCTGTGCGCGATGCCCAAGGCCGAGTTGCACATCCACATCGAGGGTTCGCTCGAGCCCGAGCTGATCTTCGCGCTGGCGCAACGCAACGGCGTCGCGCTGCGGTACGCGAACGTCGAGGCGCTGCGCGCGGCCTACGCGTTCACCGACCTGCAAAGCTTTCTCGACATCTACTACGCCGGCGCCAGCGTGCTGTTGAAGGAAGAAGATTTCTTCGACCTGGGCGTGGCGTACTTCAAGCGCGCCGCGGCCGACAACGTGGTCCATGCCGAGCTTTTCTTCGACCCGCAGACCCACACCGACCGCGGCGTGCCGTTCGGCACCGTGATCGACGGCCTGGCGCGCGCCTGCGAGACGGCGCGGCGCGAGCTCGGCGTCAGCGCG
>JANXZN010000126.1 GCA_025355545.1 Rhizobacter sp.
GCCTTGATCTTCGTCGGCGTCAGTGGCCAGCCGCCTTGTTTGATGGCCAGCCGCGTGCCCTCGAACATCACCGACGACATCGCCAGGCCGGTGTTGTAGTAGACGTCGTCCATGAACTTCACGTCGCCGTTGCCCTTGCCCTTGGCGTACAGGTCGGCGGCGATCTGCTTCATCAGCGGGTGGTCCTTGCCGCCGACGACGTTGGTGCCGCGCTTGATGCCCTTGGCCTCGGCCGGGCCGATGTTGGCGATGTCGGCCTCGTTGAACCAGTTGACGACGATCAGCTTGTCCATCGGGTAGCCGTTGCGCTTCATCTCGCGCGCGGCGACGACGTGCATCGCCGACAGGTTCCAGCTGATCATCCAGTCGGGGTTGGCGCGGCGGATCTGCGTCCACACCGCGGCCTGGTCCTTGCCCGGCAGCGGGTTCGGGAACAGCATCAGCTCGAAGCCTTCCTTCGCGGCCAGCGTCTTCAGGATCGGGATCGGCTCCTGGCCGAACGCGTAGTCGGGGTAGATGAAGCCGATCTTCACGCCCTTCAGGTTGCCCTTGTGCTGGTTCTTGATGTACTGCACGTCGTTCGCGACCTGACCCCAGTAGGTGGCGCCGATAGGGAAGATCCACTTGAAGACGTCGCCGTCGATCGCGTCGCCGCGGCCGGCGAACGACTGCATCATCACGTTGCCGTCGGCCATCGCGCGCGGCAGCACCGCCCGCGACACCGGCGTCGACAGGAAGTCGAACACCATCACGCCTTCGCGCTTGAGCTTCTCGTAGCACTCGATGCCGCGCTGCGGCTCGTTGCCGGTGTCCTGCGCGATGATCTCGATCGGGTGGCCCTCGATGCCGCCCTTGGCGTTCAGGATGTCGGCGTTGTCCTTCGCCGCCTGCACGACCTGCGGCGTGACGAAGGTGTAGGCCTTGGACAGGTCGCAGCAAAGGCCGAACTTCACCGGCTGCGCCTGCGCGGCGGCGCTGAACGTCGCCAGAACGGCGAGCACGGCGAATGCGGATAGGACTCTGGATTTCATCGCTTGTCTCCTGCGTACCGGTGATGTGGTGTCCGCCTGGCATCCGGTACCTTCATGCCGTGGACGTGTGATGTGACTCGGCGCGTGGTCAGGCGCCGCCGGGCCGCCCCAAGGCGGCTGAGCGCCCCGTCGGGGGGCTGGAACGAAGTGACGTGGGAGTGGTCATTTCAGCTGAGCCAGCGCTTCCTGCGCCGGTAGTGCTTGATGTCGCGGAAGTCGCGGCCTTCGTGACCGCCGAGGTAGAACTCCTGGATGTCGGGATTCTTCTTCATCGCCTCGGCGCTGTCGTGCATCACGATGCGCCCGCCCTCGATCATGTAGCCATGCGAGACGACCTCGAGCGCCGCCACCGCGTTCTGCTCGACGAGCAGCACCGACAGGCCCTCGTCCTTGTTGATGCGGCGCACGATCTCGAAGATCTCGGCCACCAGGAACGGCGCCAGCCCCAGGCTCGGCTCGTCCAGCATCAGCAGCTTCGGGCCCGTCATCAGCGCGCGCCCGATCGCCAGCATCTGCTGCTCGCCGCCCGAGAGGTAACCCGACTGCGCGCTGCGGCGCTCGCCCAGCCGCGGAAAGTAACTGTAGACCAGATCGCGGTTGCGATTCATGTCGGCCCGGCCGCCGCGCACCGCCGAGGCCGCGACCAGGTTCTCGTCGGGAGTCAGGTGCTCGAAGACGCGCCGTCCCTCGAGTACCTGCACGATGCCGAGCTCGACGCGCGCCTGCGGCGGAAGTGACGCGATGCTGCGGCCCTGGAAGTGCACGTCGCCGCGCGTGACCTCGCCGCGCTCGGCCTTGAGCAGGCCGCTGATCGCCTTCAGCAAGGTGCTCTTGCCGGCGCCGTTGGCACCGAGCAGCGCGACCATGCCGCCCTGCGGCACCTCGATCGACGCACCCTTGATCGCCAGCGCGAGACGGTCGTAGATGACCTCGATGTTGTTCAGCACCAGCAGCGGCGTCGGGGAAGGGGTCGACATCGGGGCCAATCCTATTTGCGCGCATAGCCGAACGGCCACACGAGCAGGTAATTCCGGATGTTGGCGTACAGCTTGCCCAGGCCCATCGGCTTGATCAGCAGGAACGCGACGATCAGGCCGCCGTACACCGCGTTCGGCAGGTGGGCGCGCGTCTCGACGCCGATGCC
>JANXZN010000155.1 GCA_025355545.1 Rhizobacter sp.
GCCGAGTTCGGTGGCCCGTTCACGATCGTCGTCTTCGAGGACACCGTAGAGGTGTTCAACGACGGCGGCCAGAGCTACACGAGCACGAAGATCTGGCCGGCACTCAATCCCGAGCGCGACTCGGTGGTCAACATGGCTGCCGGCGCTCAACATACTCAGCAGAAAGCTGCGTGACTCAGGCGACAACTACCTTGACGCGCGCCGAGACGAAGCCGATGCGGGCGCTGTCGGCGGCCAGCCGGATGTCCATCGGCAGCAGCATGGTCGCGCCGATGCCGACCGCCGGCCCGTTGATCGCGGCGATCACCGGCTTCAGGCACTCGTAGATGCGCAGCACGACGCGGCCGCCGCCGTCGCGCACCGAGTCGTGGCCCCAGTCGGGCTGACCGTCGGCGCTGATCGGCGTGCCCTGCTTCTCGGGCTTGTCGGCGCGCCCCGCGTAGTCGAAGGTCTTCGCGCCCGCCGACAGGTCGGCGCCGGCGCAGAACGCACGGCCGGCGCCGGTGACGATCACCGCGCGCACCGCGTCGTCGGCATCGGCGGCGTCGAAGGCCTGCAGCAGCTCGTTCATCATCGGGCCGTTGAACGCGTTGAGCTGGTCGGGCCGGTTCAGCGTCAGCGTCAGGATCTGGTCCTGCAGGTCGTAGATCAGGGTCTCGCAGGGCATCGCGCGCTCCTCGGCAGAGGCGCCAGTATGCCGCCCGTCGTGCTCAGCCGTCGGCCGCGCGCAGGCGCAGGACCAGCGCGTCGACTGCGGGTGCGGCGGCCAGCGGTGCGAGCTCGCCGGCGTGCGCGCCCTGCAGCAGCCGCGCCAGCGTGGCGGGCTGCGGCGTGATCGTGCCGAAGAACAGCGTGTGCTCGCCGCGAGCGATCAGCAGGGTCGGGAAGTTCTCGACATCGACATCGTCGAGCAGCTCGGCGTCGTCCTCGATGTCGACCCAGGCGAAGCGCGTGGTCGCGGGCGTTTCGGCCCAGGCCGCGTCGAAGGTCGCCCGGTAGTCGCGGCACACACCGCACCACGCGGCGCACAGGCAGACCACTCGCAGCGCTTCGTCGCTCATGCCGCGCAGTGTGCCGTGGCGCGGGCGGCGGCGGTGGCGTGGGGTCTAGCTGAATTCCTGGATTCGATTCCACGCATATCCAAATGCGCAATGGTTGGTTCCGACGGCGCCGCGCGGCGCCTAAGCTGCGCGGCCCATGAGTGCCGTCCTCGCCCCGTCGTATTCGCCGCCGCACGCGCTGGCGGCACGCAAGCCGCGCCGCGTGCTGCCCGGCTTCGGCCTGTCGCTGGGCGTGACGCTGGTGTACCTGTCGCTGATCGTGCTGATCCCGTTGTCGGCGATCTTTCTGAAGACCGCGACCCTGGGCTTCGAGCAGTTCTGGAGCGTCGTCACCGCGCCGCGCGTGCTCGCGTCGTACCGGCTGAGCTTCGGCGCGGCGCTGCTCGCGGCGGCGCTGAACACGCTGTTCGGGCTGCTGCTTGCGTGGTCGCTGGTGCGCTACTCGTTCCCCGGCAAGAAACTGGTCGACGCGCTGATCGACCTGCCGTTCGCGCTGCCGACCGCGGTCGCCGGCATCGCGCTGACCGCGCTCTATGCGCGCAACGGCTGGCTCGGTTCGGTGCTGGAGCCGCTCGGCATCACGGTCGCGTTCAAGCCGCTCGGGGTGCTGGTCGCGCTGACCTTCATCGGCCTGCCGTTCGTCGTGCGCACCGTGCAGCCGGTGCTCGAGGACATCGACACCGAGCTCGAAGAGGCCGCCGCGAGCCTGGGCGCGCAGCGCTGGCAGACGGTCCGCCACGTCGTGCTGCCGATCCTGACGCCGGCGCTGCTGACCGGCTTCGCGCTAGCGTTCGCACGCGCAGTCGGCGAGTACGGCTCGGTGATCTTCATCGCCGGCAACCTGCCGATGGTCTCGGAGATCACGCCGCTGCTGATCATCACCAAGCTCGAGCAGTACGACTATGCCGGTGCGACCGCGATCGCCACCGTGATGCTGGTGGTCTCGTTCGCGCTGCTGCTCGCGATCAACGGGCTGCAGGCCTGGAGCGCGAAGGCGCGCGGCGTCGGCGCCGGCCGGGGCAAGCGATGAGCCGGCGCGCGCTGCGCTTCGAAACCAGCGCCGCGACGCGCGAGCAGCCGTGGGTCAAGTGGACGATCCTCGCGCTGGCCTTGAGCTTCTTCGCGCTGTTCCTGGTGCTGCCGCTGGTCACCGTCTTCGCGCAGGCGCTGCGCAAAGGCGCCGGCGTGTACCTCGCCGCGCTGGTCGAGCCCGACGCGCTCTCGGCGCTCGTGCTCACCTTGCTCGCCGCGGCGATCGCGGTGCCGCTGAACCTGGTGTTCGGCGTCTGGGCGGCGTGGCTGGTGACGAAGTTCGACTTCCGCGGAAAGAGCTTTCTCGTCACGTTGATCGACCTGCCGTTCTCGGTCTCGCCGGTCGTCGCCGGGCTGATCTACGTGCTGCTGTTCGGCGCGCAGGGCTGGTTCGGCCCCTGGCTTCAGGCGCACGACCTGAAGATCGTGTTCGCGCTGCCGGGCATCGTGCTGGCGACCACCTTCGTGACTTTTCCGTTCGTCGCGCGCGAGCTGATCCCGCTGATGAAAGCGCAGGGCCGAGAGGAGGAAGAGGCCGCGACGGTGCTCGGCGCCTCGGGCTGGCAGACCTTTCGGCACGTCACCTTGCCGAACGTGAAGTGGGGCCTGATGTACGGCGTGATCCTGTGCAACGCGCGCGCCTTCGGCGAGTTCGGCGCGGTGTCGGTGGTCTCGGGCCACATCCGCGGCGTGACCAACACGCTGCCGCTGCACGTCGAGATTCTCTACAACGAATACCAGTTCGCCGCGGCCTTCGCGGTGGCCTCGCTGCTGGCGCTGCTGGCGCTGGTCACGCTCGGGCTGAAGAGCGTCGTCGAATGGCAGCAAGCGAAGGTGTCCGCAGCATGAGCATCCAGGTCCGCCACATCCACAAGTCGTTCGGCAGCTTCACCGCGCTCGGCGACGTGAGCCTCGATTTCGCGAGCGGCGAGCTGGTCGCGCTGCTCGGCCCCTCGGGCTGCGGCAAGACGACCTTGCTGCGCATCATCGCGGGCCTGGAAACGGCGGACCGCGGCCAGGTGCTGCTCGACGGCGAGGACGTCTCCGATACGCATGTGCGCGAGCGCCAGATCGGTTTCGTGTTCCAGCACTACGCGCTGTTCCGCCACATGACGGTGTTCGACAACGTCGCGTTCGGCCTGCGCGTCAAGCCGCGCAAGCTGCGGCCGTCTGCAGCCGAGATCGAGCGCAAGGTGCACGAGCTGCTGAACCTGGTGCAGCTCGACTGGCTCGCCGATCGCTTCCCGCCGCAGCTCTCGGGCGGCCAGCGCCAGCGGATCGCGCTGGCGCGCGCTGGCGGTCGAGCCGCGTGTGCTGCTGCTCGACGAACCCTTCGGCGCCCTCGACGCGCAGGTGCGCAAGGAATTGCGGCGCTGGCTGCGCCGGCTGCACGACGAGCTGCGGATCACCAGCATCTTCGTCACGCACGACCAGGAAGAAGCGCTCGAGGTGGCGGACCGCGTCGTGCTGATGGACCACGGCCGCGTCGAGCAGGTCGGCGCGCCGGGGGAGGTCTACGACCACCCGGCCACGCCCTTTGTCTACGGTTTTCTCGGCGCGGCGAACCGCTTCCCCGGCCGCGCCGCCGGCTCGACCGGCTTCGCCCGGCCGCACGAGGTCGCGATCGCCGCGCGGCCGCAGCCGGGCGCGGTCGAGGCGAGCGTGCGCCGGGTGCTGAGCTTCGGCGCGGCCAGCCGGATCGAGCTGGTCGGCGCCGACGAGCGCCACTACGAGGTCGAGCTGGCGCGCGAGCGGGCCGACGCGCTGGCGCTGCACGCCGACCAGCGCGTCTGGCTGGTGCCGCAGCGGCTCGCGCTGTTCGACGCCGGCGCGGCGCTGCCGGAAGCGGCATAGTCGGGCCCATGAACTTCCAGCAACTGCGCATCATCCGCGAGGCCGTCCGGCGCAACTTCAACCTGACCGAGGTCGCGGCCGCGTTGTTCACCTCGCAGTCGCGCGTCAGCAAACACATCCTCGATCTGGAAGACGAGCTCGGCATCGAACTTTTCGTGCGCAAGGGCAAGCGCCTGACCGGGCTGACCGAGCCGGGCAAGGAGCTGGTCGGCATCGTCGAGCGCATGCTGATCGACGCGAAGAACATCAAGCGCGTGGCCGAGCAGTTCGCGAACCGCGACGAAGGCAGCCTGACGATCGCCACCACCCACACCCAGGCGCGCTACGCGCTGCCGCAGGTGGTGCGGCGCTTCAAGCAGGCCTACCCGAAGGTGCACCTGGCGCTGCACCAGGCGAGCCCGGCGGAGATCGTCGCGTTGCTGCAGTCCGGCGAGGCCGACATCGGCATCGCGACCGAGGCGCTCGACGGCGGCAACGCCGCATCGAATTTCGCGAGCTTTCCGTTCTACGACTGGCATCACCTCGTCGTCGTGCCCGACGGCCACGCGCTGACGCAGCTGCCGAAGTTGACGCTGCAGGCGCTCGCCACGCACCCGCTGATCACCTACCACGCCGGCTACACCGGCCGGCCGCGCATCGACGCGACCTTTGCCGAAGCGGGGCTGGTGCCCGACGTGGTGATGAGCGCGCTCGATGCCGACGTCATCAAGACCTACGTCGAGGTCGGCCTCGGCGTGGGCATTATCGCGTCGATGGCGTTCGACGCGGCGCGCGACGTCGGCCTGACGAGCCTCGATGCCGCGCACCTGTTCCCGCCCAACACCACGCGCATCGCGGTGCGCCGCGGCCACTACCTGCGCGGCTACGCCTACCGCTTTCTCGAGGAGTCCTCGCCGGCGCTGACGCAGGCGGTCGTGAAGGGCGCGCTCGACGCGGAGTGACGGCCTCGACGCGGTGTGGCGCCGACGTTCCCAGCGCGGGCGCGCGGCGTGCTCCAGGCAACTCCGTCGGCCGAGAGTTCGATGGCCCGGCCGACCCCGAGCAGCTCGGCAGGCGCGGACCCGAATGCAAGTCGTCGCCCGGCGCGCGTCCCCAATGCGGTGGACGTTCGGACGCTGCCCTGTAAGAGTTGCCAGTGCCGCCGCGCCAGGCTGAGCAATACGATGCAAAGCGGGCGGTGCAGGCAATCGAGCACGACCCGTAGAAGCCGACAGTGGCGCGAGCAACGTGACCGCGCCAAAGTCGTACGGCGTCGCCATCAACGCGTCGCGAGTACATAAGACAGACCTTGGGGAGGCCCGATGAACACGCAGCTCAGTTCGACAGCGTCGAGGCCCAACGCTGGGTTCAATACGTCGGTGCGGTTTGCGCTCGGTGCATGCATCGTTGCCTCGTCATTGGCCGTTTCGGCGCAATCGGCGGGCCTTTTCAAGGCGCCGGCCGGTCCAGTCGCGAACAGCCTTCCTGGCGGGGGCGGGGGCGACCCGGCCCCGCCGAAGACTTACTTCGAACAGGGCATCCTCATACGCTCGGGCGAGGTCATCGAGGCGCTCGGCCCGAACCTCATGGGCGACACCATCAACGAATTCAGCGGGAGCGTCGAGTTCACACACACCGATGTCACCCTGCCCGGCAACAACGCGCTGGCCGTCGCGGTCGGTCGCCAACGGGCCTTGGGAGCTCCCCAGACAAACGGTGGCGGCCTCTTCGGCGATTGGGACCTCGACATCCCGCACCTGCGTACGGTGGCGGCGCAGGCACAGCCCAACTGGTACGGCGGCAATACAGCCACGAACTTCTATCGATGCAGCCAGGTCCAGTACCCGCCCTGGACCACCGCATACGTCGCCGGTACAAGCCTGAGCTACTCGTCCAATGCCTTTTGGGACGGGTACCACATGTATATCCCCGGGGCGGGTGACCAGACGCTGCTGAGCCGCAGCGGCAACCCAATTTTTCCGAGTGATGGCACTGCAGCAACCTACCCGGTCCTCACCAAGAACCACTGGCAGCTGAGCTGCCTGCCAAGCCTGGACAACGGCCTCGGCGAGGGCTTCCTGGCCCGGTCCCCGGATGGCACGAGCTATCGGTTCGACCACATGGCGGTACGCGCGTGGTCGCAGGCCAAGGTCGCCGGGATCAACAGGGGCATCGCCGGCACCGGCGCCATTCAACGCACCGAAGTCTGGATCCTGCCCACCCTGGTCACCGACCGCTTCGGCAACTGAGTCCGCTACACCTATGGCGGCGCCGACGGTTGGAGGGTCTCGTCGATCACGTCCAGCGACGGGCGCACGATCACCTTCAGCTACAACGGCAACCGCAACCGCATCCAGTCCGTCTTCGACGGCACACGGACATGGAACTACGGCTACAACAGCAGCACCGGCTCTTTGCAGACCGTCACGCAGCCCGACGGCTCGCAGTGGCAGTTCGCGCTCGATGGGGTGCCGACGATACCGTTCTCGCTCCCGGACCCCGACTGTGTCGATGGCGAGAACGGCACCGTGGACTGGACCGCGAAGACCGGCACGATCACGCATCCGTCCGGTGCGGTCGGCTCGTTCACGTTGGCGGCTACCTATCACGGGCGATCGAATGTCCCCGGCTCGCAGACGACCTGTGGCCTCACGGCCAACCCCGTGTCCCGCTACTTCGTGTCGCGCTCGCTGACGAGCAAGACCTTGAGCGGCCCGGGCATGCCGGCGATGACCTGGAACTATGCCTACAGCCTCGCATACGGCAGCTTCGCCCCGTGCAACGGTTGCGTGAACACCAAGACCGTCACGATCACGGATCCGCTGGGCAATGTCACGGCGAACACCTACGGCACCCAATTCGGAATCAATGATGGGCTGCTCCTGAACAGTGCCGAGGGCGTTGCCGGTGGTGGCGCGCTGCAATCGACGAGCGTTACTTACCAGCCTTCCGGCACCGGACCGTTTCCGAGCGGGGTCGGCTCCACCAACTCGCCGGCCGACTCGATGAGCCGCATCTACACGCCGCAGAGCCAGCGCGTGATCAACCGTCAGGGCGTGAATTTCTCGCAGACGGCCACCGGCTTCGACATCTATGCCAGGCCCACCGGCGTGACCCGCGCCAGCGGCCTGGGCTACAGCAAGACCGAGTCGACCGGCTACTACGACCACACCAGCCTGTGGGTGCTGGGTCAGGTCGCCAGCCAGACTGTCGCCGGCATTCAGGCCTCGAGCACCAGCTTCGACGGCAACACGGCGCTGCCTACGGCCAGCTACAAATTCGGCAAGCTGCAGGCCAGCTATGCCTTCAACGGCGATGGCACGGTGGCCAGCGTCACCGATGGCCTGAGTCACAGCACGTCCTTCAGCAACTACATGCGCGGCCTGCCGCAGCACATCGGCTATGCCGACGGCACCAGCATCAATGGCGTCGTGCAGAACATCGGTGTGCTCACCAGCGTGACCAACGAAGTCGGCACGACCTGGGGCTTTAGCTACGACGCGATGGGGCGGCTGGCCAGCAAGACCCCGCCCGGCGGTGATCCGGTCGCCTACAACATCACTACGCTGTCATTCGTCCAGGTTCTAACCGCCGAGTACGGTATTGAGGCCAATCACTGGCGCCAGACCATCACAACCGGCAACGCCGTCACCGTCAACTACTTCGACGCGCGCTGGCGCAAGCGCCTGACGATCACCTATGACGCGGGCAACCCGGGCGCCACGCAGCGCATGCAGCGGTTCAACTACGACCCGTACAACCGCACGACCTTCGCGGCGTACCCGGCTCGTAGCATCGGCTCGATCACGGCCGCCACGCCGGGCACCAGCACGAGCTACGACGCGCTCGGCCGACCGATTCAGATGCTGGCCGACAGCGAGCTCGGTACGCTGACTGCCACGACGCAGTACCTCAGTGGGTTCCAGAAGCAGGTCACCAATCCGCGCGGTTTTGCGACGACGTTCGCGTACCAGGTCTTCGACGAGCCGAGCGAATCCGCGATCACCGGCATCACTGCCCCCGAGGGCGTGAGCGTCGCGATCGGCCGGGACGTCTTCGACAAGCCGCTGAGCATCACCCGCAGCGGTGGCGGCGTCGCTGCGACGCGCAGTTACGTCTACGACGGCTACCAGCTGCTGTGCAAGACCATCGAGCCCGAGATCGGGGCCACGATCCAAAGCCTGGACGCGGCCAACAACGTCAGTTGGCGTGCTATCGGGCTGAGCCTGACCAGCACGGCCAGCTGTGACACCGCCAGCGTGCCGGGCAACAAGCACATTGGCTACACCTACGACGCCCGCGACCGCGTGACCGGCACCGGCTTCGGCGACGGCAGCCCATCCATTGGGCGCAGCTACACGCCCGATGGCTTGCCGCTCACGGTGGTTTCCAACGGCACAACCCATACCTACTCCTACAACAATCGTCGGCTGATGACCCAGGAGGACTTCACCTCAGTGGGTTGGATCACGTCGCACAGCTTTGACGCCAACGGCCACGAGAGCCAGCTAACGTACCCGGGTCCGATCGCCGTCCCGTACGCTCCGAACGCGCTCGGCGAAGCGACGCGGGTGGGTGGCTACGCCACGAATGTGAGCTATCACCCCAACGGCGCGGTGGCTGGCTACACCTTGGGCAACGGCATCGTTCACACCCTGACGCAGAACACCCGAGGTCTGCCGTCGCAGAACATCGACGCCGGCGTCATGCAGGACCAGTACGGCTATGACGCCAACGGCAACATCGCCGCGATCAGCGACCAGCAAGAGGGCGTGAGCAGCCGGAGCATGGGCTACGACGGGCTCGACCGTCTGATCGCCGCGAACGCGCCGGGCGTCTGGGGCAACGCCACCTACGGCTACGACGCACTCGACAACCTGCGCAGCAGCGTCGTAGGTGCGCGCAGTTCCGTGCACAACTACGACGCCAACAACCGGCTGGCCACGATCAACACCAACGGCGCGTACACCCGCTACGCCTACGACAGCCAGGGCAACATCACCGCCCGGGGGAGCCAGGGTTTCTACTTCGACCAGGGCAACCGGATGCAGCTTGCCAGCGGCAACGCCAGCTACGTCTACGACGGGTTGGGTCTGCGCTTCAGGGCTGACGGAACCGACGGCAACACGTCGCTGTATCTCTACAGCCAAGCCGGACAGCTGTTGTACTACGAGCGCCAGCCCAACTGGCAGGCAGCGACGCGGTACATCTACCTGGGCGGCAAGCTGATCGCCGAGGCCGGCATACAAGGGGTGCAGTACGTCCACACCGACGCGCTGGGCAGCCCAGTGGCGCGCACGAGCTTGAGCGGTGCATTGATCAGCCGTACGCGATACGAACCCTATGGGAACACGGCGGCGGGGACCATTCCGAATGGGATCGGGTTCACAGGGCATGTGAACAATCCGGACACGGGGCTGGTGTACATGCTGCAGCGGTACTACGATCCGATCGCGGCGAGGTTCATGAGCACTGATCCGGTCACCACCGACGCCAACACCGGGGCGGCGTTCGATCGGTACATGTACGCGAACAACAATCCGTATCGCTACATCGACCCGGATGGACGAGACGGCTGCACTGGTTCGCACATCACAAACAGCAGTGGGGGGTGCGCGACCAACTCGGTCTTCACTGTTCAGGGGATGAGCAGTGTGGGTAGGATGAGCCAGTCCACGCGCGCCACCGTCGTTACGGCAGGCGCGGCCTTGGGGGGTAGCGCAGGGGCTCTTGTCGCTGGCGGATGCGCTGGTGCGACGGCCGGAGTGTGTGGCCTTGGCTTTTCCGCGATCGTTGGCGCCGGGATTGCGGGAGGGGCGCTACTCGGCAACTCGGCTGCCAATCTCGTCGAATGGATTTCTGGCCTGATTACAAGCGCGAGTTCGAATAGTGGACAGGCAACCAGCCCAGTCATCAATCCGTCTGATGTTGCGGGCAAGACCCCGGCCCAGATTGGCCAACTTGCGACTGGTGCTGGTCTAAAGCCCAAGGGTCCAGATCCTCAAAACGGCAGAGGAGCCTACGTTCATCCGGTAACTGGCGAGCAAAGGATTCTTATTCATGGCGATCACGCCCATGTCAACAATGCCGCCGGTAGTCGCTTGGATGTCAATGGGAATGTAGTTCCTTCAAACTCGCCTGCAGCGCATCTGCCGATTGGAACGCCATGAAAAACGATCTCTTGCACGACTGGACGCTGGTACGAGTCGACTTCGATTGGCAGCGCGCACGTGTCACGATTGAGCTAGAGGATTCGGCCTTTACGCGCAGAACCCTAATCGCCGAAGGTGTGCGAGAACTTCGAGTGCCCCAGATGAACGAATGGGGTCCGAGCGTCAGTGTTAATGAGGTCTCGGAAGTCGAGACCTCAACGGATGGTGGGCGATGTCTGCATATCGAGATGCAGTCGGGCGATGTGATTCGCATCGTGGCTGAACAAATCGCGTTGCCAACCTCGTAGCGGAGACAAGAGGCAAGCGGGGAGCAAGGGTCAAGTCTTTCCTCATGCCGCCCCTTGCTGCCCTTGTCGTCGGTGTTGACGAACCCGATGGGCCGCTTCGGAGGATCGGGCGGCGTCATCAGATCGCGCAGCGCATCGATGGCCTGCTTGAGCTGATTGCGCGCAATGCGGCTAAAGGTAGCGCGCTGCATCGCGATCGCCGCGGTCTTGTCCTCGAGCTCGGCCAGCTGCTTGGCTAGGCCTTCGCCCCAACCCCCTGCGGCCGCATCAGCGGCAGCAGGAACACCACGATCAGCCCGACCGCCGCATCGATCGCCAAGGTCACCGGGTAACCCCAGCGCACCACCGACTGCCCCTGCCACCACGAGGTGTACGTGATCACCAGATTCGACATCGCCATGTACGCGGTGAACTGCGTCGCCGCGACGGCCTTCGTCGTCACGTCCATGAAGAGGGCGGTGCGCACGCCGTAATACAGCCCCTGGAACACGCTGAACAAGATCGTCGCGGCCCAGAAGGTCGCGACCAGCGCGGCCGAGGGCTGCGGCCGATTCGCCTGGGTCATCTCGACCGGCATGATCCAGCGCGCCTGCCACATGCTCCAGGCCAGCCACAGGGTCGGCAGCACGGTCAGGAAGATGAACAACGCCAGCATCCGGCGCCGGCCGAAGCGGTCGGACAGCCAGCCGCCGGCGACGCAGGCGAACGCGAAGGTCACCGTCGTCGCGAGATTGAGTTGCGCGACCTGGTTGTCGCTCAGCCCCAGCTCGACCGCGAGGTTCGACTGCAGCGCCAGGCTCAGCGCGTAGGCACCGGCCGGCAGCAGCGCGACGACGACGCCGACCCACGCCGCGCGCGAGCCCGTGAACGCGCGCCACGAATCGCGCACGAAGCCCTTCAACTCGGCGCCGACCGCGGCGATCGCGCCGCCTGCGGCCTTGGGTTGCGGCCCGCGCTTCGGCTCGTTCAGCGGCAGGACCACGAACACCGTGACGCACAGGATCGCGCCGACCACCAGCAGGTAGCTGGTCGTGAACGGCACGACGCCCGACAGGAACAGCACGCCCGCGCCGCCGATCGCCTGGCCGATCGACGCACCGGCGAACATGAAGCCGTTCGCGGTGCCGCGCTCGTGCTCGGGCAGCACGTTGACGGCGAGCGCGTCGATCGCCACGTCCTGGGTCGCGCCGAAGGCGTTGTGCACGAGGATAATCAAGGTGAACAGCCCGAGCTGGGCCGTGAAGTTCACCGGCATCGCGATCAGCAGGCTGCCGACCATGCCGAGCTGCATCATGATGATCCACAGGCGCCGCCGGCCGAAGCGGTCGGAGCTGAGCGTGTCGACGAACGGGCCCATCACCCACTTGAAGGCCCACGGCAGGTACAGCGAGCCGACGAACGCGCCGATCTCGGCCGGGCCCAGGCCCTGGCGCCGCATCTGCGTGGCGATCGCGGTGGCGGTGAAGCCGAGCGGGATGCCCTCGGTCATGTAGAGCAGGAAGAATGCGGTGAGCCGACCGGTGCGGGACGCGAGCAGATCTGGAAGACGCATGGCCTCCATGGTAGCGGAGCCCCTCGTCGAACGGCTGCGTTCGACGGTCCCCCGAGGGGACGCGGGCCGGCGAGGTCCACGAAGTGGGCCTCTTCGTGGACCCCCCCCCGGCGCGGCCCGGCGCTCGGCCCGCAGTCGACTCAGGAAAGCAGCTGCTTGCGCGCGCGGTGCAGCCGCACGAACAGGTTGTCCTCGCTGATGCCGAGCTCGCGGCAGACCTCTTCCGTGCTCTGCTCCTCGAGCACGCGCAGCCGCATCACGTCGCGCAGGCCCGGCGGCAGCGCCTCGATGCGCTTCAGCGCCAGCATCAGCAGCTGGTGCTGCTCGGCGATCTGGTCGGGGCGCGGCTGCGGGCACTCGACCGCGAGCGCGCCGCCCTCGTCGTCGCCGTCGTCGAGCGAATCCATGCCGGCGTTGCGGCGCACCGAGTCGACGATCTTGTTCTTCAGCACCGCGGTCAGCCACGAGCGCAGCGCCGCGCGGCCGGCGAACACCGCGCGGCCCGACAGCACCGCCTCGAACACGTCGTGCACCGCGTCTTCGGCCAGCAGCGGGTCGCGCAGCCTGCGCTGGGCGAAGCGCACCAGGTAGCCGCGGTGCGAGACCATCTCGGTCCAGGACACCGTCGGGGCGAAGCTGGCAGCGTGCGGGGCAGCAAGGGCAGGGGCGAGGTTCATGGTGGGTTCGGTCGGCGTTGGCGGTGACTGAACTTTGGGCGCCGCCCCTCGCGCCAGCCTCACCGAAGATCACGGCAAGATCACAATTGCGTCAAAGCGGCGTAAGACTCGGCCGCCCCGCCCGACCCCAATCCATGGCTGCCCACATCCTCGTTGCCGAAGACCAGACCGACATCCGCGAGCTGCTGGTGATGAACCTGCGCGGTGCCGGCTACGAGGTCTCGGCCGTCGGCGACGGCGCGCAGGCACTGGCGCGCCAGCTCGAATCGCCCGCCGACCTGCTGGTGCTCGACCTGATGATGCCGCGCATGGACGGCCTCGAAGTCTGCAAGGCGTTGCGCGCCAAGGGCAGCGCCGCGCCGATCCTGATGCTCACCGCCAAGTCGACCGAGCTCGATCGCGTGCTCGGCCTGGAGCTCGGCGCTGACGACTACCTGACCAAGCCGTTCTCGCTCGCCGAGCTGCTGGCGCGCGTCAAGGCGCTGCTGCGGCGCGCCGACCTGCTGGCTGCCGCGCAGGCGAATGCCCAGGCGCCCGGGCGTGCGGCGGTGATCCGCAACGGCGAGCTCGAGATCCTGCCGGCCAAGCGCCAGGTGCGCTGCCGCGGCGCGTCGATCGACTTCACCGCGCTCGAGTTCGACCTGCTGCTGCATTTCGCGTCGCACCCCGGTCACGTGTTCTCGCGCGCGCAACTGCTGAACGCGGTCTGGGGCTACACCCACGACGGCTACGAGCACACCGTGACGACGCACATCAACCGACTGCGCGCCAAGCTCGAGGCCGACCCGATGCGGCCCGAGATCATCCTGACTACCCGCGGTGCCGGCTACCGGATGCGCGACCTGGCGGCATGACGGCCCCTCGTCCGACGAATACATCGGCCGATCCCCCCCGGGGATGCGGGCCGGCTCGGGGCGGCCCGGCGCTCGGCCCGCAACGCTCGTGACCGTCAGATTCAAGCTCGCGCTGACGATCTTCGCCACCGGCATCGTCACCGCGCTGCTGGTGATCGTGACGGTGATCTACGCGTTCCAGCGCTTCGAGCGCGAGACCGCGTACCGCCGCGGCAACGCGTTCCTGCAGCGCGTGGTCGGCAGCTACGACAACCTGTTCGAGCTGTACGCGCGCCGGCCCGACGAGTTCCAGGCCTGGCTCAGCAACATGGTGCTGTTCGAGCCCGACACCCAGCTCTACCTGCTCGACCCCGGCGGCACGGTGCTCGCGTGCAGCGGCGCGCCGCTGCCGGCCGGCTTCAAGGTCGCACTGACGCCGGTGCTGCGCGCGGTCGGCCAGCCCGACGCCGCCTACGTGATGGGCGACGACCCGAAGCGCATGGACGCCAATGCCGTGGTCGCGGTGCAGCCGGTGCGCCGTGCGGTCATCCGCCCCGCCGACCCGGTGGCCGGCTACCTCTACCTGGTGCTGCACAACGAGCAGCTGCCCGAGGGGCGGTGGGCCGCCGTGCGCATGAGCATCGCGCGACCCGCGCTCGGGCTGATCGTCGCGGTGGTCGCGTTCACGACGCTGGTCGCGGTGCTGATCATCGTCTCGGTGACGCGGCCGCTGCAGCGCCTGACCGATGCGGTCGCGTCGATCTCGCAGCGCGGCCTCGATGCCGGCCAGCCGAGCGCACCGGCGGCGACGCTGCCGCCGGTCACGCGCGACGAGTTCGGCCAGCTGACGCGCGCGTTCGAGATGATGCTGGCAACGCTGCGCAAGCAGTGGGGCGAGCTGCGCCGGCTCGACCATTTCCGCCGCGAAGGCGTCAGCAACCTGTCGCACGACCTGCGCTCGCCGCTGACCGCGACCGTGGCCTGCCTCGAAACGCTGGAGGGCCGCTGGCCGCCAGGCGCCGATGCCGACCCGGCGCGCGCCGAAGACCGGCGCCTGGTCGAGATCGCGCTGCGCAACACCCGCAACGCGGCGCGGCTGGTGCAGTCGCTGGGCGACCTGGCCAAGCTCGACGAACCCGAATTCAAGCTGCATCCCGAGGTGGTCGACCTCGGCGAGCTGCTCGACGACATCGGCCTGCGCTTCGCCGAACGCGCCGCCAAGCACGGTGTGACCGTGCGCGCCGAGGCCGACGAACGCGCGGCGCCCGCGTATGCGGCGGTCGACATCGAGCTGTTCGAGCGCGCGATTGCGAACCTGGTCGACAACGCACTGAAGTTCTGCCCGCGCGGCGCCCGCGTCACGCTCGCGGCGCGCGCGCACGAGGGCGAGGTGCGCGTCAGCGTCGCCGACACCGGCCCCGGCATCGCGCAAGCCGACCTGCCGCACCTGTTCGACCGCTTCTATCAGAGCCGGCAGAGTGTCGCGCCCGCCACCGGCGAGGGCGGCAAGGGCCTGGGTCTGGCGATCGTCAAACGCATCGCCGAGCTCCATGGTGGTGCGGTGGCCGTCACGAGCCGCCTCGGCGCCGGAACGGAAGTGGTGCTGTCGTTTCCCGCACCGGCCCCGGCCCCCGGCGGGGCCCGCGCGCCCGAACCGTGACCGCGATTTCGGCCCGGGAAACCCCTAGTGCACCGACACCGGGACGCGCCCAAAATCCCGCTTCTCGCGGCAGGCACCGTCATGGTGCCGCGCAGGACGGGGCTGAGGAGACAGAGACAAGGCGCCGCGGCGATTCGCCGACGAGCGCATGACACGCAGGCTGTGGTTGGGGCCGAGGCAAAATGCGAAGGGCGTCGGGGTCGACCTGGCGCCCTTTTCCATTGGGCGCCCTTCTGTGCGGCACATCGACGGTCGAAGCCGTCCGCCGCCGCGGACGCCGCCGAACAGCGCCGTGAGCACCCCGCTGTTCGCCGAATTGCCAGGTTCGCCGCGGACCTACCATCGGGCGTCACCGTTGCGTCCCGAAAGACCGTCATGCCCGTCGACCCCCAACTGCGCTCGCTGAACATCGACGTCCCGGCCCAGCCGGAGTCGCTGGTCAAGCTGTCGCTGCTGCTGGCCGACGAGAACGTCAACCTGCAGTCGGTGAGCGCGCTGATCGCGGGCGACATGGCGCTGGCCTCGGCGGTTCTGAAGGCGGTCAACTCGTCGATGTACGGGCTGCGCGGTCGGGTGCAGACGGTGCAGCAGGCGATCACGCACCTGGGCACGCGCGAGGTCGCCGCGGTCACCTTCGCGATGGGCTTGCGCGCGGTGTTCCCGCACGCGCCCGAGCTCGAGCCGGTATGGGAACGCGCCGGCGTGCGCGCGCTGCTGATGAGCCGCATCGGCCAGCAGGTCGGTGTCGACCCGTGGATCGCGCATTCGGCCGGGCTGTTCGAGGAATGTGGCAAGGCGGTGCTGTTCCGCCACGCGACCGAGCGCTATCGCAAGCTGCTTGCCGAGGCGGCCGACGACGAGGAACTGCTGGTGCTCGAGCACACCGAGTTCGGTGTCAGCCACGACGCGCTCGGCGCGGCGCTGTGCGAAAGCTGGGGCCTCGCGCCCGCCGCGGTGACGAGCGTGCGCTTCCACGTGATCGTCAACAGCACGCGCCAGTTGCCGATGCAGGTGCCGCGGCGCGCGATCTGCGCGCTGTCGGCGCTGGCCCACGCGCTGATGACCGACCCGGCCGCGCTCGACGAGGTCGCGCAGGCGGTCGCGCCGCAGGCCGGGCTGGACCCGACGCTGGTGCTGCGCGGCGCCCGCAAGGTGCAGGAGCAGATCGAGGCGGCGGTCGCGCGCGCGGCGGCGAACTGAGTCGCCGGCCGAGCCCGGCCCGACTCGGGAATATCCCTGACCCGACCCGCTCGGGATGCCACTTCGGCGGCATCCGCGCGGTTTCCGCCCTACAGTTCCGGCTCGGCGCGTGGCGCCGCGCAAGGAACCCCGGCGATGCAAACCCGACGATTGATGATGACGCGCAGCGCCGCCGTGGCCGCGCTGCTGGCCGGCGCCGGCGTGCTGCCCGCGCAGGCCCAGGCCGCGTGGAACAAGGCCGCGTTCGACGCCAAGGGCATCGACGACGTGCTCAAGGCGCTGGGCATCGCCAGGCCGGTCGAAAGCCAGGACATCGTCTTCACCGCACCCGACATCGCCGAGAACGGCGCCGTCGTGCCGATCGCCGCCAGCACCGCGCTGCCGGGGGTCAAGCGCATTGCCTTCCTGGTCGAGAAGAACCCGACCACGCTGGCCGGTGTGTTCGAGTTCAGCGACGCGGTCGAGACGAGCGTGGCCACCCGCATCAAGATGGGCCAGACCTCCAACGTGCTCGCGGTCGCGATCCTGGGCGACGGCAAGGTGCTGTACGCGCAGAAGGAAGTCAAGGTCACGCTCGGCGGCTGCGGCGGATAAGCCAACAGGAGAACCAGACATGTCCGACCCGATGCGCATCCGCGCCCAGCTGCAAGGCAGCGGCGCGCTCGTGCGCGTGCTGATGAGCCACGAAATGGAAACCGGCCAGCGCAAGGACGCCGCCGGCAAGACGATCCCGGCCTGGCACATCACCGAAGTGACCGCCGCGCTGAACGGCAAGGCCGTGCTGACGGCGCAATGGGGCACCGCGATCGCGAAGAACCCGTTCACGCAGTTCACCGTGAAGGGCGCGAAGGCCGGCGACAAGATCACGATCGGCTGGGTCGACAACCACGGCGACACGCGCAGCGACGAGGCGGTGATCGCATGAAGCGAAGGACGAGGGGCCGCGTTCGCGGGGATCGGCCAGCGCAATGCGATCGGTGCCACCGACCCGCCGATGGTTCGATCATCGACGGCCGTGCGGAGGTGATCGCATGAAGCGAAGGACGAGGGGCCCCGTTCGCGGGGATCGGCCAGCGCAATGCGATCGGTGCCACCGACCCGCCGGTGGTTCGATCATCGACTGCCGTGCGGAGGTGATCGCATGAAGCGCGCCGCGGTACTCGCTGCGCTGGTGTTCGCGGCCGCGGGCCCAGCGCCGGCCCAGACCAGCACCGCCGACGGCATCGCGCAGTATCGGGCGCTGCTCGCCGACGGCAACCCGGCCGAGCTGTGGGAGGCCAAGGGCGAGGCGCTGTGGAAAGACAAGCGCGGTCCGAAGAGCGCCTCGCTCGAAGCCTGCGACCTCGGCAAAGGCTCGGGTGTCGTCAAGGGTGCGTTCGTCGAACTGCCGCGCTGGTTCGCCGACACGCAGCGCGTGCAGGACCTCGAATCGCGCCTGCTCACGTGCCTGCAGACGCTGCAGGGCTTCGACGCCGCGGCGATCGCCGCCACACCGTTCGGCAAGGGCGAACAGGTCAACATCGAGTCGCTGGTGGCGTATGTCTCGGCCGAGTCGCGCGGCCTGAAGTTCGAACTGCCGCAGGCGCGCGCCGAGGAACGCCGGATGTACGAGGTCGGCAAGCGCGTGTTCCACTTCCGCGCCGGGCCCTACGACTTCGCCTGCGCGTCGTGCCACGGCGAGGCCGGCAAGCGCATCCGCCTGCAGGACCTGCCGAACCTGACCGTCAACCCCGGCGACGGCGTCGGCTTCGCGGCCTGGCCGGCGTACCGCGTCTCCAGCGGCGAACTCTGGGGCATGCAGCGGCGCCTGAACGACTGCTACCGTCAGCAGCGCTTCCCGTACCCGGGCTACGCGTCGGATGCGACGATCGCACTCGGCGTCTACATGGGCGTGCAGGCCAGGGGCGCGCTGTCGAGCGCGCCGGCCATCAAGCGTTGAACCGGACCATGCGCATGAACCTCAAGCCTCTCGCGCTGGCCGGCGCCGCGCTGCTCGCCGGCTGCGGTACCGCGCCGGGCCCTCAGGAACTCGATCGCGCGACGCAGGGCGTGATCCAGGCGTCGTTCCGCGCCCAGGGCATCGCCACGCTCGACCGCCTGAACCAGGACGAGCTGCAGCGCGCCTGCTCGGCCGAGCAGGCGCCGCCGGCCGATGTCGCCAAGCGCCTCGAAGCAGCCCAGCTCGCGAGCGTGAAGTGGCCGAGCGACGGCGCTTACATCGGCGACTGGCGCGAAGGCGAGAAACTCGCCCAGATCGGTCGCGGCATGACCTGGACCGATCCGGCCGGCGTGCCCGCCGGTGGCAACTGCTACAACTGCCACCAGATGAGCAAGGCCGAGATCTCGTACGGCACGATCGGCCCGAGCCTGTATCACTACGGCAAGCTGCGCGGCGTCGCGAACCCGGCCGACCCGGCCTCGCAGCAGATCGTTAGGTACACCTGGGGCAAGCTGTGGAACGCGAAGGCCTACAGCGCCTGCTCCAACATGCCGCGCTTCGGCCATGCCGGCGTGCTGAGCCCGGCGCAGATCAGGGACCTGATGGCGCTGCTGCTGGACCCGGCCTCGCCGGTGAACGCGCAGTAGCCGGGGCCACGGCCGGCGCCGCCGGGCGGCGCCAGAACGGCGCGATGAAGCGGCCACGACGCGCGGCCAGCGCCAGCAGCGTCAGCCCGAGCGCGGTGCACAGCACGACCGCGACCACCGACGCCTCGACGCCGAACGCACCGCCGGTCAGCCAGGGCGGCCCGCTGAGCTCGGCGACGAACAGGCCGTGCATCGCGATGCCCGAGGTCGGCACGCTGAAGATGCCGCTTTGCGTGAAGTTCCAGGCCGCGTGGATGCCGATGGCGAGCCACAGCCGTCGCGTCAGCAGGTAGGCCGCGGCCAGCATGATGCCGGCCTCGAACACGATCGCGAGCAGCGCCAGCAGCGTCACGTTCGGGCTCATCAGGTGGCCGAAGCCGAATAGCAGGGCCGAGATCGCCAGCGCGATCCAGGTGCCGAGCGACTCCTCGAGCAGGCGGAAGATCACGCCGCGGAACACGATCTCCTCGATGCCGGCGGCCGCGACCGACACGCACAGCGGGATCACCATAATAGCCAGGTCCTCGCGCACGCTGGTGATGCGGTAGGCGCCGAACAGGGCGAGCACACCGACCGACGCGCCGAACAGCGCCGCGCCGATCGCCAGCCCCGCGCCCAGCTCCTGCAGCGCGCCGGCGCGACCGAGCTCGAACGCGGCGCGCTTCTCGACCAGGCGCGTGTACAGCGCGTAGGCAGCCCAGCCGAGCACGCAGGCGATGAAGACCGACGCGAGGGCGACCGGCACCTTGCCTACGCTTCGCGCCAGGTTCCAGACGGCGACCTGCCCGACGAACACCGGCGCCACGAACAGCAGCGCCAGCGGCAGGCGCAGGAGCGGATATTTCATGGCTGCGATCATCGCCGCGATCGCGCGCGCGGCCTCCGGGTAGTCCCAGTCTTGGCGGCGCATCGCGCATGCCATAAGGTCGGCGCCACCCTGCTGCTCGTCACCTCCGAGGACGCCCGATGCCGATCCCTGACTCCGTGCCGACCGACGCGCTGGCGCTGCAGCGCCTGTACCACTGGGAACGTCACGCGCCCGGGCGCGTCGTGCTGACGCAGCCGCTGGGCGGCGGCGCGACGCGCGACTACGCCTGGGCGCAGCTGGTCGACGAATCGCGCCGCATGGCCGCGCACCTGCAGTCGCTCGGCTTCCAGCCGGGCAGTCGGATCGCGATCCTGTCGAAGAACTGCGCGCACTGGCTGATGGCCGACTTCGCGATCTGGATGGCCGGCTTCGTCTCGGTGCCGCTGTACCCGACCCTGGCCGCCGGCACGATTCGCCAGATCCTCGAACACAGCGAGGCGAGGCTGCTGTTCGTCGGCAAACTCGACGGCTGGGACGCGATGAAGCCCGGCGTACCGAGCGGCCTGCCCGGCATCGCGATGCCGCTCGCACCGACTACCGACTTCGCGCAATGGGAGGCGATCGCTGCCGCCACAAAGCCGCTGCAAGGCGAACCGGTGCGCGACGGCGCCGAGCTCGCGACCATCATGTACACCTCCGGCACCACCGGCATGCCCAAGGGCGTGATGCACAGCTTCGCGACCTTCGCGTGGTCGATGCGGGCGGCGCTGGATCGCGTCGGCCTGGGGGGCGAGACGCGCATGCTGTCGTACCTGCCGCTCGCGCATGTCGCCGAGCGCACCTTGGTCGAGCACGGCCTGCTCGCGACCTCGATGCGCGTGTTCTTCGCCGAGAGCCTCGAGACCTTCGGCGCCGACCTGCAGCGCGCGCGGCCGACCTGCTTCTTCTCGGTGCCGCGGCTGTGGGTCAAGTTCCAGCAGGGCGTGCACGCCAGGATGCCGGCGGCGAAGCTGGCGCGCCTGCTGAAAGTTCCGATCCTGCGCCGCATCGTCGCGAGGAAGGTGCTGGGGGCGATCGGCCTGGACCAGTGCACACTCGCTGCCGGCGGCGCCGCGCCGATGCCGCCCGAGCTGCTCGCCTGGTACGCGCGCCTGGGGCTGCCGATCGTCGAGGTCTACGGCATGACCGAGAACTGCGGCGTCTCGCACGCCACCTTGCCGGGCATCCAGCGCCCCGGCACCGTGGGCCGCGCCTACGATGGGGTGCACAGCCGCCTCGACCCGCAGACCGGCGAGATCCAGATGAAGAGCCCGGGCCTGATGCTGGGCTACTACAAGGAGCCCGAGCTGTCGCGCGAGGCGCTCACCGCCGACGGCTGGCTGCGCACCGGCGACAAGGGCCAGCTCGACGCCGAGGGCAACCTGCGCATCACCGGCCGCGTCAAGGATCTGTTCAAGACCAGCAAGGGCAAGTACGTGGCGTCCGCGCCGATCGAGGACAGGCTGGTGATGAACGCTGCGGTCGAGGCCTGCGTCGTGACCGGTGCGACCCTCGGCCAGCCGCTGGGCATCGTGATGCTGAACGCCGAGGCCGCGAAGCGCGCGCAGCACGCCGGCCAGCGCCAGGCGATAGAGCTGTCGCTGGCGGCGCACCTGGTCGCGATCAATGCCGGGCTCGACCCGCACGAGCAGCTCGATTGCCTGGTCGTCGTCAGCGAGGCGTGGACGGTCGACAACGGCTTCATCACGCCGACCTTCAAGGTCCGGCGCAACCGCATCGAAGAGGTCTACGGCGCGCTCTACGAGCACTGGGCCGGGGCGCACCGGCGCGTGGTCTGGCACCCGAGCTGAAGCACGTTCAGCGAGATCTTCAGGTAGCGCACGCCGATCGCCCCGGGCGCCGGCAGCTGCCCGGCGCGCAGGTTGACCTGGATCGCCGGCAGCAGCACCGGCTTGGCCAGGGTCTTGGCGCGCGGGCTGCCGTAGTCGGGCATGAACAAGGTGGCGCCGATGACCACGTCCGGGCCGGCGTCCGAGGCGACACAGTGGCCGACGCAGTCCGGCGTGTGGCCCGGTGTGTGCAGTACCTGCAGCTCGAGCGCGCCGATCCAGAAGCGCTCCTCGTCGGCGAACGGCTGCTCGAACGGCGTGCCGTCGACCGCGATCTCGGCGCCGTTGAAGAGCTTGCGAAACAACCTGCCGCGCGTCGCGGATGCGGTCGCCGATCGCGAGCCGGCCGCCGAGTTGCGCCTTCAGGTACCGGCGGCCGACAGGTGATCGGCGTGGGCGTGGGTCTCGAGCAGCCAGTCGATCGTCAGGCCGGCCTCGCGCACGAACGCGATCACGGCGTCGGCGTTCCTGGTCGAGCTGCAGCCGGACTTCGGGTCGTAGTCGAGCACCGGGTCGATGACCGCGGCGCGCTTCGCCTGCGCATCGGCCACCGCGTGGGTCACGGTGAATGTGACAGTGTCGAAGAACGACCGGATCAGCGCGTGCGGCATCGGGGTCGGCGGGTCGGAGCGCGTTTGGCGACCATCGTCACCAAATCGCCGCTCCGTCGCAGGCCGGGCTTTCGCGGCCCGGTGCCTGCGGCGCGCCGACAACGGCGGCGCTGCCGGGCAGCGTAAAGTCGTGCCGGAACACGCCCTTGCCCATGACGACCGCTTCGACCCGCCCCCCCCGCCCCGCGATCAGCTGCATCGTGCCGGCCTACAACGAGGCGCCGAACATCGGCCTGCTGCTGACCGGGCTGACCGTCGAGCTCGCCGGGCTCACCGACCGCTGGGAGATCATCGTCGTCGACGACGGCAGTCGCGACGCGACCCCGGCGGTGATGGCGCCCTGGCTCGCTGCGCCCGGCGTGCGCTACCTGCGGCTGTCGCGCAACTTCGGCAAGGAGGCGGCGCTGACTGCCGGCATCGACCACGCCGCCGGCGATGTGGTGCTGCTGATGGATGCCGACCTGCAGCACCCGGCCTCGCTGGTGCCCGAGATGGTCAAGGCCTGGCAGGACGGCGCCGACATGGTCTGCGCCGCGCGCGCCTCGCGCGCCGACGAGAGCTGGGCCAAGCGCCTGGGCACCTCGCTGTTCTATCGGCTGGTGAACCACAACGCGGCGGTGCCGATCCCGGTCGACGCCGGCGACTTCCGGCTGATGGACCGGCGCGTCGTCGATGCGCTGAAGGCGCTGCCCGAACGCAACCGCTTCATGAAGGGGCTGTACGCCTGGGTCGGCTTCGACAACGTGATCATTCCGTACGTGCCGGCCGAGCGCCACGCCGGTACCAGCAGCTTCTCGCTGCGCCGCCTGTCGAAGCTCGCGTTCACCGGCGTCACCGCATTCACCAATGCACCGCTGCGCCTGTGGAGCGGGATCGGCGTGCTGGTCGCGCTGTTTGCGCTCGGCTTCGGGTTGTGGATCTTGATCGAGTACTTCATTTACGGCAACGACGTCCCCGGCTGGGCCACCCTGGCCTGCGGCGTGATGTTCTTCAGCGGCGTGCAGCTGATCTCGATCGGCATCCTCGGCGAGTATGTCGGGCGCATCTTCGACGAGGTCAAGCAGCGGCCGGTCTACCTGATCGGCAGCGAGGCGGGGCACGGGGCGATTCACGTGCCGAGCGAACCGCACGCATGACCAGGACACTGTCAGTCTGCGCCGACGACTTCGGGCTCGCACCCGGCATTTCGGCCGGCATCGCGCGGCTCGCCCATGCGCAGCGGCTCACCGCGGTCGCGTGCATCACCAACAGCCCGCACTGGCCCGGCGCCGCCGCGCTGCTGAAGGGTCTGCCCGACACCGTCGACGTCGGCCTGCACCTGAACTTCAGCGAGGGCCGCCCGCTCAGCGCCCGGCTGGCGCGGCGCTGGCCGCGGCTGCCCGCGCTGGCGCGGCTGATCGTGCAGGCGCATCTGGGGCTGCTGCCAAGGGCCGAGGTGCGCAACGAGGTGCACGCGCAGCTCGCCGCGTTCAACGACGCGTTCGGCCGGCCGCCGCGCTTCATCGACGGCCACCAGCACGTCCACCACCTGCCGGGCCTGCGCCGGATCGTGCTCGACATGGTCGAGCACGTGCAGCCGCTGCCGGCGCTGCGCAGCACCGGGCGCGTGCTCGGGCCGGGCTTCGGCCTGAAGCGCTGGCTGATCGAGCGCAGCGGCGGGCGTGCGCTCGAACGCGAACTCGCGCAGCGCGTGATCGCACGCAACCCGGCGCTGCTCGGCGCCTACGATTTCGTCGACCCGAATTACCAGGCGCTGATGCGGTGCTGGCTCGCCGCACTGCCGGCCGAGGGCGCGCTGCTGTTCTGCCACCCGGGCGAACACCGGCCCGGCGACCCGGCGGATGCGATCGCCGCGGCGCGCGAGCGCGAGCTCGCCTACCTCGGCAGCGTGGCGTTCGACGACGATCTGGTCGCCGCGGACGTGCGCCTCGGCCGCGTCTGGACGACCTAGCGTCATGCAGGCCCGGCGCGCTCGCTCAGGCGAGCGCCGGGCCGCCCGAAGGCGCCCGGGCACCCGCGCGGCGGGTGGACTCGCGTACCCGCGGGGCCGGGTGCCCTTTTTTCATCAGCGGAAGGTCCAGGACCGGTTGATCGCGAAGGTCAGCAGCAGGCTCGCGAGCGTCGCGACGACCTGCGCGAGCAGGTAATGCACGCCAAGCCGCACGCCCAGCGCGACGATCGCCATGCCGAGCAGCGCGCCGAGCAGCGCCGTGGCCTGGAAGCGCGGCCACGACGCGCGTATCGCGCCGCGGTGACCGAAGGTGAACCAGCGGTTGCCGGCGTACGCGACCTGCGCGCCGACGACCGCGCCGACGCCCGAGCCGAGATAGGCCGGCCAGCCGGCCAGTTCGACCGCCGCCACCAGCATCAGGTAGTGCGTCGCGGTCGCGAACGCGCCGACGGTGCTGTAGCGCAGGAAATGGCGCATCGCCGGGTCAGGGGCAGGCGCGGCCCGGTTCGCGCCAAAGCTCGGTGCGTCGGTCGGCGAAGATGCGCGCTGCGCCCGGCAGGCCCGAGACGCGCGCAACGTTGCCGGCCGGCACCACGAACCAGACCGCGCTCGCGCCGCAGGCCATGCGCGGCAGCTCGGTCAGGGGCCGCAGAAGTTCGCGCGCCAGCGCCGGGTCGAAGCGCGCGGCGTCGAAGACCTCCTTGCGCCAGTTGTCGCGCTTCGGGATCTCGGGGTCGGCCCAGTCGCTCGCGATCACGACCGGCCGCACGAGCCGGGCATAGAACGGCAGGTCGTAGTAGTACTCGTCGACCATCACGACGCGGTCGGCCGGCGCGATGCCGCTCGCCAAGGTCAGCGCGAGCGCGCGGTTCGAGTTCGGCGCCTTCCAGGCCGCGACCGCGACGATTGCGACGCAGGCGACCGCCGACGCCGTCATCAACCCGCGCCAGATGCGCGTGGTGCCGGTGGCGATCGCCAGCGCGATCAGCGCGCACCATGGCGCAAGCGCCGGCAGCGCGTAGCCGACCAGCTTCGAGCTCGGGATCGAGAAGAAGCCGACGATCGCGACGATCCACCACGCGTACAGCCCGAGCGTCGCGGGCGGGCCGGCCTGCGCGGCGGCGCGCGGCCCGCTCAGGCACCGGACGGCGGCCGGCAGCCACGCGCTCCACGGCAGGGTCAGGAGCGGCATCACGGCGATGAAGAACCAGGCGCCGTGCACGTTGTTGAAGGTCGTCTGCGCGAAGCGCCGGAAATGCTGCTCCATCACGAAGTAGTCGAAGAAGCCCGGGTAGCGCCACTGCATCGCGACGAACCACGGCAGCCCGACGAGCGCGAACGCGAGCAGCCCCAGCGGATGCAGCAGCTTCAGCAGCTGGCGCCAGCGCCCCTGCGCGAGCAGCCACGGGCCAATCACCAGCGCCGGCAGCACGATGCCGATCAGCCCTTTCGCGAGCATCGCCAGCGCGCACAGCACCCAGCCGACGACGAGCCAGCGCAGCTCGACGCGCGGCGGCGCATCGAGGGCCCGCGCCAGCGCCAGCACCGCGGCGGTGATCAGCCCGCCGACCAGCATGTCGTGGTTCGCGTACTGGCCGCCGACGAAGAAGAACGGCGTCGTCGCGAGCACGCCCAGCGCGATGCGTGCGCTGCGCACGCCGTGCCAGCGCCGCATCGCCAGGAACAGCGACGCGCCCATCAGCCACGCGCCCAGCGCCGAGCCGAAGCGACCCGCGAACACGTTGCTGCCGACGAGTTGCAGCGCGGCGATGTCGAGCCAGTAGAACAGCGGCGGCTTGTGGAAGAACGGCAGGCCGTTCAGCGTCGGCACCCACAGATCGCCGTGCCACATCGCGCGCGCGACCTCGGCGTAGCGGCCTTCGTCGGGCAGCAGCAGCGGGCGCAAGCCGAGCGTGGCGAGCAGCCACAGCGCCAGCAGCGCCAGCAGCACTGGCGCCGAGCCCGGGCGGGCATCGCGGCGTTCGTTCGGGGGGGCGGGCATCGGCGGTGGCGGCGGTCGGCGTCCATTAGACCATCGGCCCGACGCCGGGCCGTGGCGTGCGCTTAGCATCGCGCGATGGATGCCGCCGCTGCCTTGCCGACGCCGCTGTTCCCGTTGCGCACCGTGCTGTTCCCGGACGGGCTGCTGCCGTTGCAGATCTTCGAGCTGCGCTACCTCGACATGATCGCGCGCCAGCAGCGCGCGGGCGCGCCGTTCGGTGTCGTGTGTCTGAGCGAAGGCAGCGAGGTGCGGCGCCCGGCCGCGGGGCCGAGCGGCGACGGCTTCGCGCACGAGGCCTTTCACCCGGTCGGCACGCTCGCGCGCATCGACGAGTTGCAGCGCCCGCGGCCCGGCCTGCTGCTCGTGCGCTGCATCGGCACGCAGCGCTTTCGCGTGCTGCGCAGCGCGCAGCAGAAGTTCGGGCTATGGGTCGGCGACATCGAGCCGATCGCCGCCGACGCGCTCGTGCCGGTGCCCGACGACCTCGGGTTCGCGCGCGAGGCGCTGGTCGCGTTGCTGCGCCAGCTCGAGCGCGGCGCCGTTGCGGCCGAGCTGCCCTTGCGCCCGCCTTACCGCTGGGACGATTGCGGCTGGCTCGCGAACCGCTGGTGCGAATTGCTGCCGCTGGCCGCGACGCTGAAGCAGCGCTTCATGGCGGTCGAGAGCCCACTGCTGCGCCTCGAACTCGTCGCCGACACGCTGCGCCAGATGGGCCTGGCGCGGCCCGGCGACTGAGCACCCCCAGGGCTGGGCCGCGCCCAGGCCGCCCCCCGCGGGGGTTCAAGCAAAGTGGCGGAGCCACATTTGCTTGTGAGCCGACCGGCGCTCGGAGTCAGTCGACCTTCGCGCCCGAGGCCTTGACGACCTGGGCCCACTTCTTCGTCTCGGCGGCGATGAACTTCGCGAACTCGGCCGGCGGCTGGCCGCCGGGGATCGCGCCCTGCGACACCAGCCGCTCCTTGAAGACCGGCGAGTGGAAGGCCTTCGCGGTCTCTTGCTGGATGCGGTTGACGATCTGCATCGGCGTGCCTGCCGGCGCGAACAGGCCGAACCACGAGCTCGCATCGAAGCCCGTCGCCGCGCCGCCGGTCTCGGCGATCGTCGGCAGCTCGGGCAGCGCCGCGCTGCGCTGTGCGCTCGTCACCGCCAGCGCGCGCAGCTTGCCCGACTTGATGTGCGGCAGCGCCGACGGCAGGTTGTCGAACATCAGGTCCATCGTGCCGCCGATCAGGTCGAGCAGCGCCGGGCCCGAGCCGCGGTACGGGAAGTGCACCATGTAGGTCCCGGTCATCGACTTGAACAGCTCGCCCGACAGGTGGATCGAGGTGCCGTTGCCGCTCGACGCCATGTTCAGCTTGCCCGGGTTCGCGCGGGCGTAACGGACCAGGTCGGCGACGTTGTGAATGCCGCTCGCCTCGGCCTTGGCCGGGTTCATCACCAGCACGTTGGGCACGCCGGCGACGAGCACGATCGGCACGAAGTCTTTCACCGGGTCGAACGACATCTTCGGGTACAGCGCCGCGTTGATCGCGTGCGTGCCGACCGTGCCCATCAGCAGGTTGTAGCCGTCGGGCGCGGACTTGGCGATCGCGTCGGCGCCGAGGTTGCCGCCGGCGCCGGGCTTGTTGTCGATGATGAAGGTCTGGCCGAAGGCCTTGCTCAGTTCGGGGGTCAGCGCGCGCGCCAGGATGTCGGTCGTGCCGGCCGGCGCGAACGGCACCACGACGCGCACCGGCTTGGTCGGCCAGGCCGACTGGGCGCGCGCGGCCGGCACGAGCAGGCAAGCCGTGCTGGCCAGCAGCAGGCGGCGACGGTCGATCGAATGCATGGAAGAGCCCTCGGGAGACTGCGGTGCGAGAGAGTGTCTCGTGCAGAGCGGCTTCGAGTCAGAGGGCTTGCCCGGAGCGGGGCCGGACGACGCCGCAAAAAGAAGGGAGGCGGGACAGTGCGTTGCCGAGGTTGCTCTCGAATCCCCCCGGCCTGCCCGCCTCCCTGAGGACGTCAGGATCGTCCGCGAAAAGGGTCCGGCTCAGCGCGCGTACAGTGCCGGCCGCAGGAACAGCGACAGCTGCGCCGGCGCGCGGCCGGTCTGCAGCACCTGGAACGGCTGGCGCGGTGCGGCCAGTAGCACGGGTGGCCTGGGTGGCGGCAGCACGATGCGCGCGTCGATCGGACGCCGGGTCGCGCTCATCGGGCCCCCGCGGCGGCGCTGCGGCGCGAAGCGAGGTCGGCGAGCGGCCCGGTGACCGGCATCAGCTCGACCGCGGCGCGGCTCATCCAGTCCATCAGCTCCGGCCCGCTGGGCAGCCGCGGCGCGGTGGGTTGCGTCAGGCGCAGCACCGACGAGGCGCCGCCGCGGCAACGCGGCGTGGCGGGCCGCGGGCGGCGCGGCGCGAAGGTTTTGGCAGAGCGGGTCAGCGGCATGGCGACGACGTCCTTTGGGGTGCTCGGCCCGGCGCCGCTGAAGCGGCGACGCCGGTGCTGTGAGCTCGCATGCGCAACGTCCGTGCCATGGCCGGTTCGGCCGTCGAGCGACCGCGCCGGGGTCCACTTCGACGCGAAATCGAACAACTGCGTACGAAATTTGACGCAGTCGTAAGAGGCGCGTTACAGCGTCGACCGGCTTGGTCGACTTCAACGATGGAGTTTGCCAATTGATCCCCGGATCGTTGCGCGCTAACGGGCGCATTCAAACAGAGGCTTTCTGATCGACGCGTTGGAGCGAGCGATGGCTTGTCGCTCTTCGCGTTCGAAGCGCTCGCGCCTCTGCTCGCATCGGCCGGCCCTCGCCCAAATCATTCCCGCGGTTGAAACCGATCCGCTGGCGGGCTACTCGGCGACGATTCGGATCGCGAGCGGCGCAATGCGCTGCGAGCGCGCGGCCTCGCCGCTGATCTCTTGCAGGGGCTGGACCAAGCTGCGCAGGTCAGGCTTGTACCGGGCAAGTTGCCGCAATCTGCGCTTATCACCGACTCGGCAACCGGCGACTCGCCAGAGAACCCGGTCCCCGGCGGCGTTGCCATCACCGGCGATTGCTCCCTCACCACCCGTGGCTTGGGCCTCGCGGCTGGCAATCAGTTTAGCCTCATCCAGTGCTCAGAGACCGAAGCCGAACGCCAGCTATTTGCACAGTTGTCCGAAGCCACTTGGCAGGCCGTCGGCCCGGATTCACAAGAGCGCCCGAGCGCCAAGCAGAAGCTGCTGGACCAAGTCAAACGCTTTGCCGACACGCAAGCGCCGTCCACCATCCACTTCGGCGTGCTCTACAACTTGTTCAAGGACTTGGGCGATGAGCTGGATGAAGAGCGGATCATCAAGAGCGCCACGGGCATTCGCAACACCCTCGTCTGGAAGAAGCTCTACAAGTTCCGGCGCGACGGCGCTGTGGGCGCGATCGATAAGCTGGAGCGGCTGGCCGACAGTGTCGGCCTGGGCAAGACCTTCGAAGCGAGCGCCGTCATCAAGTACTACGAGCTGCGCAACAACCGCGTGTTGGTGCTCGCGCCGAAACGTTGGACATGCTGGGCTTCGACTACTTCCGCCTGCTGGACCTGTTGACCATCGCCCGGTCACGCAAGCGCATCGGGAAGTACTACGGCACGTCCGAGACCGGCCAATTCCCCAAGCGCCTGCGTCCCATCAACGTCAAGGCCGACGTGGATTCGGCCGGCCTGTTCCCGCCCATCGGCGACATCAACACCGACATCCGGCGCTTGAACCTCAGCGCCTACGCGCCGTTGCGCTACGCCTTGCCGGCCAAGCAGGCCGAGTACGACGCGAAGTACAGCGTCGCCATTCGTGGCGGCGAAAGCATCTTCCGGCAGGTTGACCGCGAAGAGAACCTGATCCACCTGATGCGCGTGAACCTGCTCAAGCGCATGGAGAGTTCGGTGCATGCCTTCGCGCTGACCGATCACGTCGATTCCATCGACGAGGTCAGCATTGAAGACGTGGTGGTCGACAAGCCGGAGTTCGAATCGCTGCTGGTCGGCCGCAAGGTCAAGGTGCTGCCGCAAGACGTAGACCGCATCCGTTGGCGCCAAGACCTGACCGAAGATCGAAACCGCCTCGCCACCTTGCGGAAGCGTGCTGACCGCCTTTGCACCCAGGGCCAAAGAGCGCCACGCCGAGTTTGCCGACGAGGGCGAGCTGGACCTGTTGATCGCCACCGACTGCATCTCCGAAGGCCAGAACCTGCAAGACGGCGACTATCTCGTCAACTACGACATTCACCCTAGAGACGGCAGTAGGTCATAGCGAACCAAGCGTAGCGCCAGCACTCGCGCGGGCTGGGGCCGGTCGGGCACACTCACCGCATGGGTGAAGCCAAGATCAAGGCGCGCACGCAGGTGGCGCGGGCCGTGGAC
>JANXZN010000223.1 GCA_025355545.1 Rhizobacter sp.
AACGGGCATCCAAAGGGCAATGCCGTCCTCGTTTCTACGGGGGAGCGTGAAATATCCGGGCTAGGCGCGGTGCATCAGCTCAGGCGTTCGCGCGCCAGCGCCACGCCGCGGCCCAGCGCTTCGAGCTTCGCGAGCGCCACCGCGCGTGACACGCTCGACGAACTGCTCGACGAGCCGGCGTTTCCTGTTCGTCACGGTGCGCCACGATCGTTAAGGAGGGCTGGGCTGATCGCCCTCGCCTGAACGCCGCGAAAGTGCGGTCAGGGGTGGCAGCCTCTGGCCCGCGGATACCTTGACCTGGCCTGAACAGATGCGGCGGGACGGAGCCGGTGGCGTCAGTCGCCCCCATGCTTGCCCTTCTGCTTCTTTTCCTTCTTCTCCTTCTTGCCGGCACGCTCTTTCCCTTGGTCCTCCTCATAGCGCTCGCGCACCCAGCTTTCCTGGACGAAATAGACGGGCTGGCCGCACGCCTTGTACTTGGCGCAGTGTTTTGCCCAATGCGTCTGATGGCCCGCAGGAACGTAAAGGTACAAGGGTTGCTGCTGCACCACCACCGGTGCGCGTTGAAGAATGATGATTGGCTGGTCATACACCACGGGTGGCGACACGTTGCCGATGTCGATCCGTCCGTACACGCCCGGTCGCGTCACGGAGACTGAAACACCGACATCGGACTGGGCCGAACAAGTGCCGGCTGCTGCCGCGACGAGAAGGAGGGCGAAGAGTCGCTTCATGAGATACCTGCGAGGAGTTGAAAAGGCTCCGATCATTCGACCCATCGCGGGCCAGGCCGCCACGGGTCTGGCCGGCATGCAGCCGCCAAGAACGGCGAATCGAGCAATTGGAAATATATCCTACGGCCCCTCTGCGCATCTGTTTCGCAGGACAGGCAAGCCATGGCAAGTCGGCGGCCGTCGCAAAAATAGAGGTCCGATGCTCTGCGATCAATCCACCCATGAATGGCTTGGCCGGTTCGCGGTTCGGCTGATGCAGTTGAGGCAGGACGTCTCCCTGCCCCATGCCGTCAAACGCGCCGTGGTAGTGCATGGGCAGGCATTCAACCCATCTGATGCCGGAGGAGGCGGCGAAGATTGACGCTGCGGGGTCAGCGCAGCCTTCCGTCCGAGCCGTCCACCTGCCTCGTTGCAGCAGTCTCGTTCGCTCAGAATCGCAGGCCCGGTACTTTCTGAATCGCCTCGGGTTCCGCATCGGCAGGTCGCGCCTCGTATAGCTCGACGGGTCGCAAGCGCACAAGCGCAGCGGCCTCCTCGCTAGTTCCGTAAGTCGGTTTGTGCGATCCCTTTCCACGTCGCGCAGTTGGACATGCGTGAAGCGTGCGTTGCGCATCGCGCCGACCGGCGGGGCGCTCGCCTTCGCGATCACCGAGGGCGCGCTGGGCTGGGCCTTCGCGGCGCTCGGCCTGGCGCTGGTGGTCTACGGTGCGACGCTGGCCACTGCGATCACCTCGGGCGTCTGGTTCCGGCTGCCACTATCGCCGGCGACGCGCGCTACAGCATCGCGCCGTTGATCGAGATCACCTGCCCGCTGATGTAGCCCGCCTCATCCGAGGCCAGGAACGCGACCAGTGCCGCGACCTCGTCGGCGCGGCCGGCGCGTTTCATCGGCACAAGGCGTTCGATCGCGCCCTGCTCGAACGCGCCGTCGGCCATCCCCGATTCGATGATGCCGGGCGCGACCGCATTGACCGTGATGCCGCGGCTCGCGAGTTCGAGCGCGAGCGCCTTAGTGGCGCTGTTCAGCGCGCCCTTCGCCGCCGCGTAGTTGACCTGGCCGCGGTTGCCGGCGAGCGCGGCCACCGACGAGATGTTGACGATGCGGCCCCAGCGGGTGCGGATCATCTGCAGGGTCAGTGGCTGCGTGACGTTGAAGAAGCCGTTCAGCGAGACGTCGATGACGCCGGCCCACTGCGCCGCGCGCAGCGCCGGGAAGGCCGCGTCGTCGTGCGTGCCGGCGTTGTTGACCAGCACCTGCACCGCGCCGGCCGCGAGCAGCGTCGCGCAGGCCGCGTGCGTGGCCACGCGGTCGGTCAGGTCGAACGCGATCGCTTCGGCGCTGCCGCCGGCGGCGACGATCCGGGCGGCGAGCGCCTGCGCCGCGGCCAGCCGCGTGTTCGCATGCACGATCACATGCAGGCCGTCGCGCGCGAGGCGCTGTGCGATCGCGCCGCCGAGGCCGCCGCTGGCGCCGGTGACGAGGGCGCGCCGGGGGGGTGAAGCGGGGGTTCGGTTCATGCGGCGAGCGTGGTGTTCAGCACGACCGCTGCGCGCCCCTCGGCGAGCAGGCGGCCTTGGTGGTGGACCGTGAAGGCGTACAGGATCTGGCGCGCGTCGCCGGCCTGGCGCGTCGCCTCGACGCGCAACTCGTCGCTGCCGGCATCGGACGCCGGCAGATCGTCGAGCCGCAGCACGTGCAGCTGCACGCTGCGCGCGCTCGTCAGGTAGCCGGGGCTGGCCGGCGTGCCGGCCGCCTGGCCGATCAGCGCGCCGTGCAGCGCCATCGCCTGCGCGGCGTATTCGATCGCGCAGGGTGCGAGCAGCCCGCGGCGCGTGCGCAGCGGGTGATCGGCGTCGCGGTGGTTGCGGGCGGTGCAGACGATGCGTTGCGGGTCCCACGCGTCGAGCCGCGCCAGCAGGCACATCGAACCCTGGTGCGGGATCAGCGCGGCGATGCCTTCGCGCGCCAGGGTGCGGGGCTCGTTCATCGGCAATCGACCTGCAGCCGCGTTGCCGCCAGGTAGTCGATCACGACGCTGCGAGCCGGCGTCGCGTGCGCCAGCGCGATCAGCAGCGACAAGCCGGCCGCGGCCGGGATCGCACGTCGCAGCACCTCGAGCGCGGCGTCGTCGCAGCGCGTCGCTGCGTGATCGGCGCCGACGAGCGTGATCGTCAGCGCCGCGATCGAACGCGCGGTCGCGGCCGGCGCGAGCAGCAGCGCGAGGCCGAAGTGATCGGGCAGCGGCCGCAGCGCGTTGAGCGGCTCGGGGTAGGGCGACTCGCTCGCGACCAGCAGCATCGGTGCGCCGCTCAGCGCGACGCTGGTCGCGGCCTCGATCAGCCCGGCGCCGAAGCTGCCGTCGAACGCGCACAGGCTGGTCGACGCCGCGCGGCTGCCGACCGCGATGTGCCACGCGCCGGAGGCGGCGTTGTGCACCGAGTTCGTGAAGCGCGTCGGCGAAACCATCGGCGCCGCGCTCGCCAGCGTCTCGCACAGCGCATGGCAGGTCGTGCCCTCGCCGCTGCTCGAGGTGAATACCGTCGCCAGCCGCGCGGGATCGGCCTGAGCCTGCGCGACCGCCTCGTCGGCGACCGCCAGCGCGAGCTTGACCGCGGCCCCGGCGCGGCGCCGCTCGGCCGGCGGCAGCCGCGCCGCTGCGGGCAGCACGGTCGGCGCCGCGACGAGCGGTCGCGTGCCGCGCAGCAACTCGCACGACTCGGCCCACGAACTCAGCCCCGGCCCGAGCAGGCCGATGCCCTCGACCCAGACGCGCAAGCCGTTCATTGGGGCGCCTCGCCCAACGGGTACGTCGGTCGATGCCGCGCGGGGATGCGGGCCGGCGAGGTCCACGAACCGGGCCTCTTCGCGGCCCATGGAGCGGCCCGGCGCTCGGCCCGCTTCATTCGGCCGCCCCGAGCACCAGGCTGGCGTTCGAGCCACCGAAGCCGAACGAGTTCGACAGCACACGGCGCAGCGGTGTCGAGCGGTTCGCGACCAAATAGTTCAGCGTCAGCGCCGGATCGCGTTGCTGCAGGTTCAGCCCGCCGGGCATCAGGCCGTGGCGCATCGCCAGCAGCGCGATCACTGCCTCGACGCCGCCGGCCGCGCCGAGCGTGTGGCCGGTCGCGCCCTTGGTCGAGCTGCAGGGCGTGGCACGGCCGAACACGCTGCCGACGGCGGCGTCCTCGGCCGCGTCGTTGCTCGGCGTCGCGGTGCCGTGCAGGTTGATGTAGTCGATCTGCTCCGGCGCCAGGCCGGCGTCGGCGAGCGCCGCGCGCATCGCCGCGATCGCGCCCAGGCCCTGCGGGTGCGGCGTGCTCATGTGGTAGCCGTCGTTGCTCTCGCCGACGCCGAGCAGCCAGCCCTGCGGCGGTGTGCCGACCTCGCGCTCGAGCAGCGCGAAGGCGGCGGCCTCGCCGATCGACAGGCCGCTGCGCGCCGCGTCCCAGGGCCGGCAGATCTCGCCGGCCAGCAGCTCCAGCGAGTTGAAGCCGTGCAGCGTCGTCAGGCACAGGCTGTCGACACCGCCGACCAGCGCCGCGTCGATCAGGCCGGCCTCGATCAGACGCGCGGCGTTGCCGAACACCTTCGCGCTCGACGAGCACGCGGTCGAGACGACCCAGGCCGGCCCGTCCAGGCGCAGCGAGCGCGCGGCGAAATCCGCGACCGAGAAGGTGTTCTGCGTCGGCCCGTAGTGGAAGTCGGCCGGCAGCGCGCCGTCGGCGCTGCGCCGGCGGTAGGCGAGTTCGGTCTGCAGCAGCCCCGAAGTGCTGGTGCCGAGGAACACACCGATGCGGCGCGCGCCCCAGCGGCTGCGCGCAGCCGCGATCGCGTCGAGAAATCCGTCCTGCTGAAGGCCGAGCCACGCGAGGCGGTTGTTGCGGCAGTCGTAGGCGCTCGAGGCCGGCGGGACGACGACCGCGTCGACGCCGTCGACCTCGCCGGTCCAGGTCGGCAGCGGCAGATCGGCAAAGCGCACCGGCGCCAGGCCGCTGCGCTGTGCCCGCAATGCGGCGAGGGTCGCGGCGTTGCCGGCGCCGAGCGCGCTCGTCAGCGTGGCGGCGCTGATCGCGAGCGGCTTCATCGAATCCTCGTCATGCAAGGGCTTCCGGCAAGGCCACCGCGCGCAGGCCGGCCTGCTCGAAGCGCCGCAGCAAGGCCGGCAGCACTTCCAGCGTGACCGGCCTTCCGCTCGGCGCGATCGCCGCGTGGCGGTCGTGCAGCAGCAGGATGTCGCCGGCCGCCAGGCCGCGCGTCAGGCGCGCGAGCACGACCGACGGGTCGCGGCGCAGGGTGTCGAAGCCGCGGCGCGTCCAGCTCGCCAGTTGCAGGTCGAACTCGTGCAGCGCCGGCGCGAGAAAGACGTTGCGCAGCCCGGCCGGTGCGCGGAAGAAACGCGGCGCCACGCCGGTGATCTGCGCGAGTGCGTCCTGTGCCTGCGCCAGCTCGCGGCGCACGCCCCGCGGGCCGAGCAGCGAGAAGGTGTGTGCGTGCGCGAAGCTGTGGTTCTGCACGCTGTGGCCGCGCCGCACGATCTCGCGGCACAGCGCCGGGTGCTGCTGCGCATGGCGCGCGACGCAGAAGAAGGTGGCGCGCGCGCGCTGCGTGTCGAGCAGGTCCAGCACCGCGGGCGTGACGGCCGGGTCGGGGCCGTCGTCGATCGTCAGCGCGACTTCATGGCGCGCGATCGCCGCCGGCGGCAGGCGCCGCAGGTTGCTGCCCAGCCAGGTCGAGCGCGGCCACAGGCCGGTGCCGGTGATCAACGCATGGTCGAGCGCGACCGCGCCCAGCGCCCACGGCCAGAGCGCCGGCTGCGCTAGCGCGAGCGCGCCCGCGCCCAGATGACAGGCGACGCTGGCCTTCACCAGCAGTGGCACGCGCCAGCGCGCGGGCGCGGCGGTCGGAGCCGGGGGAGTCGAGGCGTGCATGGCGTCGCGGATGGGCTGGGGTGGCGGCGGGCGACGGATTCTCACACGCCGCTCAGCGTGCCTGCGCCGGGATGAACGCGGCCGACAGCAGCAGGCTCAGCAGGATGCCCGGCGCCACGACCTGGCCGATCGCGAACAGCGCCGGGATGCTGGAGAACGCGAGCAGGCAGAACGAGATCACCGCCGTCAGGTTCGCCAGCGCCAGCGAGGCCAGCGTGTCGTTGTCGACGACCCAGGGCATGCCGGGCGGGGCCGCGTCCTGCCGGGCACGGATCTGGTCGAAGAAGAGGGCGTAGTTGGAGCCGATCGCCACCGTCAGCAGCAGCCCGACGAGGTGCAGGATGCCCAGCGCCACGCCGAGCGCGCTGAACGTCGCGAGCACGATCAGCACCGCCGCGGCGACCGGCTGTGCGATGCGCCACAGCCGCGTCAGCGAGCGCAGGTGCAGCGCCAGCAGCACGCACACCGCGAGCGCGCCCAGCAGCGCCTGCAGCGTGGCTTCGTGCAGGTAGCGCGCATAGAGCGCGCGCAGCTCGGCGCCGATGTCGACGACCTGCGCGCCGGCCACGTCGACGAGCGCGGCGCGCAAGGCCGACGGGTCGATCGGCTTCGCGCCGGCCTGCAGGCTCAGCAGTGCGCGCCAGGGGCGGGCAGCGTTGCCGGGCACCAGCAGCGCATCGAGCGCGGCATACAGCGGCGTGTCCTGCAGCGAGGCGCGCGTCAGCAGCGTCTGCTGGCGCGCCGCCTGCACGTCGGCAACGAAGCCGCCCAGGCGCGCCGCGGGCAGCGGGCCGTCGGTCGTGGCTTCTGCCAGGCGCGCGCTCAGCGTCGCCGCATCGGGCAGCGCGTCGCGGCGCAGCTTCTGCAGTGCCGGGCTCGGCAGCACGCGGGCCGGCGATTCGTAGCCGGCGATCGCGCCGGCATCGACCAGCTTGTCGAGCCGGGCGCCGGCGGCTTCGGCGGCGGCCAGCGCGCCGGCTTCGTCGGGCGCCGAGACCGCGACCAGCGTGCCGGCATCGGTCGCGCCGAGGTCGGCGCGCAGCTCGGCGTCGATCGCCATCCTCCCGGCACCGACCGGGCTCAGCGAGCCCAGGTCGCCGCGCCAGGGCGACGGCAGCCACGCGAGCGTCAGCGCGGCCAGCAGCGCGACCACAGCGAGCGCCCAGCGCAGCCGCGGCAGCAGCGCGGTGCACGCGCCGACGAAGTGGCCGAGATGGCGGCGCAGCCCCATGCCGGGGGCGCCGTCGGGCGAGGTCACGGTGAGCACGTGCCGTGTCGTCAGCGCCGCCGCCGCGAGGCCGGCGATCGAGAACACGCCGAGCTGCGCCAGCCCCGGGAAGCCCGAGAACAGCAGCGCCGCGAAGCCGCAGACCGAGGTCCACAGGCCCAGCCGCACGGTCGGCCAGTTGTCGGCGAGCCAGCGCCGCGCGCCGGCGCCGGCCGGCGCGCCGGCGGCCGGCCGCGCCTGAATCAGGTAGTAGATCGCGTAGTCGACCGCCTCG
>JANXZN010000234.1 GCA_025355545.1 Rhizobacter sp.
AATTCACACATGGTGGGGCTCCTGCTGTGAAAGGCGCAGCTCAGATCGCTCGCGCCGACATCTGCTGGGCGATGTAGTCGGCCTGCCGGATCGCCAGCGTCACGATCGTCAGCGTCGGATTCTCCGCGCCGCCGGTCGTGAACTGGCTGCCGTCGGAAATGAAGAGGTTGCTCACGTCGTGGGTCTGACCGTAGGCATTGCAAACGCTGTCCTTCGCCGAGGCGCCCATGCGGCAGGTGCCCAGGTTGTGGGTCGACGGGTAGGGCGGCGTCCTGAAGCTCTTGATCGCACCTGCGGCTTCGTACACACGCTGCCCTTGCCGGAACGCATGTTCGCGCATCGCGATGTCGTTGTCATGGTCGTCGAAGTGCACGTTCGGCGCCGCATTGCCCCACTTGTCTTTCACGTTCGGGTTGAGGGTGACGCGGTTGGTCTCGCGCGGCATGTCTTCGCCGACCAGCCACATGCCGGCGAGGTGGGTGTAGTTGTCCATGTACTCGGTGAACTCCGAGCCCCAGGCGCCCGGGTTCAGGAACGCCGCCATGAACGGCACGCCCAGCGACAGTGTCTCGAGTTCGTAGCCGCCGGAGAAACCGCGCTTGGGGTCGTGCACCGCTTCGTCGCGGATGATGCCGGCCATCGTCGTGCCGCGGTACATGTGCACCGGGTTCTTGAACATCGCGTACACCGAGCCGGTCATGTGCCGCATGTAGTTGCGCCCGACCTGACCCGATGAATTGGCCAGGCCGTCCTTGAACATGGGCGATGCACTCAGCAGCAGCAGCCGCGGTGTCTCGATCGAGTTGCCGGCGACGCAGACGACACGAGCCTTCTGGCGCTGCTCTTTGCCGTCCTTGTCGAAGTAGACGACGCCGGTCACCTTGCCCTTGTCGTCGTGCTCGATGCGCGTGACGTGGCTCTCGGGCCGCAGATCCATGTTGCCGGTCTTCTCGGCCTTGGGTAGCTCGGTGTACAGCGTGCTCCACTTCGCGCCGCTCTTGCAGCCCTGGAAGCAGAAGCCCAGCTGCATGCAGCGGCCTCGGTCGTCGCGCGGCTGGCTGTTGATCGCCATGTTGCCGGTGTGCACTTCCTTGTAGCCGAGCTTCGTGGCCCCGGCATACATCACCTTGAAGTTGTTGTTGCCCGGCAGGCCCGGGATGCCGTTGGTGCGCGTCACGCCCATCTTGTCTTCGGCGCGCGCGTAGTAAGGCGTCAGCTCTTCGAGCGTCACCGGCCAGTCCATCAGGTTCGCGCCCTTGATGTCGCCGTAGTTGGTGCGGGCCTTGAACTCGTGCGCCTGCAAGCGCAGCGATGCGCCCGCCCAGTGAGTCGTCGTGCCGCCCACGGTCTTGCAGACCCAGGCCGGCAGGCCGGAAAAGTCCTTCGCGACGCGCCAGCTGCCCGAGGTGGTGCGCGGGTCGAGCCAGGCGATCTGGCTGAAGGATTTCCATTCGTCGTTGATGAAGCTGGCGTTGCTTTGCATCGCGCCCGCTTCGAGCACGACCACCTTGATGCCTTTTTGGGCCAGCTCGTTGGCCAGGGTGCCGCCGCCGGCGCCGGAGCCGATGATGACGACCGGGGTGTCGTCGTTGAAGTCGATCTTTGCCATGTTGTCTCCTGAGGAAGTTGTTCCGTTTCAGCCCATGTACGGCGGAGGACTGGCCTCGGCCGACGGCGCCGGCAACCACTTCAGATCCTGAAAGCCCCGCGTGATGTAGCCACCCTTCTCCCAGGCCGAGCCGGGGTAGCCGAACACGGCGAACGCCATGTCGTTGTCGTAGAGCGAGGTGATGCACTGGCCGCGCACAGTGGCGAAGAAGGGCTGGCCCTCCATGGCTTTGACGATCGCCAGCTTGCGCGGCGCGGCCGCCTTCGCGAAGCTCCCGCCGGCGGCCTTGTCGAGCTCGGCAATGCCGTCGCGCAGCTGCGCCGCCGCCGCCGCGTCGCCGCTGGCTTTGGCGTCCAGATCCTTGGCCAGCAAGGCGTAGACGGCATCGGGCAGCTTCTTGTGCGGGTAGAGCACGCGGCCCATCGCCATCAGCGTCTGGCCGTCGGCCTTGCTGAGGGTCTTGAGTTCGAGGGCCCAGACCGGCGATGGCGCCAGCGCCGCCAGCACCGTGCCGGCAGCGAGCGTGCCCATCAGCACGCCGGAGCCTTTGAGGAACTCGCGCCGCGCCAGCGGCAGATCGAGTTTGGGGACTTCGCCGCTGTGCTCGCCGCAGGCCGAGGCGTGCGGCGGGTTGACCCGGCCGATGGGGATGATGCGCATGAGATGTCTCCTTGGGTGGTACCGGTGCCGTCTTCGCGGGCCGGCGTCCAGTCAGTATTGCGTCACGATCCGGGTGGCGGGTGATACGGGGATACCTACACGGGAAATCACTGATGAGCGTGTCGACGAGCCTGGAAACGACAAAAGCCCGGGTTCTCAGGAACCCGGGCCTTCGTTCCGAACGGGACTCGGCGTCTACTGCAGCGCCACCTCGACGCGCCGTGCTTCGGCGTTGCCGCCGCTGCCGGTCAGTGTCTGTGGCTTCTTCAGCTCGACCTTGTCGTCAGGAATGCCCGCCGTCTTCAGCACGGCGCCGACGGCCATCGCACGCTGCCTCGCGAGCTCTTCGTTTTTCGCCGCGTCGCCGGTCGAATCGGTGAAGCCGCTGACGACGGCCTTCCTGCCGGCCGCCACGCCCTTCGCGACATCGGCCAGCGCCGCCTCGGCGCCGGTCGCCAGATCGGCCTTGCCACTGGCGAAGTAGAACTTCACGACACCGTTCTCGACCTTGAACGATGCGCCATCGACCGCTGCCGGTGCCGCCATCGACGCCGCTGCGGCTGCCGCCGGCGCGCTCGGCGCCGCGGCGCCGGTGAAGGCCGCGCCCGCCGGCAGCAGCGGCACGATCAGCAGCGCGACGATGTTGATGATCTTGATCAGCGGGTTGACGGCCGGGCCGGCGGTGTCCTTGTACGGATCGCCCACGGTGTCGCCGGTGACGGCGGCCTTGTGCGCCTCGCTGCCCTTGCCGCCGTGGTGGCCGTCTTCGATGTACTTCTTCGCGTTGTCCCAGGCGCCGCCGCCGGTGCACATCGAGATCGCGACGAACAGGCCCGTCACGATCGTGCCCATCAGCAGGCCGCCGAGCGCGGCCGGGCCGAGCAGCAGGCCGACGACGATCGGCACGACCACCGGCAGCAGGCTCGGCACGACCATTTCCTTGATCGCCGCGGTGGTCAGCATGTCGACCGCGCGGCCGTATTCGGGCTTGGCCGTGCCTTCCATGATGCCCTTGATGTCGCGGAACTGGCGCCGCACTTCGACCACCACCGCACCCGCGGCGCGGCCGACGGCCTCCATCGCCATCGC
>JANXZN010000243.1 GCA_025355545.1 Rhizobacter sp.
ATCATCAACCAGAAGGGTCAGAACATGACCTGCATCTACGTCGCGATCGGCCAGAAGGCTTCGTCGGTCAAGAACGTGGTGCGTGCGCTCGAAGCCAACGGCGCGATGGAGTACACCATCGTCGTCGCCGCCACCGCCGCCGAGTCGGCGGCGATGCAGTACGTGTCGGCCTATTCGGGCTGCACGATGGGTGAGTACTTCCGCGACCGCGGCGAAGACGCGCTGATCGTGTACGACGACTTGTCCAAACAAGCCGTCGCGTACCGCCAGGTTTCGCTGCTGCTGCGCCGCCCGCCCGGCCGTGAAGCGTATCCGGGCGACGTGTTCTATCTGCACAGTCGTTTGCTCGAGCGTGCCGCGCGCGTCAACGTCGACTACGTCGAGGCCTTCACCAAGGGCGAAGTCAAGGGCAGGACCGGCTCGCTGACCGCACTGCCGATCATCGAGACGCAGGCTGGCGACGTGTCGGCCTTCGTGCCGACCAACGTGATCTCGATCACCGACGGCCAGATCTTCCTCGAGACCTCGCTCTTCAACGCCGGCATCCGGCCCGCGATCAACGCCGGCATCTCGGTGTCGCGCGTCGGCTCGGCGGCGCAGACCAAGGTCATCAAGGGCCAGTCGGGCGGCATCCGCACCGACCTGGCGCAGTACCGCGAACTGGCGGCGTTCGCGCAGTTCGCCTCCGACCTGGACGAAGCGACCCGAAAGCAGCTCGACCGCGGCGCGCGCGTGACCGAACTGCTCAAGCAGAACCAGTATTCGCCGCAACCGATCAGCCTGATGGGTGCGACCCTGTTCGCGGTCAACAAGGGCTTCATGGACGACGTGGATGTGAAGAAGATCCTTGCCTTCGAGCACGGCCTGCACACGCACCTGAAGTCCAGCCATGCCGCGCTGCTGAAGAAGATGGAAGACAGCAAGGCGCTCGACAAGGACGCCGAAGCCGAGTTGACGACCGCGATCACCGCGTTCAAGAAGTCCTTCGCCTGACCCGTCTGCCGAACTCAATCAAGGAGATTCGTCATGGCAGCAGGCAAAGAGATACGCGGCAAGATCAAGAGCTTCGAGAACACGCGCAAAATCACCAAGGCCATGGAAATGGTCTCGGTCGCGAAGATGCGCAAGGCGCAGGACCGCATGCGCGCGGCGCGGCCTTATGCCGAGAAGATTCGCAGCCTGGCGGCGAACCTCGCCACCGCCACGCCCGAATACAAGCACCCGCTGATGGTGAAGAACGACGCGGCCAAGACCGTCGGCGTCATCCTAGTCACGACCGACAAGGGCCTGTGCGGCGGCCTGAACACCAACGTGCTGCGCGCCGTCACGGCCAAGCTCAAGGAAGTCGAAGCCTCGGGCCAGACCAGCGAGTCGGTGGCGATCGGCAACAAGGGCCTGGGCTTCCTGAACCGCATCGGCGCGAAGGTCGTCTCGCATGCGACGCACCTGGGCGACAAGCCTACGCTCGCCCGGCTGATCGGGCCGGTCAAGGTGCTGCTCGACGCGTACGCCGAAGGCAAGCTGTCGGCCGTCTACCTTTGCTACACGCGCTTCATCAACACGATCAAGCAGGAGCCGGTGATCCACCAGCTCCTGCCGCTGACCGCCGAAGGCATGCGTGGCGAGGCCGCGCCGGGCGGCCCGCAGCACGGCTGGGACTATCTCTACGAACCCGATGCACCGGCCGTGATCGACGAGCTGCTGGTGCGCTACACCGAAGCGCTGGTGTTCCAGGCGCTGGCCGAGAACATGGCCTCCGAGCACTCGGCGCGCATGGTCGCGATGAAGGCGGCGACCGACAACGCGGGCAACCTGATCGGCGAGCTTAAGCTGATCTACAACCGCACCCGCCAGGCGGCGATCACCAAAGAACTGTCCGAGATCGTGGCCGGGGCTGCCGCCGTCTAGGCCGCAGCGTCGCACCCACGGTCCGAACCACAAAGATTTGAGTCAAAGGAAAAATCATGGCTGACGGCAAGATTGTCCAGTGCATCGGCGCGGTGGTGGACGTCGAGTTCCCCCGCAACGCGATGCCCAAGGTGTACGACGCGCTGATCATGGAAGGCGGCGCGCTGACGCTCGAAGTCCAGCAGCAACTCGGCGATGGCGTGGTGCGCACGATCGCGCTGGGTTCCTCCGACGGCCTGCGCCGCGGGCTCATGGTCAGCAACACCGGCAAGCCGATCTCGGTGCCGGTGGGCCGGGCCACGCTCGGTCGCATCATGGACGTGCTCGGCCGCCCGATCGACGAGCGCGGCCCGGTCGGGCAGGAATTGACCATGCCGATCCACCGCAAGCCACCGTCCTACGACGAGCTGAGCCCGTCACAAGACCTGCTCGAGACCGGCATCAAGGTGATCGACCTGGTGTGCCCGTTCGCCAAGGGCGGCAAGGTCGGCCTGTTCGGCGGCGCCGGTGTCGGCAAGACCGTGAACATGATGGAGTTGATCAACAACATCGCGAAGGCGCACAGCGGCCTGTCGGTGTTCGCCGGTGTCGGCGAGCGCACCCGCGAGGGCAACGACTTCTATCACGAGATGTCCGATTCGGGCGTCGTCAACCTCGAGAACCTGGGCGAGTCGAAGGTCGCGATGGTCTACGGCCAGATGAACGAGCCGCCGGGCAACCGCCTGCGCGTGGCGCTCACCGGCCTGACGATCGCCGAGTCGTTCCGCGACGAAGGCAAGGACGTGCTGTTCTTCGTTGACAACATCTACCGCTACACCTTGGCCGGCACCGAAGTCTCGGCGCTGCTCGGCCGGATGCCTTCGGCGGTGGGCTACCAGCCGACCCTGGCCGAAGAAATGGGCCGCCTGCAGGAGCGCATCACGTCGACCAAGGTCGGCTCGATCACGTCCATCCAAGCTGTTTACGTGCCTGCGGACGACTTGACCGACCCGTCGCCCGCGACCACGTTCGCCCACCTGGACTCGACCGTGGTGCTGTCGCGCGACATCGCTTCGCTCGGCATCTACCCGGCGGTCGATCCGCTCGATTCGACCTCGCGCCAGCTCGACCCGAACGTCGTCGGCGAAGACCACTACAACACCGCCCGCGCGGTGCAGGGCACGCTGCAACGCTACAAGGAACTGCGCGACATCATCGCCGTGCTCGGCATGGACGAACTCTCGCCCGAAGACAAGCTGGCGGTGGCGCGCGCGCGCAAGATTCAGCGCTTCCTGTCGCAGCCCTTCCACGTCGCCGAGGTGTTCACCGGCTCGCCGGGCAAGTACGTGCCGCTGAAGGAAACCATCCGCGGCTTCAAGATGATCGTGGCCGGCGAGTGCGACTCGTTGCCCGAGCAGGCCTTCTACATGGTCGGCACGATCGACGAGGCCATCGAGAAGGCCAAGAAGGTCAACTGATCGGAGTACGACGATGGCAACCCTGCATGTGAGTGTCGTCTCCGCCGAAGGCAGCATCTTCGAAGGCGAGGCGAAGTTCGTCGCGCTGCCCGGCGAGAGCGGCGAACTCGGCATCCTGCCGCGCCACACGCCGCTGATCACCCGCATCAAGCCCGGCGCAGTGCGGATCGAGCGCGCCAATCCTGACGGAACGAGCAGCGGCGAGGAAGAATTCGTGTTCGTCGCCGGCGGCATTCTCGAAGTGCAGCCGGGCACGGTCACCGTGCTCGCCGACACCGCGATCCGCGGCAAGGACCTCGACGAGGCCAAGGCCAGCGAGGCCAAGCGCCTCGCCGAAGACGCGATGAAGAACGCCAAGAGCGACATCGACTTCGCGAAGGCGCAGGGCGAGTTCGCGGCGCTGGCGGCGCAGATCGCGGCGATCCGCAAGTTCCGCGGCAAGTAAGTCCACACGAGATCCGATACGACAGGCCGCCGCGCGCAAGCCGGGCGGCTTTTTTTTGGTGCGGTGGTCGGTCGACCGCTACACGCGCCAAAAAGCCGGTTTGCGTCGGCCCGTGATTCGCGCTTCGTGCGGCGCTAGTGTAGTGTTCCATTCTGTTTAGAACTTAAGCGGCTGTTGGCGCGGATGACCTTCTGCAGGATGTCGGCGGCGCTCTTGGTCCAGATGAACGGCTGGGGTTTGATGTTGTGATGGGCGATGTACTCATCGATGGCGG
>JANXZN010000261.1 GCA_025355545.1 Rhizobacter sp.
GTTGTCCACAACTGCGAAGCACCCGGTGGTCAACCCGTGTTCATCGCGCGCATCTTGAATTTGTGCGGCATTGACGCCGCTCAGGAGAACGACCGAAGGTATGAGCCGACTTCCGTGCCCCCGTGGTGACTGCCTTGGCGGCTTGCCTTTCGAAGGCCCGCATGAGACCCGCAGCCCACGGGATGCCGGAAGGCCACGACGGGCCACAGGATGTAGCGCCAGGCCTACCCAGCTGGAGCGCCAATTGATGAGCTTCCCGCCGCGCCTTCCGACACGGGCAGTCATACCGCAACTTTGAGGAGTTTGTCCATGACTACCGAGACTTCCAGCGACGTGTTTGCCGGCGTGGACTGGGCCGTGCACACCCACGCGGTGTGCGTCATCGACGCTGCCGGAGCGGTGCGTGATCGCTTCGAGATCACGCACGACCGCGTGGGCTTGGCCGAGCTGATGCGCCGCCTGGCACGCTTTGGCCCCAGCGTGCGCATCGCCATCGAGCGCCCCTCGGGCCTGATCGTTGATGCGCTGGTCGAGGCCGGTCATCAGGTCTTTGCGATCCACCCCAACGCGGTCAAGGCCAGCCGCCCGCGCTACCGCAGCCACGGCGGCAAGTCCGATGCCTCGGATGCCTACCTGCTGGCCGACTTGCTGCGCACCGATGGTCACCGTTGGGCGGCGCTGTCGCCGCAGTCGGACTCGATTCGCGCTCTGCGTGCCCTGGTGCGTGCGCGCGACGACCTGGTGACCACTCGCGTGGCCCTGGGCAATCAACTGCACAGCACGCTGCAGGCCTTCTGGCCCGGCGCCGCCTGCATCTTTGCCGACATCACCTCGCCCATCGGACTGGCGTTCCTGCATCGCTACGCGTCGCCCGCGTCGACCGCCCACCTGAGCGAGGCGCAGTTGCAGCGCTTTTGCCGCTCCCAGCACTACAGTGGCCGGCGCAGCCCGACTGAGCTGCTCGCCCGCCTGCACGCCGCAGCGCAAGGGCTGACGGACGAACTCACCTCCGATGCGATGGCCCAGGTCGTGCGCTCGCTGGTGGCCGTGCTCGACCCCTTGGTCACTCAAATATCTGAGCTGACGCGGCGCATCGAACGCTTCGTCGCATCGCTGCCAGATGGGCAGATCATCATGTCCTTCCCGCGCGCCGGGCGTGTCTGCGCCGCGCAGATCCTGGCCGAGCTGGGTGATGTGCGCGAACGCTTCCCCTCGCCCGAGCGGCTCGCCGCCGAGGCCGGTGCGGTGCCCGTTACCTACCAGTCGGGCAAGACGCGCAGCGTCACCTTCCGATGGGCCTGCAATCACCGCCTGCGCCAGGCCATCAACTGCCTGGCCGACAACTCGCGCCACGCCAACGCCTGGGCTCACAGCATCTACGTCGCCGCTCGCGCTCGCGGCTGCGATCACCCGCACGCCATCCGCATCCTCGCCCGTGCCTGGTTGCGTGTGCTCTGGCGTGCTTGGACCGACCGCAAACCCTATGACCCGGCGCTCCATAACAACGCGCTCAAGCAGGCTTTGAATGAAGCAGGTTGACACCGGATGTCTCATGGCCGTAGCTATGGGACGAGAAGCGGGTGAAAAATGGACCGCTGCGGTCAATTTGCAGCCGACGCTCCCCAAGTCCGACAGGCTCCTAGATTGACCCCGTCCATCTTGGCCGAAACCCGACATTAACCGCAACCATCAAGATTACTGCTAACCGTCATGCATCCCTTGCTCGCGGTTTACCGCCAACCGCTGTAGCCGACTTGCCAAATTGGCGGGCGGCTTTTCCGAAGCCCAGATCAGCGAGTGGCGGTTGCACGCAAACGGCACGATCCGGCCGCGCTTCGGCTTTGCCGGCACGGAGAACCGCCGCACCTGCCACCTGCACGCGCACCACGTCTACTGGCGATTCAACTTCGACATTCGCACGCCGCGGCACAACGTCGTCGAGGAGTTCAACGACCCACCGAGCGTCGGCAACCACAACTGGCACACCAAGCAGTTCGAGATCTGCCAACTGCGCGACGCCGCCCACAAACGTTGCTGGCACGTGCGCAACACGCTCAGCGGCGAGGCCTACGACATCGTCCCGGGACCGCACGACGGCGTGCCCACAGCCTATGGCATCGCGATGCCTGATTAGCAATGACCGTCAGCCAAGCGGATCGAGCGCAGGGACTGCGGTCCACAGTGGGTCGCAGCGACGAGCAACCGAGCATGCAACGTTCTCAGGTCGAAGCGGCGGTTGAAGCGATAGGCGAACGCTGCGAGATATCGGGCGGCGTACTTTCGGAAGGCGAAGGAATGGTAGCTGCCGCTGAAGCTGGTCTTGAGATTGCCCAGCACGGTGTTAATCCACTCGAACTCGGGC
>JANXZN010000335.1 GCA_025355545.1 Rhizobacter sp.
CGACCGGCTCGGTCGTCGGCCGTTCGACCGCGCCGGCCTGGCCGTCGCTGCTGCCGGCGATGACCCGGACGCGAACGCCTGCGGGAGTCGTGTACTCGGGCACGGCGCCCGGTGCGATGTCGCGGTAGGCCGGCGCCGTCATCTTGTCGGCGGCGGCGAGGTTGACCCACAGCTGGAAGCCGGCCATCCGGCCCTCTTCCTGCTCGGGCATCTCGGAGTGGATGATGCCGCGCCCGGCAGTCATCCACTGCACGCTTCCGGGTTCGAGCAGGCCGACGTTGCCGACGCTGTCTTTGTGCCGCATGCGGCCCTCCAGCATGATCGTCACGGTCTCGAAGCCGCGGTGCGGGTGGCTCGGAAAGCCGCCGATGTAGTCGCTCGCGGCGTCGCTGCCGAAAGCGTCGAGCATCAGGAACGGATCGAGGCGCTGCTGCAGCGGCTGCGTCAGCACGCGCGTCAGCTTGACGCCGTCGCCGTCGGACGTGGGCTGGCCACGCACGAGCCGCTCGACCTGCCGCGAGCGCTGGACCGAAAAGGAACTGGGGGCGGTGGTGATGTTCATGCCTTCAATGTAGTCCTGCCGACGCCCGGCGAAAGGCCCGACGACTGCATGCAGCCTTCAAAGCGCTTGAATCCCCCACGCCGCGGGGCGCCCGGGAACGCGGTCTAATGGCGGTCCCCCGACTCACGACGAAACCACCATGAAGCTCTACTACAGCCCCGGCGCCTGCTCGCTCGCCCCGCACATCGTGCTGAACGAGGCCGGCCTGGCCTACGAGCCGGTGCTGGCCAGCACCAAGACCCACCAGCTCGCCGACGGCACTGACTACTACACCATCAACTCCAAGGGTTACGTGCCGCTGCTCGAGCTCGACAGCGGCGAGCGCCTGTCCGAGGGCCCGGCGATCGTGCAGTACATCGCCGACCAGGTGCCGGCCAAGAAGCTCGCGCCGGCGAACGGCACGATGGCGCGTTACCGGCTGCAGGAGTGGCTCAACTTCATCACCAGCGAGCTGCACAAGGGCATCGGCGGCATGTTCAACCCGGCCATGCCGGAAGAGGGCAAGGCGGTGCTGCGCGCGCGCGCCACCACGCGGCTGAAGTGGGTCGACGATCAGCTCGAAGGCAAGCAGTACCTGATGGGCGACGAGTTCAGCGTCGCCGACCCGTATCTGTTCACGATCACCAACTGGACCAAGCCCACCGGCATCGACATCTCGGGAAGGAAGAACCTGAGCGCGTTCCAGGCCCGCATGGCCGCGCGCCCGGCGGTGCAGGCGGCGATGAAGGCCGAAGGCCTGCTGAAGTGATGCGCGCGGGGCGGCTCCCCGGCGCGCTGGCAGCCCTCGCCGCGCTGGGCGCCGTGGCCGCACCTTCGGCCTTGCCGGCGAGTGGCCGGCACACCGTGCAGATGTGCGTCGCGACCTCGGCCGCGCCGCCGAATTGCGGGCCGGCCCAGGCCGATTGGCGCGCCGACGGCTCGCTGCGGGTGCGTATCGACGACCTCGTCTACAACCTGCAGCTGCGCAGCAGCCAGGTCGAGATCGTCGTGATGCACAACGTGGTGCAGATCGACGCGCTGGTCGTGCCCTACGAGTGGGTCGGCAACACCTTGCAGTTCAGCGACGACGACCGGCACTCGCGCTACGAGATCCGCTTCCCGCCGCCCAGGCGCTGAGCGGCGGGCCCGGGCGCCGGGCCGCCCCAAGCCGGGCCCGGCCCCCCCGCGGCGGGTCGATCGCCGTACTCGGCGATCGGTGGGCTTCACTCCTACCAGCGCTCCATGTACGGGCGCAGATCCAGCTCGAAGGTCCACGCGTCGCGCGGCTGCCGGTGCAGGTGCCAGTAGTTCTCGGCGATGTGTTCGGGGTTCAGGATGCCGTCCTGCTCCTTCAGCGCGTAGCGCTCCGGGAAGCTGCTGCGGATGAACTCGGTGTCGATCGCGCCGTCGACGACGACGTGTGCCACATGGACGCCCTGCGGCCCCAACTCGCGCGCCATGCTCTGCGCCAGCGCGCGCAGCGCGTGCTTCGCGCCGGCGAACGCGGCGAAGTTCGCGGCCCCGCGCAGCCCCGCGGTCGCGCCGGTGAAGATGATCGTGCCGCGGCCGCGCGCGACCATGCGCTTGGCAACCTCGCGCCCGTTCAGGAAGCCGCCGAAGCAGGCCATCTCCCAGATCTTGAAATACTTGCGCGCGGTTTCCTCCAGCACGCTGCAGGGCACGTTTGCGCCGATGTTGAACACCAGCACCTCGATCGGCCCGATGTCGCGCTCGATCCGCTCGACCAGCGCGATCACATCCTCTTCCTTGCGCGCGTCCGAGCCGAAGCCGTGCGCCTGGCCGCCGGCGGCACGGATCGCCTGGAGCAGCGGCTCGAGCTTGTCGGCCTCGCGGCGTGTCACGCAGGCGGTATGGCCGCCCGCGGCGAAGCGCTTCGCGATCGTGCCGCCGGTCGCGTCGCCGGCGCCGATCACGAGCGCGACGGGGTTCGGGTTCGTCGGCATGAGATGAGATCCTTTCGTGGCTTACGATGGTCCGAGCGCCGACGGTAGTCCAGCGCCGAGCCGTTGAACAGAGGGGCGATGATGAGCAAGCAGGTCGAATTCTTCTTCGATGTCGGCAGCCCGACCACCTACCTCGCCTGGACGCAGCTGCCGGCGCTGTGCGCGCAGGCCGGCGCGGCGCTGGTCTACCGGCCGACGCTGCTTGGCGGCGTGTTCCAGGCCACCGGCAACGCCTCGCCCGCCGCGGTACCGGCCAAGGGCCGCTACATGGACGTCGACATGGCCCGCTTCGCGCGACGTTACGGCGTGCCGTTCGCGATGAATCCGCATTTCCCGATCAACACGCTGATGCTGATGCGCGGCGCGACCGGCGCCCAGTTGCGCGCGCCCGAGCGCTTTCAGGACTATCTGCGTGCCGCGTTCCACGCGATGTGGGTCGAGCCGCAGAACCTGAACGATGCGGCCGTCGCTGCCGGGGTGCTCGGCGCGGCCGGCTTCGACCCCGCCGAGGTGATGGGCTGGGTCGGCGATGCCGAGGTCAAGGCCGCGCTGCGCGCGACCACCGAAGAGGCGATTGCCCGCGGTGCGTTCGGCGCGCCGACGATGTTCGTCGGCCAGCAGATGTTCTTCGGCCAGGACCGGCTCGACTTCGTGCGCGAGGCGCTGGGCTGAGCGCCGCGTTGGGGGACGTGCTTCGTCGGTCGCAACAGAATCGTTTCGCATTCTCCGCATTTTCAATACTGCGCCTTTCCAAAACAACCCGGATCCATCTATGCAGCAGCAAAACATCTCGATCGGAGCGCTGGTAGACCAGTACAAACGCGGTGAGTTGCGCCTTCCCGAGATTCAGCGCCAATACGTCTGGCGCGCGCCGCGCGTCCGCGACTTGCTCGATTCTCTTTACCGCCGCTATCCCAGCGGCTCCATCCTGCTATGGGAGACCGACGAGACGGTGCCGATGAAAGGCGCCGCCATCGTGCAGCAACCCAGTGCTTTCACCGGACACAAGCTGTTGCTGGATGGCCAGCAGCGGTTGACCTCGCTGACCGCGGTGCTGCTCGGCGAGCTCGTAACGGTACGTGGGCAGCAGAAGCCGATCGACATCGCGTTCAACCTCAATCATCCGGAGCACCTACTGAGCGAAAGTGCCGACGGTGAAAGCGACGACGAGGACGATGACCGCACATTTATGGTGATGACTGCCAAGCTCCGCGCGCGGCAAGGTTGGGTGTCGGTTACCGGGGTTTTCGGGGGCGATACGGATGCTGTGATCTTGACGAGGGCAGGGGTTACATCACTTGTTGACCCGAATTACCAACGCTACTCGGATCGGTTGAAGAAACTGCGAGCCATCAAGGACTATCCCTACGTGGTGCATGTGCTGGAACGCAACATGAGCTACGAGGAGGTGACCGAGATCTTCGTACGCGTGAACTCGCTCGGCGCAAACCTTCGCTCGTCTGATCTGGCACTCGCGCAGATGACTTCGCGGTGGCGCGATCTGCTCAAGGAACTCGAAGACTTTCAGAAGGTGTGCGAGCAAAGCCGATTCGCGATCGATATGGGCCAACTCGTGCGCTCAATCGTGGTGTTCGCTACGCAGCAATGCAAGTTCGGCGTCGTTGGCTCGACCCAACTGCAAAAGTTGAAAGAGGGCTGGGAGGAGGGGAAAGAGGGGCTTCGTTTCGCGATCAACTTCCTCCAGGCGAACGCGGGGATCGAAGACGAATCGCTGTTGTCGTCGCCGATGTTCCTTCACACGATCGCGGCAATCAGTCGGGTCAAGGACAACAAGCTTTCTCAAGCTGATCAGGGGCATTTGCTGCACTGGCTGCTGAATGGCAACGCGCGAGGGCGGTTCGGTCGCGGCGCCAGCGAAGGGCTGCTAAACGAGGACCTGAAGGTCGTCTTTGACAAGCAGGACGTGGCCGCGTTGCTCGAACTGCTGAAGCGCCAGTTCGGGGCGCACCTGGACATCGAGCCGGTCGACCTGGAAGGGCGCGGCGTTACCAGCCCAGTCTTCTCACTCGCCTACTTGGCTTTGAAGCACGCCGGTGCGAAGGACTGGCATAGCGGTCTGGGACTCTCACTTGCGCATCAGGGCAGGCCGCACTTCATCCAGTGGCACCACATCTTTCCGAAATCACTGCTGAAGGCTTATGGGTACCAGACCAACGAGATCAACGAGATGGCCAACATGGCGTTTATCGGCGGACAGACGAACCAGAGCATAGGCAACAAGGCGCCATCGGAGTATCTGGGGAAGATCGTGAACAAGCATGGTAAGGCCGCACTCGAAGCACAATGTGTGCCCCTCGATCCCACGCTTTGGGAGATCGATCGGTATCGCGATTTTCTTCGAGTACGGCGCGAAGAATTGGCCAATCGGATGAACACATTCATCCTAAAAACGTGAGTTACCCGGTCGGCGTAGGACCGACCAGCACCGGTAAAGGCGGCCCGACGCCGACGATCCGGTCGCAGATGTAGCGCAGCAAGGCGGCCCAGCGGTCGATCGAGGGGAACTGCTCCGCAGTACGAG
>JANXZN010000361.1 GCA_025355545.1 Rhizobacter sp.
ACATGAAGATCCTGTTGCCCGTGGACGGGAGTCACCACACGAAGCGCATGCTGAGCTACATCGCTGCACACGACGAATTGCTCGGTCGCGGTCACGAGTACCTGGTGTTCACCGCGATCCCCCCGATCCCGGCGTACGCGACGCGCTTCCTGGAACGCGGCACGATCGACGGCTACTACCAGGAACAGGCAGATCACGTGCTCGGACCGGTGAAGGCGTTTGCCGATCAACAGGGTTGGAACATTCGCGTGGCCCAGGCCCACGGCCATCCGGCCGAGGCGATCGCCGAGATCGCAGAGACTGAAAGAACCGACCTGATCGTGATGGGCACGCATGGTCACTCGTCACTCGGCAACGTGATCCTGGGGTCGGTGGCAAGCGGTGTGCTGGCACGCTGCAAGATGCCGGTGCTGTTGATCCGCTGAGCGGCGGGCGGTATTTCTCGGCGCTCGAGATGAACGGCCTCGCCCAGACGGCGGACGCCGTGGTCGTCGACACGACGAGTTCCTCGGTCGTGGGCGACCCGGCCGAACTCGATGCGTTCACCTGCTGGGTCGGCGAGGCCGGCGGCAGTCGCATTGCCGAGTCGTCGCCGCGCATCTTCGGCATGCACTGTGCCGCGTGTGCGGGCACGATCGAGCAGGCGCTGGTGCGGGCTTGATTCGAGCTGAAACATGATCGATGCAGCACCGGACGATGTAGCCTCGAGCTTGGGGGCCATGGCGACCGGCATCACGCGCAGGCAGTTCGTTTCTTCGGCACCGGCGATTTCCGGCGGCTCATCGATCGTGTCTGCTTGCTCACAGAGCAGTGATGCCGAGGGCTACGAGGCCGTCGCAGGGCGAACTTGGCGCCTTGGCTCGTTGGATGGCTTTGACGGTGCAGCGCTCGGCAAGGAACTTGTGCGCTATGCGACGCTGGCGCCCTGCAGCCACAACACCCAACGCTGGAAGTCACTGGGCTGCGCTGCTGAGAGAACCTGATCCAGGTCGCGCTTGCCCACGGGTTCAAGGGCGAAGCGCGTTCGACACGGCACGCGATGTCGTGCGCGTGACGCTGGAGCCCACCCGAGCCCGGGCCTCGCCATCGTTCGGGGCCATGCCCGAGCGGCAGTGCACGCGGGGCGACTACGACTCGAAGCCGCTGTCCACCGAGGAGTTGAGTCTGCTCCAACGCGCCGGCTCCGATGAAGGCGTGCGGATGTTGTTGCGCACCGAACGCAGCGCAACGGAACAGGTGCGAGATCATGTGGTTCACGGCAACACCGCCCAGATGGCGGACCCAGCGTTCGTCACGGGACTCAAGGTCGCGGTGTTCGTCGGCAAGGCGGCGGACAATGCGCACTGGGTTGACGTGACACCAGGGGGCCTGCTGTCACCGCTGCGAACGCCCAACGGTAGCCGCCCGTCACCGCTGCGATGCTTCCGAAGACGGGAGGGCCCACAACAACACCAGCGAAGGTATGTGGCTGCTCGCAGGCGTGACGGGGCCGTATCCAGATCCGATGAGCAATGCACCGAACAGGCATGCCCAGGGAACATGGGAACGGCAGCGAGGTAGACAAGGGCGATGTGGTACCCAATGGACGCGGTCGACAGCCGATTGCATTTCTCTCAAGCGTAAGTAGCTTCATGCCGCAGCGCTGTGTCACGCGGTTGACCAAGGACCTGGTCGATTCGACCTCCTGCGTTCGGTCGGGCATGGCCATCCTCAGCCTCTGTTAAGTCTTCTCGATCAACATTCCGCGCTCTCGAATTGCGCTGCAGATCAAACTCAATAAGAAGCCAGCATGACCACGACCACAGCCGACCACATTGGGAGCAAGGTTCCCGAGGTCACGTTCCTGTTCTGGGTCATCAAGATAGCCGCCACGACATTGGGCGAAACGGCTGGCGACGCGGTATCCATCTCGATGAAGTTGGGCTACCTCGTCGGAACCGCCATTTTCGCGGCGATCTTCCTGGGCGCTGTCACGGCGCAGATCAAGGCGACGCGCTTCCACCCCTCCCTTTACTGGACAACCATCATCGCGACGACCACGGTGGGAACGACGCTGGCCGACTTCGCGGACCGATCTCTGGGGATCGGGTACGCGGGAGGGGCCACGCTGCTGTCTGGCCTGTTGATGGCCTCCCTCGTGATCTGGCATCGCTCGCTGGGCTCGGTGGCCATTGAAGCCGTGAATACGCCAAAGGCAGAAATGTTCTACTGGGTGACGATCATGTTCTCTCAAACTCTCGGGACTGCCCTGGGCGACTGGACGGCAGGTTCTGCCGGCCTTGGTTATCGCGGCGGCGCGATCATCTTCAGTGCTCTGCTGGGACTCGTGGTCGCGGCCTACTTCCGGACCAAACTTTCTCGCACCGCGCTCTTCTGGGCCGCGTTCATCCTCACCCGTCCGCTCGGGGCAGTCGTAGGTGACTTCCTGGACAAACCTCCCAGTTCCGGAGGCTTGGCGTTGAGCCGCTACGCCGCATCGGCGACGATTCTGTTGTTCATCATTGCCTGCATCTTGATCTTCAAGCAGAGGGCGGCAACCAAGGCCCATTGAGCGCCCCAAGGACGCCGCCTCGCGGCGCCCGTCCCCCGCGGGGATCAAGGTTCGGGAAATCTCGCTTGCCCCGGGGGCCTGCGCGCTCACACAATTTCGCGGTTCACGAGCGGCGAATCGAAATCCAACAGGAGCAGGCATGACCAAATACTTGAAGCGCCTTGTCGTCGGCGGGTGCCTCGCTGCCCTTGCGGGGGTGATCGTCGCGCAGGCCCCCGCGCTGACGCGAACGATGGTCACCAAGGCCGACGTGTCGGTGCCCGGCCGTGAAGCGGTGGTGGCACGCGTCGAGATCGCACCGGGTGGCGTGGCCGGCTGGCACACCCATCCCGGCGACGAGATCAGCTACGTCATCGACGGCGAAGCGACTCTGATGGTCGCGGGCCAAGCACCGCGCAAGGTCGTGGCCGGGGAAGGATTCGTGATTCCCGCGGGGGTCGTACACAACGCCAAGAACGACGGCGCCACCGCTACCAGGCTGGTCGGTGTCTATGTGGTCGAGAAGGGCAAGCCGCTCGCGTCACCGGCGTCAGCGCCGGCGCAATGACCCGGGGCGGATGAAGCGGCCGTCGCTGCGGGTCGGCGGCGCCGTGCCGCGCCGGGCTAGGCTGCCTCTTGCAACGCGGCCAGCCGCGCCGCCACTTCCTTCTTGCCCAGGCTCTTGAGCGTCGCCAGCGCAGACAGGTGCTTGGTCTGCGGGCGGGCCTTGCCGCTCTCCCAGTTGTAGACCGACTGCCCGGACGCGCCGACCAGCAGCCCGCACCCGGCGGCAGAGAGTGCGAGCCGCTTGCGCTGCGACGCGAGGCCCTTGGCGCTGAAGCGCTGCGACGGCGCAGCACCCTCGTCCACGCCGACCGGCCCGGCCTTTGCTCCCGCCTTGGCCAGGCGGCGCAGCGCCTGCTCCAGCGCCTGGGCACGCCGCTTGAGCGCGGCGATCTCGGCGCGGTGCGTGACGACCGCCTTCTTGAGGCCGGCGATCTCGCCGCGCACTTCCTTGCGGGCGACGCGGGCGATCTCGTTCTTCAGAACCGATGCGATGTTTGGCATGGCCGCTATTGTGCCGCGGCCGCGGCGCTTTCGGCGAACTGGCTCGCAACGGCCGCCAGCCTCAGTCGAGCAGCACCAGCTTGCCTTCGCGCTCCGCGCTCTGGACCTGCGTGGTCGGCATCACGACCGACTTCTCGCCGGCACGGCCCCAGACGACGTCCACCAGATCGCCCTCGAGCTCTTCGACCAGGCAGGGCCCAACCGGGATCGTCCGGGCTCGCCCGTCATGGGCGACGACGCGGATCGGATCGGTGACGCGAGCGGTGCGGGTGTGATGCAGCATGTCGTACCTTGCAACAAAAGGCTTCGGGTGGTGGCCAGGCCGCCGGTAGACAGCCGCGCAGTGAGCGCCGCGCGTCGCACGCACAGAAGCCTAGAGCGTGCGCGCGGGGCTGTCGCGCGGAGAACTTCCGCGCTGGCCGTAGGACAGCGCCTGCACGACGCCAGAACCCGTGCGCTGCACGCGCCGGCGCAATGAATGGCACGATCGCGTTCCGCTGTCGCGCCAAACCGTTTCACATGACCGACCTCTCGAGTTTTCCCATCACCCGCAAGTGGCCCGCGCAGCATCCGGATCGACTTCAGCTGTACTCGCTGGCGACGACCAACGGCGTCAAGATCTCGATCATGCTGGAGGAGATCGGCCTGCCGTACGAGCCGCACCGCGTCGGCTTCGACACTCACGATCAGATGTCGGCGGCGTTCCTGTCGCTGAGCCCGAACAACAAGATCCCGGCGATCCTCGACCCCGACGGGCCCGGTGGCCGGCCGCTCGGCCTGTTCGAATCGGGCGCGATTCTGCTCTACCTGGCCGAGAAGGCCGGCCGCCTGATGCCGCAGGACGCGGCGGCGCGCTACGAGACGATCCAGTGGCTGATGTTCCAGATGAGCGGCATCGGGCCGATGTTCGGCCAGGTCGGCTTCTTCCACCGTTTCGCCGGCAAGGCGTACGAGGACAAGCGGCCGCGCGACCGATACGTCGGCGAATCGAAACGCCTGCTCGCGGTGCTGGACCGGCAGCTCGACGACCGCGCCTGGATCATGGGCGACGACTACACGATCGCCGACATCGCGACCTTCCCGTGGGTGCGCAACCTGATCGGTTTTTACGAGGCCGGCGAACTCGTCGGCATCAAGGAGTTCGCGAACGTCACGCGCGCACTCGACGCGTTCCTGGCGCGCGCGGCGGTCACACGCGGCCTGCTGGTCCCGCATGCACCTGCCACTGACGAGAAGGCCAAATCATGAGCATTGCCACCACCCGCCTGGGCCGCACCGGCCTGACCGTCTCGAAGCTCGCGCTGGGCACGATGACCTTCGGTTTGCAGACCGACGAAGCGGTGTCGCACCGCATCCTCGACCGCGCCGCCGAGGGCGGCATCAACTTCCTCGACACCGCGAACATCTACCCGCTCGGCGGCACCGTCGAGACCACCGGGCGCACCGAAGAGATCGTCGGCCGCTGGCTGCGCGCGCAGGGGCCCGGCGGGCGCGCGCGCTTCATCGTCGCGACCAAGGCGGTCGGCAAGATGGGGCCGCAGCCCTGGGACCAGGGCGCCTCGCGCAAGCACCTGCTCGACGCGATCGACGCGTCGCTGGTGCGCCTGCAGACCGACCACGTCGACCTGTACCAGCTGCACTTCGACGACCGCACGACGCCACTCGACGAAATGCTGGAAGCGCTCGACACGATCGTCCGATCGGGCCGCGCGCGCTACATCGGCGTGTCCAACTTCCTGGCCTACCGGCTTGCGCTCGCGCTCGGCCGCGCCGAGCTTCACAAGCTGACCAGGTTCGTCTCGGTGCAGCCGCGCTACAGCCTGCTGTTCCGCGAGATCGAGCGCGAGCTGCTGCCGCTGGCCGGCGAAGAAGGCCTGGGCGTGATCCCGTACAACCCGCTCGCCGGCGGGCTGCTGACCGGCAAGTACCGCGGCCCGGATGCGCAACGCGAGGCGAACACGCGCTTCACACTCGGCAGCTCGGCGACGATGTACCAGGAGCGCTACTGGAACGAGCGCAGCTTTGCGACCGTCGCGCAACTCCACAAGCTTGCCGACGAGGCCGGCGTGCCGCTCGCGACCCTGGCGGTGGCGTGGGTGATGGCGAACCCGCTGATCACCGCGCCGCTGCTCGGTGCGAGCCGCCCCGAGCAACTCGACGCGACGCTCGCGGCCGCCGACTATAAGCTCGACGCCGACCTGAAGCAGCGCCTGGACGAGCTGACCGCCGAGTACCGCAAGGGCGACGCGCCGCGCTGATCACGCGGCCGGCGCGACCACCGCGCCGCGAATGCCGTGGCGTTGCAGCGCGCGTGCGACGAAGCCGCTGGCCTTCGCCGATTCGACGAAGTCCTTCAGCACCTGCTGGGCCGGGTCGCCGCGCTCGGCCGGCAGCCCCATCGCCTGCTCGATGACCATGAAGCGGCCGGGCAGCAAGCGCAGACCGCCGAGGCGCGCCGCGTCGGCTTCGAGTTGCTGCTTGACGCCGGCCGCGACGTCCGCGTCGCGCGCCACGAAGTTGTCGACCACGGTCGGCGAGGTCGGCGCGCGCAGGATCTGCGCCGCCTTCGGTTCGCGGCTCAGCCAGAGGTCGTAGACGCTCGCCTGGCCGACCATCACGCGCGTGCCGGCGCGGTCGACCTGCGCGTTGTCGCTCAGCGGCGCGCCGGGGAATGGGGCGCCGTCAATCGCGCAGCGCGGTGCAGCGCGGCTGCACCACTGGATCGTGGCGATCCGCCAGTGCGACTTGCGGCCCTGCGAACGGGCCGCTGATCTGGATCGAACGGTCCAGTGCCAGCAGCGCCGTGCCCTTGCGCTGCGGCGTCAGCAGCAGGTCGAGCGAGCGGCCGACGAGGTCGACCGTGCCGCTGCCGCCGAGCGCGACGCGCTCGGTCTCGAACGCGAACTGGCGGGAGCGCCCGCGCCCGCGTTCGAAGTCGATCGCGAGCGCCGCACACTGCACCGGCACCTTCTCGTCGCCGGCCAGCAGCGTGCGAAAAATCGCCCCGCCGTCGAGCGCGAGGCGGGCGTCGAGACGGCGCGAGATCGTCGCCTTCTGCAACGTCGCGCGCAACGAGCCGGACAGGCTACGCGCCAGCGCCGCCGCCGAGCTGCCCTGCGCCCGCAAAGACGCGTGTCCCTGCAACGCGCCCGCCAGTGCCATCGAAATCGTCTCGACACGCAGGCCGGCCAGATGGGCGTCCAGCGCCATCATCGGCGCCGCGCCCGTAGCGTCGACCTGCAGCGCGCCGGTGACGTGGCCGCCGGCGATGCCGAGGTCGAAGCGCTCGACCGCGAGTCCCGCGTCGCGCAGCGTGGCATCGACGCGCAGCCCCTGCAGCCACGGCGAGCCCGGGCGCACCAAGCGGCCCACCTGCCACGCGATCACGCCATCCGGCACCGGCCGGACATTCGGGTCGTGATCGCCGGGCGCGCGCGTGAGCAGCGTGGCGATCTCGTCGATGTAGACCGCGGTGCTGCTCAGGTCGGCGTGGATCATCGGTCGCGCGCCGGCCGCGGGCGCGGCGTCGATGCGCAACTCACCCTGCACATCGCTGCGGCCGAGCTTCGCCTGCAAGCGCGAGAACCTGGAACGATCGCCGGTCTTGCCCAGATGCGCGCTGCCGTCGAAGGGCAGCGCCGGCCAATGCAGGCGCGCCAGCAGCGGCTCGAGTTCGTGCATGTCCGGCGAGTGGAGCTGCAGGTCGACGTCGAGCCGCTCGAGGCCTTGCACGTCCGCCGCCAGCCCCTCGACCCGCAGACGCGACGCGCCGCTGCGCAGCTCGCCGCGCAACCCGAACGGCGCCGCGGTGTCGGCGAAACCGAGCACCTCGCCGATGGCCGCCTCGCCCGCGAAAGCCTGGCCGTTGAGGCGCCCCTCGAAGCTCAGCCACTTCGACAGCGGCTGCTGCGGTGCGGCCGCCAGCAGCTGGCCAGGCAGCAGCGACGTGATCCGGGCCTCGACCTCGAGGGCCACGCTGCGGTCGACCACGCGCAGCTCGCTGCGCACGGCGTCGAGCGACATCACGCGGATCCGCCCGGGGCCACGATCCAGCGGCTGCATCAGGCGCCAGTTGCGCAGGCCGTCGGCGCTGCGTTCCAGATCGACGCGGGCGTCGACGAGCACCAGCCGGGTGACGATCAGCTTCGGGTCGGTCAGGCTGCGCCACGAGAAGACGAAGCGCACCAGCCGGGCGTCGATCAACGGCCGCGGTGCGGCCCAGGCTGCGTTGTCGACATGCAGGCCCTGCAACTCGATGCGCGGCTCCAGCGCGCCGGTCATGCCGATGCGCAGCTTGTCGAATCGGATCGTGCGGCCCGAACGCTCGTGCACGACATGCTGGATCAGCGGGCGAAACCAGGTCCAGTCGAACACCGCCACCAGCACGGCGAGCGCCAGCAGCGCGACCACGACGCGCCTGCGCCGCGCAGGCCAGCGGCCGAGCAGCCTCTGGAAAAACGGGTTCATCGGGTGGCGGGGCTGTGCAGTGCAGTGCCGGCGATGATCCGGGGCGCGCGCCGCGGCGCACCACGGTCGACGGCGCGAGCGCCTGTAGGAGGGCGCCGCGACGCCGCGCGGGGCTCAGGCGCCGACGATGCGCGCCAGCAGTTCGCGCAGCACGTTGCGCACGTCGGTGATGCCTTTGGTCGTCGGCATCCAGGTGAGCACCGGTGTCTCGGTGCCGCGCGCCAGACCCATGGCCGCCGCTTCGATGCCGATGTCGGTGCCCGCGGCGGCTTCGAAGGCGCGCAGCGCGCGCGGCATGTGCCAGCCGTGCGTGACCAGCACGATCTGGCGGATGCCGGCGGCGCGCAGCAGCGCAACGCTGCGCACGGCGTTCTCGCGCGTGTCGCGCGACTGGTCTTCGACCCACTTCAGCGGCCGGCCGAACTCGTTCGCGGCAATCTGCGCGGCGACGCGCGCTTCGGGCATCGCCTCGGGCTGGGCCCAGCCGACACCGCCGCTGAACGCCAGCGGCAGCCCGGTCTCGCGGCTCAGCCAGATGCCGTAGCGCAGTCGCTCGAGCGAGGGGTGCTGCAGGCTGGCGGCGCCGTACTCGGGCGCGAACGGCTCCAGCCCGCCGCCCAGCACGACGATCGCGGTCGGCCTCGCGGGCGTCTTCAGCGCCCTGAGCCGCTCGGCGGTGAGTGCGGGCTGCGGGTGCAGCGCGAGCTGCGAAAGCAGCCGCGCGCTGCCGGTGCAACTGCTGAGCCAGAGCAGCGCCACGCTCAGCAGGACCAGCAGCCAGCCCAGCCCGCGGCGCGACATGATCAGGCGCCCGCCGACCAGCACCAGCAGCAACAAGGGCACCGGCGGCAGCAGCATCGCGGTCAACAGTGGCTTCCAGGACTCGATGCCGAGCAGAACGAGGAGATTGTTCACGGGCAGCTCGGCTCGGCGGTCGGTTTCGGGGCGGCGACGGGATGGGTCGGGATGGGTCGGGATTGTGCCGCAGGGTGCTCGCGACAAGGCATCATCGAAGGGCTTGTGCAACCCGCGAGGTCACCGATGAGCGAAAGAACCGAACAGCTGCGCGCACTGCTGATCCGCAACGTCGAGACGATCGAGAAGCAGCGCGAACAGCGCGAGCCGCTCAACGACACCCTGTGCGCGCGGCTGGGCACCGGTACCGCGGCCGGCAAGCTCGGCATCAGCGTCGACATCCTCGCGCCCGGCAAGCGCGGCTGCCCCTACCACTTCCACTACGCGCAGGAGGAGGCCTTCGTCGTGCTCGAAGGCGAGGGCCAGCTGCGCGTCGCGGGCGAGCTGCTGGCGCTGCGCGCGGGCGACGTGGTCTTCATCCCGCCCGGCCCGAAGTACCCGCACCAGATCGTCAACAGCTCGACCGGGCCGCTGAAGTTCCTGTCGATCAGCACCCGCGAGAGCCCCGAGGTCGTCGAGTATCCCGATTCGGGCAAGTACATGGCGATGGCCGCGGCCCCGCCAGGCGACGCGACGCAGCGTTTCTCGCGCGTGAACCGCCTCGCCGACGATCTGGACTACTGGGACGGTGAGCCGTGAGCCGGTGCGGGATATGACAGGATGGCGCCCGTGCGGCAGGTTCCGGTGAACAGGGAAGGTCGATGCTGATCTGGCTCAGGCGATTCGCGTGGGGCGTGGCGGCGCTGCTGCTGCTCTGGCTCGTCCTGTGGCTCGCACTGCCGGCGCTGCTGAAGTGGCAGCTGCCGTTGCGCGCCAGCGAGGCGCTCGGCCGCCCGGTCACGATCGGCGACGTAAGCTTCCACCCCTGGAACCTGGACCTGACGGTCAAGGAGTTCGTGATCGCCGGGCTGCCCGCCGGCGCCGAGCCGCTGCTCAGGGTCGGGCAACTGCATGCGAACCTGTCGGCGGCGTCGCTGTTCCGGCTCGCGCCGGTGATCGAGGCGCTCGAAGTCGACGCGCTGCGGTTGCGCATCGCGCGCACCGGCGCCGGCCACTACGACGTCGACGACCTGATCGCGCGCTTCACGCCCGGGCCCGACGCGAAAGCGGCGGCCGAGCCGGCGCACTTCGCGCTCTACAACCTGCAGATCCGCGATGCGCAACTGCGCTTCGACGACCGGCCGGTGAACCGCGTCCACCGGATCGAGGCGCTGCAGCTGGCGCTGCCGTTCATCTCGAACCTGCCTTCGCAGGTCGAGGTCAAGATCGAGCCGCGGCTCGCGTTCAAGCTCAACGGCACGCCCTTCGACAGTGGCGCGCAGGCGATGCCGTTCGCGCAGACCAGGCCCGGCGATCTGAAGCTGGCGATGACCGACCTCGACCTCGCGCCCTACCTCGGCTACCTGCCGGCCTCGCTGCCGGTGCGCGTGACGCGCGGCAGCGTCTCGGCCGACCTGAACCTCAACTTCGCGCTGCCGCCCGGCGCGCCGCCGAAGGCGACGCTGCAAGGCACGCTGGTCGCGAAAGACCTGGCGCTGACCGATGCCGCCGGCGCGCCGCTGCTGGCCTGGCAGCGGCTGCAGCTCGCGCTGCACGACGTGCAGCCGCTGGCGCGCCAGCTCGCGTTCGACAGCCTGCGCATCGACGGTCTGCAGCTGCACGCGACGCGCGATGCGGCCGGCACGATCAACCTGCTGCAGCTCGCCCCGCCGCCGACCGACGCGAAGGCCGGCACGCCAGCCGCAGCGGCCTCTGCCGCCTCGGCCGCGGCTCGGCCGGCGGCGCCGGAAGCCTGGCAGCTCAGCCTCGGAGCGCTGGACCTGACGGACGCGCGCGTGCTCTGGACCGACGCCGCGGTGAAGCCCGGCGCGAGCCTGCAGCTCGACGGCCTGAGCGTCAGCGCGAAGCAGGTCCGGTGGCCGCTGACGCAGGCGATTCCGGTCGCGATCAAGGGCGCACTTCACACCCAGGCTGCAGGCACGCCGGCACTCGCCGAGTTCTCGGCCGAGGGCCCGGTCACGGATCACGACGCGAAGCTCGGCATCGAGCTCACAAGCGTCTCGCTGGCCGCGTTTGCGCCCTACCTGGCGCAGACCCTGGTACCCAGCGTAGCCGGTAAGCTCGCGGCGCAGGCCCGGCTCGACTGGTCGGGCGCGGCCGACGCACCGCGCCTGCAGCTGACGCTCGACAGCCTCGCGCTCGACGACCTGAAAGTGAGCGAGGGCAGCGGCCGCAGCGCGCAGGACGCGGTCGCGCTGAAGCGCCTCGCGCTCGCCGATGTCAAGGTCGACCTGCTCGCGCGCACGATCGCGCTGGGCAGCGTCAAGCTCGTGCAGCCCGCGGTGCTGCTGGCGCGCGACAAGGCCGGGCGCCTGAACCTGCAGGGCTGGATGGGGAACCGCAACGCGCCGCCGCCCGCGTCTGGTGCGCGCGCGCCGGCGCCCGCTGCGCCGGTGTGGCACGTTCAGCTGAAGGACCTGTTGCTCGACGGCGGTCGCGTTCGCTTCGCCGATGCGATCGTGCGCGGCGGCGCGAGCGAGGCGGTGCGGTTCGAACTGAGCGGGCTGCGAGTGGCCTTGAAGAACGCCGAGTGGCATGGCGAGCGCGCCGTGCCGCCGGCGAGCCTGCAGCTCAGCGCGCAGATCGGCGGCATCACGCGCGACCGGCAACGCGCCGGCGGCGCGATCGACTACAAGGGCCGCGTCGGCATGACGCCGCTGCTGGCCACCGGCACGCTGAAGGTCGTGCGCTTCCCGGTGGCGCTGTTCGCGCCGTATTTCGCCGACCAGGCGCGCCTGACGCTGTTGCGTGCCGAGGCCGGCTACACCGGCACGGTGAACCTGCGCCAACAGCCGGCCGGGCTAGAGGTGAACGCCGCCGGCGACGTGCTGCTCGGCGATGTGCACGTCGCGACCTTGCCCGAGCCGGGCCAGGTCGCTAGCAGCGCGACCACCGACGAGCTGCTGAGCTGGCAGTCGCTCGTGCTGAAGGGCGTGAAGGTCGCGATCAAGCCGCCGGCGCGGCCGCAGATCGAGATCGCCGAGGCGGCGCTGAACGACTTCTACTCACGCCTGATCGTCACCGAGCAGGGGCGCTTCAACCTGCAGGACGCTGCCGCCGCGCCGGCCGATGCGGCATCGGCGCCGCCGGTTGCCGCGGTCGCGGCTTCGGCGTCGAGCGCGCCTTCGGCCGCGCCCGGGGGCGATCTGCCGATCGACCTGCGGATCGGTGCGACCAGGCTGACCAACGGCCGGGTCGATTTCACCGACCACTTCGTGCGCCCGAACTACAGCGCGGCGCTGACCGAGCTGAACGGCGAGCTCGGCGCGTTCAGCTCGGGCAGCCGCGAGATGGCGACGCTGGCACTGCGCGGCCGCGCCGAGGGCACCGCGCTGCTGGAGATCAGCGGCCAGCTGAACCCGAGCGTCAAGCCGCTCGCGCTGGACATCCGCGCCAAGGCCACCGACCTGGAACTGGCGCCGCTGTCGCCGTACGCCGGCAAGTACGCCGGCTACGCGATCGAGCGCGGCAAGCTGACGATGGACGTGGCCTACAAGATCGACGCCGACGGCAAGCTCGATGCGAAGAACCAGGTCGTGCTGAACCAGCTCACCTTCGGCGACAAGATCGAGTCGAAGGATGCGACCAGGCTGCCGGTGCTGCTCGCGGTGGCGCTGCTGAAGGATCGCAACGGTGTGATCGACATCAACCTGCCGGTCAGCGGCAGCATCAACGACCCGAAGTTCAGCGTCGGCGGCATCATCTGGAAGGTGATCCTGAACCTGCTGACGAAGGCGCTGACGGCGCCGTTCTCGCTGTTCGCCGGCGGCGGCGGCGACGACCTGAGCCTGGTCGAATTCAAACCCGGCACGGCGTCGATCGCACCGGCCGGTGCGAGCGCGATCGACAAGGTCGCGAAGGCGTTGACCGATCGGCCGTCGTTGAAGATGACGGTCACCGGCTCGGCCGACCCGGCCTCAGAGCGCGAGGCGTTCCAGGCCGCGACGCTCGAGGACCGACTCGTCGCCGAACAGCGCCGCGAAGGCCTGCTCGCCGGCGCCGCGGCGGCGCCGGCGAGCGCGCCGGTGGCGCTCAGCAACGACGCGCGCGCGCGGCTGCTGAAGCAGCTCTACAAGGACACCGACCTGCCGAACAAGCCGCGCAACGTGATCGGCTTCGCGAAGGACGTCCCGGGGCCGGAGATGGAGGCGCTGCTGAAGGCGCGCGCGCCGGTCACCGCCGAGGCGATGCGCGCGCTGGCGCTGCAGCGCGGCATCGCGGTGCGCGACGCGCTGATGGCCAAGGGCCTGCCGAGCGAGCGGCTGTTTCTTGCGGCGCCGAAGCTGCGCGTCTCGGGCGAGGACGATGCCGCCTGGACGCCGCGCGTGCAGCTGTCGCTGTCGACCAATTGAGCGCCGCGCGGCGTCGCCATGTAAGCCCCGTCGCCGCGTCGCGACGAACCTTCTTTGGAGAATTCGATGACTTCCACCACCGACACGATCACGCTGGGCGGCGGCTGCTTCTGGTGTCTCGAAGCGGTCTACGAGCGCGTCAGGGGCGTGCTCTCGGTCGAATCGGGCTATGCCAACGGGCAGGTCGTGAACCCGAGCTACGAGCAGGTCTGCGCTGGCGCGACCGGCCACGCCGAGGTCGTGCGGGTGCGCTTCGACCCCGCTCAGATCACGCTGCGCGAGGTGCTGGAAATATTCTTCGTGATCCACGACCCGACCACGCTGAACCGGCAGGGCGCCGACACCGGCACGCAGTACCGCTCCGGCATCTACTTCCACGACCCGGCGCAAGCGGTGATCGCACGCGAGGTAATGGCCGTGGTCGATGCGCTGCACCGCGGCCGCGCGGTGACCGAACTGCTGCCCGAGCAGAATTACTCGCGCGCCGAGGACCACCACCAGCACTACTTCGCGAATCACCCCAACCAGGGCTATTGCGAGATGGTCGTCGCACCCAAGGTCGAGAAGTTCAAGAAGACCTTCGCGGCTCGCGTGACGCCGGCCTGAAGCTTGCTCAGGGCGCGAGGCGCTCGCGCAGCCACTGGCCGTCGGCCAGCCGGTAGCGCAGCCGGTCGTGCAGGCGCGAGCGGCGGCCCTGCCAGAACTCGAACGTGTCGGCCACGAGGCGGTAGCCGCCCCAGTGCGGAGGGCGCGGCGGCTGCATCAAGAACCGCGCGCCGATCTTTGCGGCGTTCGCGACCAGCAGCGCGCGCGAGGCGATCACCTGGCTCTGCGGCGAGGCCCAGGCACCGATGCGCGAATCGAGCGGGCGCGTCGCGAAGTACGCGTCCGACTCGGCGGCGCTGGTCTTCTCGACCCGGCCCTCGATGCGCACCACCCGTTCCATTTCGACCCAATGAAATTGCAACGATGCGTAAGGGTTGGCCGCCAGCTCGCGGCCCTTGCGGCTGTCGTAATTCGTGTACCAGACCAGGCCGCGCGCATCCACGCCCTTGATCAGCACGACGCGACTCGACGGTCGGCCGTTCGCGCCGACGGTGGCCAGGGTCATCGCGTTCGGCTCGGGCAGTTTCGCGTCCAGCGCCTGCTGCAGCCACAGCGAGAACTGCGCGATCGGGTCGGGCAGGGAGGCCGACTCGTCGAGCTCGGCGCGTTCGTAGCTCTTGCGAAGGCTGGCGATGTCGTCCATGTGACGAGTATAGGAACGACGCGCGGCGCGCCGCCCGCGCGTGCCGCAGGTCGAGGCCGCGGCGCACTCCCCAAATCGCGTACGGGGAAGGCCTTAGGTAAAGCCACCACTACCTCAAAGTCCTCGCGCCTCTCATTCTTCACTGCAACGCGGGCCGCAGTGCGCAACTCGTCCGCGGGTTGGAATTCCGGCGCAACGACAAGGGAGGATTTCGAATGGGCGGGCGGCCTGCGGTGATCGTGCTCGCGGCCGGCAAGGGCTCGCGCTTTCTCGGCGCGGATCACAAGCTGGCGCAGAGCCTGGGCGGGCTGACGGTGCTCGGCACGACCTTGCAGCACGCGATCGCGAGCCACCTGCAGGTCGTCGTCGTGACCACCGAGGCGCTCGCCGACGTGGCCTGCCGCAGCGTCGCGGCGCGCGACGTGATCGTGCTGCCCGAGGTCGGCGCGCCCGGCCAGACCGCGCTCGGCATGGGCTATTCGATCAGCGTCGGCGTCGGTGCCCGGCCCGACGCGGGCGGCTGGCTGATCCTGCCCGGCGACATGCCGCGGGTGCGGCCGCTGACCCTGCAGGCGGTGGCGCGGCAGCTCGAGCAGCACGCGGTCGCGTACGCGCAGTACAAGGGCCGGCGCGGCCATCCGGTGGGCTTCTCGGCCGAGCTGTACTCGGAGCTGATCGCGCTCAGCGGCGACGAGGGCGCGCGCCGCCTGATCGCGCGCTACCCGGCGCTCGGCGTCGAGGTCGACGATGCCGGCGTGCTGGTCGACGTCGACACGCTGGCCGACCTCGACAAGCTGCGCCACGGCGACCTCGCGGTGGCGGCGCCGGCACCGCGCCGGTAGGTTCAGGCGAGGCGGTGGTGGCGCGCGAGCGCGACCAGGCGCTCGATGTCGCGATCGTGGATGCCGCAGCTGCGCAGCGAGCGTGCGGTCTCGAGCAGATACTCCAGCGTGCTGCCGAAGCGCCCCGCGGCGTCGCGCAGCACCTCCAGCATCTGCGGGTCCGAGAGTGGCCCGGTATGCGCCGGGCTGCGCCGGCTCAAGGTGAACGCCAGCGCCCGCACCGGGCCCTGCGCGGTGCGGCAGGCCAGCCACTTCGGGTCGTAGACGCCGGTGGGCATCTCGCGCGCCCACAGCCGCTCCAGCTCGGCCGCGGCGCGCGGCTGCCCGATGCGGTAGGCCACGCCGCGGCACGAGCCGCCCGGCACCAGCGCGAACACCAGACCGGGGCAATCGGGCGTGCCGCGGTTCACACGCGAGCGCATCTCGAGCGCACGATGCCAGCCGTGCACGGTGGCCGGCCGCTGCTCGTCGGCATCGAACTCGGGGCGCCAGATCAGCGAGGCGTAGCCGAACACCCAGAGGTCATGTCCGCCGCCCCAGGCCTGCAGCGCGCGCTGCAACATCGGTTGCGGGTCGCGCAGGTGCAGCGCCGAATACAGTGAACTCATTGCGCCACTCTAAGATGAAATCTTCCTGATGGGAGTCATGGGAGCCGTGAATGAGTGACCAAACCGACGACGGCCGGAACTACGCGCTGTTGGTGTTGGCCGGCCTGCTGGCGCTGGTCGTGGGCGGCGTGCTCGCACTCGCGGCCTATCAGGGCATGGGCGGTGCGGCGAAGGCGGCCGGCTCAACCATCGCGGTGGGCGCCTCGGCGTTGGCCGGCGAACCGGAAGGTCGGGTCTATTTCGCGCCCGGCTCCGATGCGCTGCCGGCCGGGGCGTCGGAGATCCTCGTCGAGGTCGCCGATGCGGCGCGCGCGCAGGCCGGCAAGGTGGTGCTGATCTCGGGCTTCCACGACGCCAGCGGCGACGCCGCGAAGAACGCCGAGCTCGCGAAGAGCCGCGCGCTGGCGGTGCGCCACGCGCTCGAAGCGAACGGCGTCGCCCCTGATCACCTCGTGATCGACAAGCCGGTCGTCGCCACCGGCGGTGCCGATGCGCGCGAAGCGCGCCGCGTCGAGATGCGGCTGCGCTGAGTCGGGCACGGGCGGCTCAGGATTGCGCTGTGCCGAATGATTTGACGATGTAACTTGGTTACTTGAGAATAGACGGCATGGTTACCAACGGGAGCCGCCCCATGAAGCCAGCCGTCGTCGAGGTCACCGAACGCATCCGCGCGCGCAGCGCCGCCACCAGCGGCGAGTACCTGGCGCGGGTCGAGGCCGCGATCGATCGGCCGCGCGGCGCCGACCGAATGGGCTGCGCGAACGTCGCACACGCGTTCGCCGCGCTGCCGGGTCACGCCAAGCTGCGCATCGTCGCCGAGCGCGCGCCCAACCTTGCCGTGGTGACCGCGTACAACGACATGCTGTCGGCGCACCAGCCCTACGAGGGTTTCCCGGCGCTGATCCGCGACGAGGCAGCGAAGCTCGGCGCCACCGTGCAGGTCGCCGGCGGCGTGCCGGCGATGTGCGACGGCGTCACGCAGGGCCTGCCGGGCATGGAGCTGAGCCTGTTCTCGCGCGACACGATCGCGATGGGCACCGCGATCGCGCTGACCCACGACGTGTTCGACGGCGCACTGCTGCTCGGCGTGTGCGACAAGATCGTGCCGAGCCTGCTGATCGGCGCGCTGCACTTCGGGCATCTGCCGTGCGTGTTCGTGCCGGCCGGGCCGATGAGCACCGGCCTGTCGAACACCGACAAGTCGAAGGTGCGCGAGCAGTTCGCGCAGGGCCTGGTGGGCCGCGAGGAACTGCTCCAGGCCGAATCGGCCGCGTACCACGGCGCCGGCACCTGCACCTTCTACGGCACCGCGAACAGCAACCAGATGCTGCTCGAGGCGATGGGCCTGCATGTGCCCGGCGCGGCCTTCGTGCACCCGCACGCGCAGCTGCGCGAGGCGCTGACGCGCGAGGCGGTGCGCACGCTTCTGGGCATCACGCAGCCGGCCGGGTTCACGCCCATCGGCCGGCTCGTCGACGAGCGCGTGATCGTCAATGCGATGGTCGCGCTGCTCGCCACCGGCGGCTCGACGAATCACCTGATCCACTGGGTTGCGGTCGCGCGCGCCGCCGGCATCCTGATCGACTGGACCGACTTCGCCGACCTGTCGCACGCGACACCGCTGCTGGCGCGCGTCTACCCGAACGGCGTGGCCGACGTGAACCAGTTCCAGGCGGCCGGCGGGCCGGGCTTCGTGATTCGCGAGCTGATCGATGTCGGTGTGATGCACGCCGATGTCGCGACCGTCGCGCCAGGCGGGTTGCGCGCGTACGGCAAGGTGCCGGCGCAGCACGGGGCGGGCCTGCAATGGCGCGAGCTGCCGGACACGCCGATCGACGCTTCGATCGTTCGCACCGCGGCCGCGCCGTTCGGCCCCGAGGGCGGCCTGAAGCTGCTGACCGGCAACCTCGGCCGCGCGGTGATCAAGGTCTCGGCGGTGCCGGACGACCGCCACGTCGTCGAGGCCCCGGCGCTCGTCTTCGACACGCAGGAGCAACTGCTTGCCGCGTTCAAGGCCGGCGCGCTGGAGCGCGACTTCGTCGCGGTGCTGCGTTTCCAGGGACCGGCCGCCTGCGGCATGCCCGAGCTGCACAAGCTGACGCCCGCACTCGGCGTGCTGCAGGGGCGCGGCTTCAAGGTCGCGCTGGTCACCGACGGGCGCATGAGCGGCGCGTCGGGCAAGGTGCCGGCCGCGATCCACGTCAGCCCGGAGGCGATGCACGGCGGGCCGCTCGGCAAGTTGCGAGACGGCGACCTGGTCCGGCTCGACGCGACCGCGGGCACGCTGGCGGCCCTGGTCGACGCGCCGACCTGGGCCGCGCGCGTGCAGGCCGAACTGCCCGCCGCCCAGGCCGCCGTGAACGGCCACGGCCTGGGCCGCGAACTGTTCGCCGGCATGCGCCGCAACGTGCTGGGCGCCGAGCAGGGCGCTTGCTCCTGGCTTTGATTCACCTGGCTGCAACTCTCTCGAAACCCGGCGGGACTCGCACACCATGATGAACACCCTCGATCTCGTCTCCCACGGCCCGGTGATCCCGGTGATCGTGATCAACCGGCTCGACGATGCGGTGCCGATGGCGCGTGCGCTGGTCGAGGGCGGCGTGCGCGTGCTCGAGGTGACCTTGCGCACGCCGATCGCGCTGCAGTGCATGGAACGGATTGCGCGCGAGCTGCCCGACGCGATCCTCGGTGCCGGCACGGTGCGCAGCGCGGCCGACGCACAGGCCGCGAAGGACGCCGGCTGCAGGTTCGCGGTCAGCCCCGGCTACACGGCCTCGATCGGCCAGGCCTGCCGCACCATCGGCCTGCCGCTGCTGCCCGGCACCGCGACCGGCAGCGAAGTGATGCAGGCGAACGCCGACGGCTACTTCTTCCTGAAGTTCTTCCCGGCGATGCAGGCAGGCGGCGTCGCGATGCTGAAGGCGCTGGCCGGGCCGTTCGTCGACGTCGTGTTCTGCCCGACCGGCGGCATCACGCTGGCGAGCGCGCCAGAGTTTCTCGCGCTGCCGAACGTCAAGGTCTGCGGCGGCTCGTGGCTGACGCCGGCCGATGCGGTCGCGGCGCAGGACTGGGCCCGCATCACTGAACTCGCGCGCGCGGCGAGCGCGCTGCGATGACGACCCCCGGGGCGCCTTCGGCGCCATCCCCCGAGGGGAGCTTTCTGAAGCTCAGGCGACGGCGACATTCACCGGCTGCTCCTGGCGGCGGATCGCCAGCACCAACGCCGCGGCCAACAGGCAGGCCGCACCGGCGGCGAACAGCGCCGGGTTGTAGGTCAGCAGCAAGGTGCGCGTCAGGCCCGCACCGTAGGCCGCGACCGCTGCGCCGAGCTGGTGCGCCGCGAAGACCCAGCCGAAGATCATGCCGGCGCGCTCCTTGCCGAACTCCTGCGCGGCGAGCTTGACGGTCGGAGGCACGGTGGCGATCCAGTCCAGGCCGTAGAACATCGCGAAGGTCGACAGGCCGAACAGCGTGAAGGTGGAGTACGGCAGCCAGAACAGCGACAGCCCGCGCAGCGCGTAATACCAGAACAGCAGCTTGCGGTTGTCGTAGCGGTCCGAGAGGTAGCCCGACAGCGTCGTGCCGAACAGGTCGAACGCGCCCATCATCGACAGCACCGACGCCGCCGGCACCGCCGACAGGCCGTTGTCGCCGCACAGCGAGATGAAGTGTGTCTGCACCAGCCCGTTGGTCGACAGCCCGCAGATGAAGAAGCTGCCGGCGAGGATCCAGAACGTGCGGTTGCGCGAGGCTTCGGCCAGCACCTTGAACGGGCCGAGGAAGTTCAGCGGCACGGGGGTGGCCGGGATCGCGTCCTGCGGCGCGCCCTCGGGCTCACCGTAGGAGCGCAGGCCGACATCGCGCGGGTGATCGCGCATGAACAGCGTCGCGAGCGCCGCGACCACGCCGCAGGCGATGAAGATCGGGATCACCGCGTAGCGCCAGCCCAGGTGCTCGATCATCCACGCCGCGATCGGCAGGAAGATCAGCTGACCGGTGGCGGTGCTCGCCGCGAACATGCCGACCACCAGGCCACGGCGCTCGGTGAACCAGCGGCTCGCGACCATCGCGCCCAGCACCAGCGCCGTCAGGCCGGTGCCGCAACCCAGCACCAGGCCCCACAGCAGGAACAGCTGCCACAGCTGCGTGACCTGCGTGGCCAGCACCATCGCGATCGCGATGAAGCTGGCCGCGGTGACCATGATGCGACGCAGCCCGAAGCGCGCGATGAAGATCGCCGCGAACGGCCCGAGCAGGCCGAACAGGGCAAAGCGCACCGCGAACACCGACGAGAGCTGATTGGTGCTCCAGCCGAATTCCTTGCTCAGCGGCTGCAGCATCGCGCCGGGCAGGCCGAGCGCGGCCGAAGTCGTGAGCATCGCGAAGAAGGTGACGGCGGCGATCACCCACGCGTAGTGGATGCCGCGGCGCGTCAGCGAACCGGAGACGAGCTGAGCCAGCATGGCGGGGAGGTCGGGAAAACGGGGGTCAGAGATTCGGCCGTTCGATCAGCTCGATCTTGTAGCCGTCGGGGTCGGTGACGAAGGCGATCACGGTCGTTCCGCCCTTCACCGGGCCGGCCTCGCGGGTCACGTTGCCGCCGCCGGCGCGGATCTTGTCGCAGGCCGCGCGCGCGTCGGGCACGCCGATCGCGATGTGGCCGTAGGCCGTGCCCGGCTCGTACGACGACACGCCGTGGTTGTAGGTCAGCTCGAGCTCGGCGTGCTCCGGGTTGCGGCCATAACCGAGGAATGCGAGCGAGTAGTCCTGCGACGGGTTTTCGGACTGGCGCAGCAGCGTCATGCCCATCACCTGGGTGTAAAAGTCGATCGACCGCTGCAGGTCGCCGACGCGCAGCATCGTGTGGAGCAATCTCATGGTGGTGTCCTCAGGGGGCGTCGAAGATGAAGCAGGTGGTGGAGGCATGCGCGTACAGCTTGCCGTCCGGGCCGACGAGGCGGCCGTCGGCGGTGGCCATCCGGGTGCCGACGTGGATCACGCTGCCGATCGCACGCAGCAGCGGCACGCGCGTGGTGAGCGCGCGCACGAAGTTGACCTTCAGCTCGGCCGTGGTGTAGCCCTTGCCGGCCGGCAAGGTGGAATGCACCTCGACCGGCAGGAAGTCCATGGTTTCGCCGATCGGCGGGTAGGGCAGCTCGCCGCTGAACATGCGCTCGAACACCTGCATGCCGGTCAGCCCGGCCACCTGCTCGGGCCTGGCGACGCCGCTCGTGGTCATCGCCTTGCGGCGCTCGGCCTCCTGGGCTTCCCATTGAGCGAGCGTCTGCGCGGTGTCGAGTTTCTGTTCCATCGGCGGTCTCGAAAGGGGCGAACGTTGTTGAACGTTGCAACTGCAATGATTGTAGCTACAATCTTCCGGTCATGGACCGCCCCGCACGCGACAAGCTCGCGAAATCCCCACCGACCGTGTCCGCCTCGCCCTATGGCTGCAGCAGCCAGAAGCTGCGCCAGCTGTCGCGACGCGTCAGCCAGCACTTCGACCACATCGTCGCGGCGAGCGGGCTGAAGACGACGCAGTACTCGCTGCTGTCGAACATCGTGCGGCTCGAGCCGGTGCGCCCGGGCGATCTCGCGGATCAACTGGAAATGGACGCGTCGACCCTGACGCGCAACCTGCAGCCGCTGGTCGCGCAGGGCTGGGTCGTGGTCGGCCCGGGCGACGACGGCCGCAGCCGCTTCGTCAGTGCGACGCCGGCCGGCCGCGGCAAGCGCAGCGCGGCGCAGCGCGAGTGGAAGAAGGCGCAGCTCGCGTTCAACGCGCGTGTCGGCGAAGACATGGTCGTGCGGCTGCACGCGCTGATCGACGACTGCCTGGCGAGGCTGAACGAGGCGACCGAGGTGTGATGAGAGTCCGGTTCGCCGGCCGGGCGAAAGGTTGCGAGAGGCGATTCGCGCGGAGAGTCCGCTGGCGGCCCGATGCTGCCGTTCGTGAATGTCCGCTTTCGGACGTCGGCGCGAGATCAGGCCGGCGGGGCGCTCTGCTCCGCTCATGTCCCCCGGCGCCGGCCTGCGGCCGACACCTCCTCCTTGACTTCGCTGCGCAGAGCGCCCCACCGTCCTGATCCGGCAGCGTCGGCGCGGTTCGACGCCCGCATATCGCCGTTGCCGGAGGCCAAGGATGTCGGGTGGCCGACGCAGCGAAGTCAAGGAGGAGGGTCGGGCGCAGCCCGGCCCGGGGAGTGAGCCCGGACACAAACAGTCCAGTGGACTGTTTGTGCCTGGCGAACGCCCGGGGCACTGTCCCCGGGCATGAGCGGAGTCGGCCACCCGGCAGCCTTGGCACGCGCCGACGCGCAACACGATCGGCAGCATCGGGCCGTATGCAGTCGACCCTAGACGCCGGATCGATCGATGCATCGCTGGTTCGCCCGGTCGCGGCGAGTCGTCAACGTTCGTGGGTCGCCGCGACGCGGGGCAGCACGGCGTCGCCGCAGGCCTGCTTCCGGCGCGCGGCGATCTGTGCGTTGGCGTCGATGCGCTCGCCGGGCAGGCCGTCCTCGGCGTGCCAGGCTTTGATGCGCGACTCGACCGCGAAGTGCGCGCTCGGCGCGAATGCAGACGGGTCGTCCAGGCTGCCGGCCGACAGGTCCATGCGCTGCGAGTCGAGGTACTCGAAGCTCGGCGGCGTGCCGCAGCGGCCGCAGAAACCGCAACGCGCGAAGCGCGACCAGGCGAAGTGGCGCGGCGTGCCGTGCGTCCACACGACCTCGTCCTTGCGCAGGTTGATGAACGCGGCGCGCGTGTTGCCGAAGGCGAGCTGGCACATCCGGCAGTGGCAGCAGTAGCCCTCGCGGTGCGTCGGCGTGGCGCGGTAGCGCAGCGCCCCGCACAGGCAGCCGCCGTCGACCGGCGGCAGGGTGGTCGTTTCGTCCATCGCTGCTCTCCGGTGGCTGGGGCCGTTCAGGTCGCGACCGTGTAATTCAGCGTCATGCGGCCGCCGTCGATGTAGACGATCTCGCCGGTGATGTAGCTCGAGGCGCTACTGATCAGGAACGCGCAGACGTCGGCGATCTCGCGCGGCTCGCCGAGGCGCTTCATCGGCGTGCGGCTCATGATGCGCTGCTTCGCCTCGTCGCTGCCCAGCACCGCGCGCTGCGCGAGCTCGGTCGCGATCGTGCCCGGCGCGACCGCGTTGACGCGGATGCCGTGGTCGGCCAGCGCCAGCGCCATCACCCGCGTCAGCTGGTTCACGCCGCCCTTGCTAGCGTTGTAGCTCGCGATGCTCGGGATCGCCATGATGCCGTTCACCGAGCTCATGTTGACGATCGTGCCCGGTGCCTTCGCCGCGACCATCGCGCGCGCCACCGCCTGGCCGACCAGGAACGCGCCCTTCAGGTTCACGGCGATCACCGCGTCCCAGTCGGCCTCGGTGATCTCGAGGAAATCGGCGGCCTTGAAGATGCCGGCGTTGTTGACGAGCGCGTCGACGCCGCCGAAGGCCTGCACGGTGGCGAGCAGGGCCGCGTCGACCTCGGCCTTGTCGGCGACGTTGCAGTGCCGGTAGATCGCGCGCCGGCCGCGCGCGCTCAGATCGGCGGCCAGCGCCTGGCCGCGCGCGTCGTCGACGTCCCACAGTGCGACGGCCGCGCCGTCCTGCGTGAGGCGCTCGGCGCAGGCCGCGCCGATGCCTTGCGACGCACCGGTCACGATCGCGACCCGGTCTTCGAGGTGGAAATTCACGGCGGTCATGCGGAGTCTCCTGTCAGCGCCTGCGGCGGTTCAGCCACACGGCCAGGCCCTGGGCGTTCAGTTCGTTGTCGAGCGCGAGCAGTTCGCGCACGCGCGCGTTGGAAAGCGTGCAGCCGTGCGCGTGCAGGCTCGTCAGATGGATCGCCAGAAGGCCTTCCATCAATGCGCCGTGACGCTGCGCGTCGTCGGGCAGCGACCGGGCCAGCGCGACCATCGCATCGAGCTGGCTCAGCAGCACGTCGGCGAGCCGCGGCACCTCAGCGGCGCGGCCGTAGTGCGTCAGGTACAGGCACTCGGGCGCGTAGGCCAGCATGCGCCGGATCGAGCGCCGCAGCGGCTCGGGCTCGAACTGCACCGGCGTGGTCGTGGGCATCAGCCATGCGCCCTTCGCGGTGTCGAACTCGCGGTACGACAGGCCGAAGGTGTCGCCGGTGAAGAAGCCGCGGCTGCGCGCGTCCCAGATGCAGTGGTGGTGGCGGGCGTGGCCGGGCGTGTCCACAAACTGCAGCGGCCGCCCGGCGAGCGCAAGCAGCATGCCGTCCGAGGTGCGCAGCACGCGCTCGGGCCGGTACGCCGACCACGTCACCGTAGGCGCGTGCGACCTCCGCGTCGCCGTAGACGGCGCGCGCGCCGTTCATCAGCCGGCTCGGCTCGATCAGGTGCGGCGCGCCCTGCGGGTGCACGACGAGTTGCGCGCGAGGCAGCTGCTGCATCAGCAGGCCGACACCGCCGGCGTGGTCGAGGTGCACGTGCGTGGCGATCACGTAGTCGACCGCATCGCGCGCCAGCCCGGCGGCGGCCAGCGCGGCCAGCAGGCGCGGCACCGAGTCGTTGGTGCCGGTGTCGACGAACGCGCCGCGGCCGTTCTCGACGATCAGGTAGCTGGCGTCGAACGCCGGGCGGTGGAAGCCGGTGTCGATGACGTGGATGCCGTGGGCCAGCGACTGGACGAATGGCAGCGGGGCGGCGGTCGCGGTGGCGGAACTCATGCGCCGATTCTATGGACGCGGCGCGCCGGGGATGAAACTTGCACGCGCGGCTGGCGTCAGAATGCAAGTGATCCACGAGTGCGGAGACGATGATGTTCAAACCACGGTTCCTGAGCCGGCGCCTGCCGCTGGCGGCAGCGGCGCTGACGCTCGCGCTGGCCGGCTGCGCCATGCTGGCGCCCGGCGGCCTGCCGCCCGGCACCCCGATCGCGAAGGCGCGGCAGGCGCTGTTCGGCCCCTCGGGCGAGTACGCGCTGCCGGGTGGCGGCACCCGGCTCGAATTCAGGCAGGGCTCGTTCGGCAAGCAGACCTACATGCTCGATTTCGACCAGGGCGGGCTGCTGGTCTCGTCGCAGCAGGTGCTGACCGAGCCGAATTTCGCGACCATCGCGCCCGGCATGACGCAGCAGGAAGTGCTGATGCGGCTCGGCCACCCGGCGCATGCGTTCAACGTCGGCTGGCAGAAGCTGCATGTCTGGAACTACCGCTACTTCGGTGGCGACTGCGTCTGGTTCCAGGTCTCGATCAGCGATGCGACGCAGCAGGTCACCGAGGCCGGCATCGGCCCCGACCCGGCCTGCGACGCACCCGAAGGGAAGGGCTTGTGAGCGCCACGCCGACGCTGTTCGGCATCCCGAACTGCGACACGGTCAAGAAGGGGCGTGCCTGGCTCGCCGCGAACGGCCGCGACCCGCACTTCCACGACTTCAAGAAGGCCGGTGTGCCCGAGGACCACCTCGACGCCTGGCTGCACGCGGCCGGCTGGGAGCGGCTGCTGAACCGCCAGGGCACGAGCTGGCGCCAGCTCGACGAGGCGGCGCGCGCCGATGTCGTCGACGCCGCCGGCGCGAAGCGCGTGATGCTCGCGCATCCCAGCACGATCAAGCGCCCGGTCGTCGAATGGCCGGGCGGCGCGATCACCGTCGGCTTCGACGCGGCCGACTGGTCGCGCCGCTGAACCTGGGCAGTGGGCTCAGAGGCTGAGAGGCAATCGGATGCACCCGCGCCGGGCCGCTCCCAAGCGGCCTGAGCACCCCCGCGGGGGGTGGCTGCGTACCCGCAAGCCCGGGGCTTTATCACTCGAGCAACTGCCGCAGCACGAACGGCAGGATGCCGCCGTGCTTGTAGTACTCGACCTCGATCGGCGTGTCGATGCGCAGGGTCAGCGACACCTTGTGTGCGACACCGTCGCGGTGGATCACGAGCGTGGCTTCCTGCTGCGGCGCGATCTCGTCGGCGAGCTGGATGTCGAAGCTCTCGTCGCCGCGGATGCCCAGCGACTCCCACGAATCGTCGCCCTTGAACTGCAGTGGCAGCACGCCCATCCCGACCAGGTTGCTGCGGTGGATGCGCTCGAAGCTGCGCGCGATCACGGCCTTCACGCCGAGCAGCTGCGAGCCCTTCGCGGCCCAGTCGCGGCTCGAGCCGGTGCCGTATTCCTCGCCGGCGAAGATCACGGTCGGCGTGCCCTGCGCGATGTACTTCATCGCCGCGTCGTAGATGAACATCTTCTCGCCGGAAGGCTGGAACAGGGTCACGCCGCCTTCCTCGCGCGAGCCGTCGGCACCGGGCGGGATCATCAGGTTCTTGATGCGCACGTTCGCGAAGGTGCCGCGCATCATCACGTCGTGGTTGCCGCGGCGCGAGCCGTAGGAGTTGAAGTCGGCCTTGCCGACGCCGTTCGCCTTCAGCCAGGCGCCGGCCGGCGAAGCCTCCTTGATCGAGCCGGCCGGCGAGCTGTGGTCGGTAGTGATCGAGTCGCCGAACAGCGCCATCGCGCGCGCGCCCTGGACGCCGGCGACGAGCTTCGGCGGCGCTATCGTGAAACCGTCGAAGAACGGCGGCTTCGCGATGTAGGTCGAGGCCGG
>JANXZN010000377.1 GCA_025355545.1 Rhizobacter sp.
AGGGGCAACAGCACTACGAAGAGCAGCAGCACCAGCGCAGCGTCGCCGCACTGAAACGCCGCGCCGCCGCGCTCGGCTTCGAGATCAAACTGTCCTCAGTGCCGGCATGAAGACCCAGCCCCCGTTACTGTTTCTTGAGAGAGGTCGGGTTTTGAAGTGGCAGGCATCGACATGATGGACGCGATCAAGGCACCGGTCCGGGCTGCGTTCGCGCGCGCCGGGCTCACGGTTCAGAAGATCAAGCGCGCGCCGGACCAGGAACTGTGGGACGTGCCGCGCTTCCAGCGGACGACCGTCGAGCTGCTGGGGCGGCCTTTCACGATCGCGGATTCGCGCTCGTTCTTCTTCAGCTACCAGGAGATCTTCGTCGAGCAGATCTACCGCTTCAACACCGCGTCGCGTTCGCCGCGGATCATCGACTGCGGCTCGAACTACGGCACCAGCATCCTGTACTTCAACAGCATCTATCCGCACGCCCGCATCACGGGGATCGAGGCCGACCCGCAGATCTACGCGCTGCTCGCGGCCAACTGCTCGCACATCGAGGTCGACTTGCGCAATTTGGCGGTCTCGCACGACAACACCCCGCTGAAATTCTTCAGCGAAGGCTCGGACGGTGGGCGGGCGGCTCGCGAGATCGCCGATCCGAAGGCCGTGACCGAGGGTCAGGCGTTGACGCTGGACGACCTGATCGACGGGCCGGTCGACTTCCTGAAGATCGACATCGAGGGGTCCGAGGGAGACGCCCTCGAGGCCTGCACCAAGCTGGCGATGATCGAGCAGCTCTTCATCGAGTACCACTCCTTCAAGGATTCGCCGCAAACCCTGGGGCGAATGCTGAACAAGCTGACGGCCGAGGGCTATCGCTACTACATCCACCATCAGTTCTGCTCGCCCGCGCCACTGACGCGTGAAAAGCTGCAGCTCGGCATGGACCTGCAACTCAACATCTTCGTCAAGCGGCCGACCGCGTGAGTTCGACGGCGCGCCCGCACCTGCCGGCGGTGGCGGTGGTTGAACAGGCGTCGTGGCCCTGCCTGTCGGCGCACGGCGCGGCGGTGTGGCTGGCGGTCAGCGTGCAGCCGAACGCGAAGCGCACCGCCGCCGACGGGCTGCACGATGGCGCGCTGCGCGTGCGGCTTGGCGCGCCGCCGGTGGACGGCAAGGCGAATCAGCTGCTGGTCGACTGGCTGGCCGACGAACTGGGCCTGGCGCGGCGCGCGGTGCGGCTGGTGCGCGGCGAAACCTCGCGGCGCAAATGGCTCGCGATCGACGCTCCCGCGGCGCAGATCGCGGCCTGGCTCGCGCGCCGCGCCGCCGTCACCCCAGGCACATCACCGAAGCCGTCGCCACCAGCTCGTTGAACAGCGCCATCGAGACCTTGCCCGACACCGCGTACGGGTCGAGCACGGCGGCCTCGGAATACTTCAGCAGCAGCGCCGGGTTGAGCTTGTTCATGTTGACCTGGCCCATCGCCCAGCCGGCGAAGCTGCGCTCGTCGATCTCGTCGTAGCTGAGCAGCGCCACGTCGGTGTGGCGCGGGTCCTGCGCAATGCGGTTGTACAGGCTGCTTACCTGAGAGCGCCCGCCTTCGAGCACCTGCAGGAAAACCTTGCCGGAAAAACACAGCACGCCGGTGACACCCTGCGCCGGGTTGTTCAGCGTGGACTTCTTCAGGATCGCGCTCACGGCCTCCGGCTTCAGGCCCTCGGCGGCGCGGCTCGCGTACATCAGTCGAACCAGCATGGCAGGGCTCCTCAGACTTTCTTGCTCAACAGGGACAAGAACTCGCGCCGCAGGTTCGCGTCCTTCAGGAACGCGCCGCGCATCATGCTGTTCGTCATCATCGACTGGTCGTCCTTGACGCCGCGCCAGTGCATGCAGAAGTGGTCGGCCTCCATCACGATCGCCAGGCCGTCCGGTTTGACACGGCCTTGCAATTCGTTGGCCAGCATCGTCACCGCCTCTTCCTGGATCTGCGGGCGGCTCATGATCCAGTCGCAGATGCGCGAATATTTCGACAACCCGATCAGGTTCGAGTGCTCGTTCGGCATGATGCCGATCCAGACCCTGCCCATGATCGGGCACAGGTGGTGCGAGCAGGCGCTTCGCACCTTGATCGGGCCGACGATCATCAGCTCGTTCAGGCGCTCGGCGTTCGGGAACTCGGTGACCGCGGGCATCGGCACATAGCGGCCGCGGAACACCTCGGTCAGGAACATCTTGGCGACGCGCTTCGCGGTCTCGTTGGTGTTGTGGTCGCTCTCGGTGTCGATCACCAGTGCCCGCAGCACCTCCTGCATCTTGGCCTCGACCTCGCCGCGCAACTCGTCGATCTCGCCGTCCTCGATGAAAGCCGAGATGTTGTCGTTGGCGTGATAGCGGCATTGCGCGCCGATCAGCCGGTAACGGATGCGTTCCGACGCTGCCAGGCGCGACAGGTCTTCCTCGGTGCGGAAAATCGGGGTGGGTTGTTCGCCGCGCATGCGCCGCCTTCGATGCTTTACACCCGACAAGCGTACCGCAGTGGGGCCTTGGCGCGGGGCGCCGCGAGGGCAGACCGTAGACTGCGCGCGGTGAATGCCAGCCCCCAGCCCTCGCCCGCCGCCGCTTCGCTGCCGCTCGCCCGGTTGCTGAACCACGCCGCGGATGCGGTGCAGGCGGTGCGCGCCGGCCAGTCGCTGAACGTCGCGCTGGCGAACTGCCCGGTGGCGGCGCGGCCGGGCGCTCAGGCGCTGAGCTTCCATGCGCTGCGCTGGCTCGGCGCCGCGCAGGTGCTGCGCGCGCAACTCGCGCCGAAGCCGCCGCCGCCGGCGGTCGACGCGCTGCTGCTGACCGCACTGGCGCTGCTGTGGCCGCAAGCCGAGGCGCCCTACGCCGACCACACGCTGGTCGATCAGGCGGTCGATGCGGCGCGCCAGCGCGCCAAGCCCAGCGCAGCCTTCGTCAACGCGGTGCTGCGCCGTTTTCTGCGCGAGCGCGACGCGCTCGTCGCCGCCGCGCTGCGCGACCCGGTCGCGCGCTTCAACCATCCGCGCTGGTGGATAGCCCGGCTGAAGGCCGACTGGCCCGAGCACTGGCAAGCCATCCTCGACGCCGACAACCAGCACCCGCCGATGACGCTGCGCGTCAACGCGCGCCGCAGCGACGCGCCGACCTACGTGGCGCGCCTGCAAGCGCAAGGCATCGCGGCGACGGCGCTCGGCGCGCAGGCGGTCGTGCTGGCGCAGCCCTGCCCGGTGACGCAACTGCCCGGCTTCGCGCAGGGCGAGGTGTCGGTGCAGGACGCCGCGGCCCAGCGCGCCGCGCCGCTGCTGATCGGCGCGACGGATCGACAGCCCCCGGACGCCTCCGGCGTCGTCCCGCAAGGGGAGCTCGGGCCGCTTGGGGCGGCCCGGCGCGGCCTGGGCCCGGGCGCGCGCGTCCTCGATGCCTGCGCCGCGCCGGGCGGCAAGACCGCGCACCTGCTGGAGCTGGCCGCGCTCGACGTGCTCGCGCTCGACCGCGACCCGGCGCGCCTGAGCCGCGTCCACGAGACGCTGGCGCGGCTCGGTCTGGCCGCGCGCAGCGTCGCCGCCGATGCGGGCGATCCGGCCGTTTGGTGGGACGGCCGGCCGTTCGACGCGATCCTGCTCGACGCCCCGTGCAGCGCGGCCGGCATCGTGCGCCGCCACCCCGACGTGCGCTGGCTGCGCCGCCCGGGCGACATCGCCGCGCTCGCGGCGGCCCAGGCGCGCCTGCTCGACGCGCTGTGGCCGCTGCTGGCGCCGGGCGGGCGGCTGCTGTATTGCACCTGTTCGGTGTTCAAGGCCGAGGGCCAGGACCAGATCGACGCTTTTTTGCAACGTCAGCCCGGTGCCGCCCTGGCTGCCAGCCCGCCATCGCCCGGTCACCTGCTGCCGCTGCCCGACAATCGAGCCGAGCGCCCCGTGCACGACAACCGTGCGGCCGCAGACGGATTTTTCTACGCCCTGCTCGAGAAGACGACCTGAGGTTCACGGCCCCCAATGCACTGCGCGGCATCCCACGACGGCGATCCCCGGCCCGGCGCAACGCAGCGTCGGAGTCGGTCGGCTGCGATCGTGACGCTGCTGGCCCTGCTGCTGGCGCTGTTCGCCGGCGTACCGGTCGCGCGCGCCGCCGACTCCGAGCTGACGATCTTCGAGCTGGTCCACAACGACGACGGCCTGTTCCTCAGCTATGCCGTCAATCTCGAACTCTCGCGCAGCGTCGACGACGCACTGGGCAAGGCGGTGCCGCTGTTCTTCGTCGCCGAGGCCGAGGTCTTTCGCAACCGTTTCTACTGGCGCGACCAGCGCGTCGGCTATGCGGTGCGGCGCTGGCGCATCGTGTTCCAGCCGCTGACCTCGACCTACCGGGTGACCTTCGACGGCGGCCTGAGCCAGAACTACGCGAGCCGCGCCGAGGCCTTCGACGCGATCAGCCGCAGCGCACGCTGGAAGATTGCGGAAGGGCCGCAGATCGACGAAGGCAGCCGCCACTATGTCGAGTTCAGCTTCCGGCTTGACACCTCGCAGCTGCCGCGCCCGATGCAGATCGGCATCGGCGGCCAGGCCGACTGGGCCTTGTCGGTGCAGCGCACGCAGAAGATCAACTAGCGCGTCATGACCACCCCCCGACTGCCGAGTACGGCACTCGGCCCCCCGTGGGGGCGGAGCCCGGCAGGGTCACGAAGGGACCCCTGCGAGGCCCCTGGCGGCCCGGCGTTCGGGCTCCCGCCCGCGCCGGAATTCGGATCGTCAAGATGACAAAACCTCAGCGCTGGGCCTGGCTCATTTCGACGCTGGCCGCCACCGGCGCCGGGCTGGTGCTCGCGTTCCTGCTGTCGATCGCGACCAACAACCCATCGCTGTACGAGCGTCACTACGTCTGGCTGTTCTGGGTCAACGTCACGGTCGCCACCCTGCTGGTGCTGGTAATCGGCATCGCCGGCGTTCGCCTGCTGGTTCGCGTCAAGCGCGGCAAGTTCGGCAGCCGGCTGCTGCTCAAGCTGGCGGCGATCTTCGCGCTCGTCGGCGTGGTGCCGGGCGTGCTGATCTACACCGTGAGCTACCAGTTCGTCTCGCGCAGCATCGAGAGCTGGTTCGAC
>JANXZN010000397.1 GCA_025355545.1 Rhizobacter sp.
CCCTTCTCGCCCAGCAGCGTCGACCACAGGTGGCCGGAGTTGTGGGACATGAGGTCGAGGCTCGGGTACTTCGTTTGCAGCCAGCCCGACATCAGGTAGATGCTCAGCGGGAAGCCATACATCTCGACGAACAGCGCGACGATGAAAGCGGCGAATGCCCCGAAGGTTCGCCAGTCGCGCGCGGTCTGGGGCTTGAAGAAGCTGAACGCGAACATTAGGAAGATGGCCGAATTGAGGATGACGAGCATCCACAGGCCGTAGGCCGGGGCATCGTGGGTCATGGCTGTTCTCCGGTCTTCGCCTGCGGCGGCGCCGACGTGTTCGAGGCTTGCTCGCCGCCGTGGTGCTGATAACCATGTCCGCCAGCGTGCCCCCCGTGGCCGTGGTGCATGAAGACATGCATCAGCGGGCAGGCCAGCAGCAGCAGGAACGGCAGCGCTCCGAAGAAGTGGGCACGGTGCTCGCTCAGCAGGAAGTACGCGGCAACGGCGCCCATGACGATCAGCCCGATGGCATAGCGCGAGCGCCAGAAGCTCGCGGGCTCGGTGTCAGGCAGGGAAGGGTCGTGATTCATTCGGTCCTCCGGAACTCGAGAGCTCATCAGCGCGTCAGGCGATTGAGCAGCCAGGCGAAGAACGTCCCCGCAAGCAGCGCCCATGTGCTCAGCACCAGCAGCGCCGCAAGAAACCCCGGCCACGCGAACGGCCGCGGCTGGACCATGCTGCTGAAGTCCATGCCGTGGAACAGGCTGTTCATGAAAGTCAGGAACGGGCCAGGTGCCAGTGCCCAGACCAGCGCGCACAGGGCATAGAACACTGCGACGGTGATGGCCAGCGCGAGCCCGGTGCCGAATGGGCGAATGAGCGGTGTCATGGCAGTGTTCCCGTCACTTTGCCGGCGCGGCGGGCAAGCGATCCATCATCATCTGCATCGTGGCCTGCATCATTTCCATGCGCTTTTCCATCATTTGATGGTGCTCGGCCATGTCGCCCTTCATGCCCTTCATGCCGCTCATGCCACCGGCGGGCATGCCGTTCATCATGGTCATGCCTTCCTGCATGGCCTTCATGTGCTCGGCCATCAGGGCATTGCGTTCCTCAACGGTTTTGGCGGCCATCATCTTGTCGTGCATCTCCCGCATGGCTTTCATCTGGGTATCCATGCGAGCCATCTCGGGGCCGGCTTTGCCGGACATCGCTTTGGACTCGGAGGCCGCACCGGCGGGGTGATGGCCTTTGTGCGGGTCGGCCTGCGCCGCCCAGGTGGACGTGCCAATGGCGGCGATGGCAAGTGCGAGCGAGAGCGAGCGTGCGAGTTTCATGGGGGACTCCGGGTCAACGTGGTCGAGGGTTCGACAAGGGCTTCGTGTCGGGTGCGAATCAAGGGCAATTCATGCTATTCGGGGGCCGCAATGAAGCATTGATGCTTGTCAAACGAAGGCTGGGTCCAACGACAAAGTTTCATCGACCCCATGCGCGACTCACCAGCTTGCGCAGTTCGCTGAACCACAGCACCACGCTGGCCATCGCCGCGCACACCAGCCACTGGTCGAACGCCAGCGGCACGGTGCCGAAGGCGAGGTTGAGGAAGCCGAGGTTGACGACCGCCACCTGCAGCAGCGCCGACAAGGCGATCGCGCCCCAGAGCCACGGGCTGACGAACAGGTTCGCGAACGCACTCGCGGTCTCCGAGCGCGCGCTGAAGCAGGTGAACAAGCTGGTGAAGACGAGTACCGTAAAGCCCGCGGTGCGGGCAGTCACGACGTCGTAGCTGCCTTCGATCAGCCCGCCAGGCAGATAGATATCGATCGTCAGCAGCGTCACCACGGCGATCACCACACCAGTCTGGATGACATTCGCCCACATGCGGGCGTCGATCACCCGATCGCTCAAGCGCCGCGGCTTGCGGGACATGAGGTCGTCGGTGGGCGGGTCGACGCCCATCGCGAGTGCCGGCCCCGAGTCGGTGACGAGGTTGATCCACAGGAGTTGCGTGGCGAGCAGCGGCAGCACCACGGCGTCGGCGGCACCTTTGAGGCCGATCACGCCGGCCCCGACCACGCCGAGGAAGACCGTCAGCACCTCGCCCATGTTCGTCGACAGCAGGTAGCGCAGGAACTTGCGGATGTTGTCCAGGATGCCGCGCCCTTCGCGCACGGCCTCGACGATCGTCGCGAAGTTGTCGTCGGCGAGGATCATCTTGGCCGCTTCCTTGGTCACCTCGGTGCCGGTCACGCCCATCGCGATACCGATATCCGCCGCCTTGAGCGCGGGCGCGTCGTTGACGCCGTCGCCGGTCATCGCGACGATGTTGCCGTCGGCCTGCAGCGCGTCGACGATTCGCAGTTTGTGCGCGGGCGATACCCGGGCGAAGACGGATGTCTTGCGCACCACGTCTTTGAGTTCCGTATCGTCGAGCGCATCGAGCTCGCGCCCCGTCAGCGCGGTGGCGCCGGCCTGCACGATGCCCAGATCCGCGGCGATGCGTGCGGCGGTGCGCGGGTGGTCGCCGGTGATCATGATCACCCTGATACCGGCCCGGTGGGCCTCGCGAATGGCAACCGCTGCCTCCTCACGCGGCGGGTCGATGATGCCCACGGTGCCCACGAACACGAGGTCGCGTTCGAGCGATGTCGTGACGTTCGGATCCTCGCCCGGGGCAAGGGGGCGGTAGGCCACGGCCAGGGTGCGCAGCGCCGCGTCGGAAAGCGTGTCGACGTCCGCCAGAATCCGCGCGCGCAGCGCGTCGTCGAGTTCGACGACCTCCATGCCGACCCGCGCCCGGGTGCAGCGTTCGAGCAGCACGTCCGGCGCCCCCTTGGTGATCACCACGACCTCGTCGTTGTGTTCGTGGTCAAGTTCGATCGTCGACATCATCTTGCGTTCGGACGTGAACGGGATTTCGCCGATGCGCTCGAACCGCCGCTCGCGCCGCGCGGTCGCGCCCAGCTTGCGCTCGGCCACCAGGAAGGCCGCTTCGGTGGGGTCGCCTTGAATCTGCCATTCGCCGCCTTCCCCCTGGCGCAGCGTGGCGTTGCTTGCCAGGCTGCCACCGCTGAGCACCGCGACGTGCTCGGCGTGCAGCGGCCCGGCTGCAAGCCTGGTGCCTTCGTGTTCCACCTGCCCGTGCGGTGCGTACCCCACCCCGGTGACACGGCTGCCGCCCGAGGCGGTCATCACGCGCTCGATGGTCATTTCCGAGCGAGTCAGGGTGCCGGTCTTGTCGGAAGCGATGACCGAGGCGGAGCCCAGCGTCTCCACCGACGACAGCTTCTTGACGATCGCGTTGTGCTTCGCCATCCGCTGCACGCCCAGGGCGAGCACCACCGACAGGATCGCCGGCAGGCCCTCGGGCACGGCCGCCACCGCCAGGGACACGCCGAGCAGCAAGACCGGAATGACATCGGCGGCGCCGCGGATGTCGGACATCAGCAGGATGGTCCCCACCACCACGACGGCAATGATGACGATCGCGACGCCCAGCATGCGCCCGATGTGCCCGACTTCCTTTTCCAGTGGTGTCGGCTCCTCCGCCGTGGCCTCGATCATCTCGGCGACCCGGCCGATCTGAGTCTCCATTCCGGTCGCCGTGACCACGGCGCGACCGGTGCCTTGCGCGACAGCCGTGCCCTTGAAGACCATGTCGAGCCGGTCGCCGAGCGCCGCCGGCGTTGACAGCCTGGCGATGTCCTTGAGCGCGGCTTCGCTCTCGCCGGTCAGCGAGGCTTCCTGCACGCGCAGTGACGCGGCCTGAACCAGGCGCGCATCCGCGCCGACGGCGTCACCCTCGCCGAGCACGAGCAAGTCGCCAGGCACCAGCTCGGCACTGGCTACCCGCAGCACCTGACCGTCACGCAGGACCGCGGAGGTCGCCGCGGTCATGTGCGCCAATGCGGTGACGGCGTTCTCCGCTTTGGCTTCCTGCACATAACCCAGGACCCCGTTGAGCAGGATGATCGTCGCGATGACGATCGCATCCACCGGCCAGCCGACCCAGCCCTCGATCCCCCAGGCCACGAGTGCGATGGCAACCGCGGCCAGCAACAGATAGATGAGAGGATCCTGGAACTGCGACAGGACGCGGCGCCAGGTGGGTACTCGCGGCGCCGCGCGGAGTTCGTTGCGGCCGTTTGCCGCGAGCCGGCGTGACGCCTCCCGCGACGTGAGGCCGTTTTCCACGTCTGCGCCAAGAGCGGTTGCCACTTCGTCGGCGTCCCTGACGGACGGGTCGTCGAGCCTGACTGCCTGCTCCAACTCTTGTTGACGGCTTCCAGTGTGGGTCATGGGCACGTCAACCCCGCCCCGGGGGTGGCGGGCGATATGCTCTTCTTCCTTCCAGGCGAGAACGCGTCGATCCGATGAAGCATTTTCGGTGCGAGCGGTTCGCTCTGCATGGCTTCCCCGGTCGAGGTGAGGTCGATGATGCTCTGGAGCCACCGCGTCGTAGAGGTGGCCCGGCATGTTCGCCCGCTTCGGTCGCGAACTGAAGCGCGCGGGCGTTGTCGAGAACGAACGTCAGGTCGTTCGGCGCGAGGGGGGCGAAGGCCAGGACGCCAGGGTGGCTCAGGGTGGGGCGCATGTGCGGTCTCGCGCGGCACGCATCGGTGCTTGCACGGTGAAGGAAGTCTAGGGATCCGGCCCGCATCGGCCTTGACCAGCGTCAAGTGGGGTCGCGATGCCTGGTGCCGATGCCTTGCAGACACAGACCGCTCACGCCAAGGTCACCACCTGCGTCGCATTCAGCAACGCGGGTTCGCCGGGCCCCTGCGATGTGGCGTGCCCTTGTCGTGCATCAATCCAGTCGCTCGCGCCTGGGCATATGCTTTGTCTTTCCACATCAAAGGAGATCTCCGTGTTCAAACATCTGATGCTCCCAACGGACGGGTCCGAAGCCTCCCAAGCCACCCTCCTCAAGGGTGTTCGTCTGGCGAAGGAATTCAATGCCAGGATTACCGGCATCAGTGTGGTGCCGGAGTTCCACGTAATGACATTCAACACGACCATGATCGAAGACACGAAGGACGTGTTCATTGCCGAAAGCCGGTCTCAGGCTCGTAAATACCTGACTTTGCTGAAGAAGGCCGCGGACGAAGAAGGTGTGCCCTGCGAAACCGAGGTCGTGCTCAGCGACCACCCTTACGAAGCGATCATCCAAGCGTCCGAAAGCAAGGGCTGCGATCTGATCATGATGGCTTCGCATGGCCGGCGCGGCGTGCAGGCATTGCTGATCGGCAGCGAGACGCAGAAGGTGCTGACGCACAGCAAGCTCCCGGTGCTGGTGTACCGATAGGACGCTTCGCGGCAAGCGATCGGCGGTCGCAGTGCCGCCACGGTGATGGACCCTGGTCGGGTGGTGCCATCGCGGCGGCGCTGGCGCGCCCGGCCGGTTGCGACGCCCTGCGCTGAACCCCCGAAGACACAATCCATTCACGCAACGTCACCAAGCGACACGCGTCGTTGTCACGGCGTTGTGCGTCGATTTCTAGCATTCACTCCTGTGGCAACGCCGCAAACCACCCAGGAGTCCAAAATGCTGAACATCGCCACCACAACTGCCGTATCGAAATTCAGCTGCCCCCCGGCAGCCCGCGCCGCCGCCGCCTTCAAGACCGATGCCGACAGCCCCCGGCACATCGCCGATACGCTCAAGATGCTGAACGACTTGCTCGCGCCGCAGCGGCGCGTGGTGCATACCGGCGACGTGATCTACCAGGGCGGTGAGCGCTTCGGAACCCTCTATATTCTGAATTCCGGTTTTTTCAAGATCGTCAACCAGTCGGCCGATGGGCGCGAGCAGGTCGTTGGCCTCAAGTTCCGCGGCGACTGGCTCGGCTTCGACGGCATCGCCCGCGGCCGGTATTCTTGCGACGCGATCGCGATGGACACCGGAGAAGTCTGGGCGATTCCGTACGCCACGCTGATTGCCGCCTGCGCCGATCAACCGTCGCTGCTGACGCTGTTGCACGAAGCGATGAGCCGTGAGATCGCCCACGACCGCGACTCGCTGATGTCGGTTTGCACCTTGCCTGCCGATGCCCGCGTGGCCGACTTCCTGCGCTACTGGGCCGAGTCTCTCGCCCATCGTGGCATGCGCACCGACCGGTTCACGCTGCGCATGACGCGCGCCGAGATTGGCAACTACCTCGGCATGACGCTGGAAACCGTCAGCCGGGCACTGTCGAAGCTGGCCCGCGACAAGGTCATCGCCTTTAACGAGAAGGGTCGCCGCGACGTCAACATCCCCGATGTGGCGGCGCTGTCGGCGTTCGTGCAGCGCTGCCTGGCACCCGCGCCTACGCTCCAGTAACGCTGGCCCCTCCCCGACGGCTAAGCCGCTCCGACGACGAGGGCGATGGCCCGAGCGAGTTCGTCGCGGGAGTAGGGCTTGCGCAGCAGTTCCCAGGTCGGCGGCGAGTCACGGTCCGCGTCGAGCAGCTCCGAGGAGAAGCCCGACATCAGCAGCACCGCCAGACTCGGAAAACGCTTCTGTGCAAGCGCTGCGAGTTGGGTACCGCGCATGCCGGCGCCGAGCGCGATGTCGGTGAGCAGCAAGTCGAACGTCGCATTCGGCCCGAGCGCGAGCAGGGCCTGCTCGCCGCTCGCCGCAACCGTCACGTTGCAGCGCAGCGTCTCGAGAAAGATGCGCACGACGGCGCGTACCTCGGACTCGTCTTCGACCAGCAGCACGTTCAGACCCGTCGGCACGACCTTGGCTGCGTTGGCCTCGTCGTGCAGCGGCGCGTCGACGGCTCTGGGCCGCGGAATGTACAGCGTGAGCGTGGTGCCCACTCCGGGGGTGCTGTCGATGGCGACCGCGCCCCTGGATTGTTTGACGAATCCGTAGACCGTGCTCAAGCCAAGGCCGGTGCCGCGACCGGCTTCCTTGGTCGTGAAGATCGGCTCGAAGGCGCGTTCCTTGACCTCGTCGGGCATGCCGCCGCCGGTGTCGGTGATCGAGATCGCAACGAAGCCGTCATCCGGCGCGCCCGGTGCATCGGGTTCAGTGCGAATCTCGCGGGGCAAAGCGGCGCAAGGCTCGGCTCGAAAACGCAGCGTGCCGCCGTCGGGCATGGCGTCGCGTGCGTTGATGGCGATGTTCAACAGCGCGGCTTCGAGCTCCCCCGGGTCGGCCAGCACCGGCGGGCATGCTAGTGTAGTGTTGCATTCTGTTTAGAACTTAAGCGGCTATTCGCGCGGATGACCTTCTGCAGGATGTCGGCAGCGCTCTTGGTCCAGATGAACGGCTTGGGCTTGGTGTTGTGATGAGCGACGTACGCATCAATGGCGGCGACCAACTCCGCCACGCTGGTGAACACGCCACGACGCAGCCGATTG
>JANXZN010000401.1 GCA_025355545.1 Rhizobacter sp.
CCGGATCAGGCCGGTGGGGCGCTCTGCGCAGCGAAGTCAAGGAGGAGGTGTCGGCCGCAGGCCGGCGCCGGGGGACATGAGCGGAGCAGAGCGCCCCGGCGGCCTGATCTCGCGCCGACGTTTCAATGCGGACATTCACGATCGGCAGCATCGGGCCGAAAGCCGTCGCTGAGCCGCTGAATCCGTCGGCTGTTGCGAGTTTCATATCAGGTGCCCTTCCCGGTGCTGGCGGTCGCGGGGATCGCGGGCGCTGTCGACGCCGCCTTGGGCGCCGGCCGCGCCGCCTGCCAGCGGATGCGGAACGCGATCAAGGTGTCGCAGGCCAGCAAGGTGAACAGCAGCAGGCCCTGGAACACGCCGGTCAGCGACTTCGGCAGGCCCAGGCGCGACTGCGCGAGTTCGCCGCCGATGTAGAACATGCTCATCAGGATCGCCGAGAAGATGATGCCCACCGGATGCAGCCGGCCGACATACGCGACGATGATCGCCGCGAAGCCGTAGCCGGCCGGCACGTACGGTGTGAGCTGGCCGAGCGGCCCGGCCACCTCGAGCGCACCGGCCAGGCCGGCCATGCCGCCCGACAGCAGCAGCGCGGTCCACAGCGCCTTGCGCGACGAGAAGCCGGCGTAGCGCGCCGCCGCCGGCGCGAGACCGCCGACCTGCAGCTGGAAGCCGGCGTAGGTGCGGAACAACAGCACCCAGAAGCCGCCGACCGCGAGCAGCGCGAGGATCACGCCGATGTTGACGCGAAAGCCGGTGAACAGCTTCGGCACATTGGTCGACTTCAGGAACGTGATGGTCTGCGGGAAGTTGAAGCCGGCCGGGTCCTTCCAGGGCCCGTAGACGAGGTAGCCCAGCACCTGGTCGGCGACGTAGACCAGCATCAGGCTGACCAGGATCTCGTTGGCGTTGAAGCGGTCGCGCAGGAACGCGACGATGCCGCTCCAGACCATGCCGCCGAGCACGCCGGCGACCAGCACCGCGCCAACGATCCAGCGGCCGGTGTCCTTGTCGGCCAGCATCGCCACACCGGCCGCGGCGATCGCGCCGACCACGAACTGGCCCTCGGCACCGATGTTCCAGACGTTCGAGCGAAAGCACACCGCGAGACCGAGCGCGATCAGGATCAGCGGTGTGGCCTTCATCGCCAGTTCGGTCAGCGCGTAGACGCTCTTCAGCGGCTCGACGAAGAACACGTACAGGCCGCGCATCGGGTCCTTGCCGAGCAGCATGAACAGGATCGTGCCGATCACCACCGTGATCGCCAGCGCGAGCACCGGCGACAGCACCGACATCAGCTTCGACTGCTCGGGGCGGGCTTCAAGCTTGAGCATGGAGGCTCTCCTCGTTGTGGCGGGCGCTCTTGTCCCAGAGTCCGGACATCCACTCGCCGATCATCTCGATCGTCGCGGCCGAGGTGGCCACGCTCGGCGACACGCGGCCCTGCGCGATCACGACCAGCCGGTCGCAGATCTCGAACAGCTCGTCGAGCTCCTCGCTGACGATCAGCAGCGCGCAGCCCTGGTCGCGCAGCGCCAGCAGCTCGCCGCGGATCTGCGCGGCGGCGCCTACATCGACACCCCAGGTCGGCTGCGAGACGATCAGCAGCTTCGGGTTCGCGTGGATCTCGCGCCCGACGATGAACTTCTGCAGGTTGCCGCCCGACAGGCTCCTGGCCGGAGCAAACGGCCCGCCGGCCTTGACATTGAAGCGGCGGATCAGTTCCTGCGCGAGCTTGGTGACTTCGGCGGTGCGCACCCAGCCGGAACGGTCGACGGCCTCGGTGCGCGTCAGCAGGGTGTTCGCGGCGAGCGACAGGGTCGGCACCGCACCGCGGCCCAGGCGTTCCTCGGGCACGAAGTGCAGGCCTTCGTTGCGGCGACGCCGCGGCGAGTGACCGGAAATGTCCTTGCCGAACAGGTGGATCGAGTCCGGCGGCGAGCGCATGTCCTCGCCCGACATCGCGGCCATCAGTTCCTGCTGGCCGTTGCCCGAGACGCCGGCGATGCCGACGATCTCGCCCGCCTTCACCTGCAACCGGATATCGGTCAGGTTCATGCCGAAGTGGTCTTCCTTCGGCAAGGTCAGGCCGCGCACGTCGAGCACGACCGCGCCGAGTTTCGCCTGCAGGTGCTGCAGCTGCGGCGGCTCGGCGCCGATCATCAGGCGGCTCAAGCCCGCGTTGGTCTCGGTGCGCGGGTCGACCGTGCCGGTGACCTTGCCGCCGCGCAGCACCGTGCAGTTGCTGCACAGCGCGCGGATCTCGTCGAGCTTGTGGCTGATGTACAGGATGCTCGTGCCTTGCGCCGCGAGCTTGCGCAAGGTGACGAAGAGCTTGTCGACCGCCTGCGGTGTCAGCACCGAGGTCGGCTCGTCCAGGATCAGGCATTTCGGGTTCGTCATCAGCGCGCGCACGATCTCGACCCGCTGGCGTTCGCCGACCGACAAGGTGTGCACCGGCCGCAGCGGCTCGACGTCCAGGCCGTATTCCTTCTCGACCTTCATCATGCGCTGCGTGACCTCGGCCAGGCTCAGCGACTTGTCCAGGCCGAGCCAGACGTTCTCGGCCGCGCTCAGGGTGTCGAACAGGCTGAAGTGCTGGAACACCATGCTGATGCCCAGGTGCCGCGCCTCCTGCGGGTTGCGGATGTTCACCGCCTGACCGTTCCAGCGGATCTCGCCCTCGTCGGGGCGGACCGCGCCGTAGATCATCTTCATCATCGTCGACTTGCCGGCGCCGTTCTCGCCGAGCACGGCGTGGATCTCGCCGGACTCGACCTTCAGGTTCACCGAGTCGTTCGCCTTCACGGCGGGGTACTGCTTGCTGATGTTGACCAGTTCGAGTCGGAGCATGGCAAATCCTTGGCGTCTTGTGTCGTTCAGGCAAGTTGCGAGCGCACGGCGGGCTCGCCGCGCCGGTGGCGCGGCACGCCGGCGACGAACGCGGCGACGAGGTTGCGATCATCGGCCATCGTGACCCACGCGAAGACCCGCTCGTGCAGCCCGCGCGCCACCTGCATGCGGCGCGTCGCGACCGGATCGGCCGCCCAGTCCCAGATGCAAAGGTCGGCGACGCGGCCGGCTTCGAGCGAGCCGATCTCGTCGCCGAGCTGCAGCGCCTGCGCAGCGCCGCGGGTGGCCGCATGCAGCGCCTTCCAGGCCGTCAGGCGCTGGCCGGCCATGGCCTGCACCTTGTACGCATCGCCCATCGTGCGCAGCAGCGACAGGCTGGTGCCACCGCCGACATCGCTGGCCAGGCTGACCGCCGCGCCGGCCGCGAGCGCCGCGCGCCAGTCGAACAGCCCGCTGCCCAGGAACAGGTTCGACGACGGGCTGTGCGCGATCTGCGCGCCGCTCGCGTGCAGCGCCGCGCGGTCGGCGTCGTCGAGCCAGATGCCGTGCGCGAGCACGCTGCGCCGGTGCAGCAGGCCGGCGCGTGCGTAGACGTCGAGGTAGCTGCGCGCCTCGGGGAACAGCTCGCGCGCCCAGGCCACCTCGGCGCGGTTCTCGGCGACGTGGGTCTGCAGGTACAGGCTCGCGTCGGCGGCGCACAGCGCACCGGCCATCGCGAGTTGCGCGGGCGTGCTGGTCGGTGCGAAGCGCACCGTCACCGCGTAGGCGAGCCGGTCGACGCCGTGCCAGCGCTCGATCAGCTCGACGCAGTCGCGCTCGGCCTGGATCACATCGTCGCGCAAGCCGTCGGGCGAATGGCGGTCCTGCAGCACCTTGCCGGTGATCATGCGCATGCCGCGCTGCTGCGCGGCGCGGAACAGCGCGTCGGCCGAGACCTTGTGCGTGGTCGCGAACACCACCGCCGCGGTCGTGCCGTGCGCGAGCAGCGCATCGACGAACAGGTTCGCGCCGGCCTGCGAATGCGCCGGATCGGCGAAGCGCGCCTCGGCCGGAAAGGTGTAGGTGTTCAGCCAATCGAGCAGCTCGGTGCCGTAGCTCGCGATCACGTCGAGCTGCGGCATGTGCACATGGCTGTCGATGAAGCCCGGCAGGATCAGCTTGCCCGCGTGGTCGTGACGCTCCCAGCCGGCATCGGGCGCCTGCGTCTGCGCGCCGACGATGCGGCCGTTGTCGACCAGCAGCCAGTGGTCGGGGCGGAAGCGCACCGCGGCGGAGTCGACCTCGCCCCAGCCGGGTTCGGCGACGAAATCGAGCAGATCACCGCGCAGCGCGATGCGCTCGGGGGACACGGTGGCGGAGTTCATGCGCGCAGGCTCGAAGGTCGGGGCTCAGGTCGCGGCGTCGCCGCGCGCCGGCGTCGTGCGCCGCAACATGCCGTGCCCGGCGAGGTTGCGCGCCACGTCGCGCACCTGCTCGCGCAGCCAGCGGCCCGAAGCCGACGCGTGCGTCAGGTCGTGCCAGAGCTGGTAGTAGGTCAGCGGCGGGAACGGCACCGGGCAGCGCACGATGCGCACCGGCAGGCTGTCGACATAGCGCGCGCAGAACTGGCGCCCGGTCGTCAGCACCAGCAGGCTCTGCGCGACCATCAGCGGGATCAGGCCGAAGTGCGCGCTGCGCACCATCACGTCGCGGTTCAGGCCGAGCGAGGCCAGGTGCTCGTCGATCACGCCGGGCGACGCGCCGTGCGCGCCGGTGTGCAACGGCGTCGGCGCGACATGCTCGCAGGCGAGGTAGCGCTCGGGGGTCCAGGCGCGCGTCGCCGCGGCGCGCACGATCGGGTGCTCTTCGGCGACCATGCAGACGATCTCGTCCGACATCAGCCGGCCCAGGTGCAGTTCCTCGGGCGGCTTGAGCCAGTTGCCGATCACCAGGTCGACCTCGGCGGCGGCCAGGCCGCGGCGGTAGTCGAACTCGCCCGACAGCGGCAGCAGCTCGAGCCGCACGCCGGGCGCGACGCGCTTCAGGTGCGCCACCAGCTCGGGCAGGAACAGCGGGTCCAGGTAGTCGCTCGCGGCGATCCGGAAGGTGCCGGTGCTGCTGGCCGGGTCGAAGCCGCGCTGATGGGCGCGCGGGCTGAACAGGCGGTCGGCATCCTGCAGCAGCCGGGTCGCGGGGTCGAGCAGGCGCAGCGCGGTCTCGGTCGGCGCCATGTTGTTGCCGGCGCGCACCAGCAACGGGTCGCCCGTCAGTGCGCGCAGCCGTT
>JANXZN010000411.1 GCA_025355545.1 Rhizobacter sp.
TCGGAACGTGTCAATGACTTTGCGCCACCAATCGTCATGAATTTACTGCGCAAGGCTGCGATGATTTCGGGTTGATGGCCTCCGACGGTGGTGGGTTGATCCATGCTGCGGTGGGCAGCGCATGGGGTTCAGGGCGGCGCCCCTTGAAGCGGATCGGTGTGGCGTGGAATGCGACATCGAGAGCGGCCTGACGGACGCCGCGCAAATGCTTGGCATGACCGTGGTGGACGTTGTGCGGCGTCATGTAGCCGATGCCCGAGTGCCGGTGCACGGTGTTGTACCAAGCGAAGAAGGCTTGGCAGTGGACGCGGGCGTCCTCGATGCAGCCGAAGCGAGCCGGGAAGTCCGGCCGGTACTTCATCGTCTTGAACTGCGCCTCGGAGTACGGGTTGTCGTCCGAGACGTAGGGCCGGCTGTGGCTCTTGGCAATGTCCAGATCGATCAGCAACGCAGCCACCGGTTTGGAGCGCATGCTGGTGCCACGGTCCGCGTGCAGCGTGAGCATGCCGGGCTCGACGTCGTGACGCGCCACCGAATCGGCGATGAGTTGCTGGGCGAGGTCTGCGTCCTCTCGATCGGCGATCAACCAACCCACCACCAGGCGGCTGAAGATGTCCAGGATCACGTAGAGGTGGAAGCACGTCCACTTGGCCGGTCCCTTGAGCTTGGTGATGTCCCACGACCAGACCTGGTTGGGTGCGACGGCCAGCAGTTCGGGCTTGGTGTAGGCGGGATGAACGCGTAGATTGCGCCGCTCGCGCGTACCGCCGTTTGCGGCCAGCAGGCGGTACATGGTGCGCACCGAGCCCAGGTATCGGCCCTCGTCCAGCAGCGTGGCATGCACGGCCGCTGGCGCCGTGTCGGCGAATCGTTCGCTGTTGAGCGTGTCCAGCACAAGCTGCTGCTCCGCGGCGCTGAGCGCCAGCGGTGGGCGAGGACGCGGCGCGCGTGGGCGGCGAGGTCCGATGAACGCCGCTCGGCGAGCCTGGACACGTTGGCGCGCGGGCGCACCGCGCCACAGGCCCACGGCTCGGCAGGCGGCGCCTGCGCCCAGGACCGGGGTGAGTTCATGCACGGCGGCCATCACGGCTTCTCGCCCTTGTCGTCGCTCAGCGTGTCCAGCAGCGCGGCAAGTTTTTTTTGAACCCCGATCACGAGCATTGCCTTGTCGAGCTCGCGCCTGAGCTCATCGCGCTCGCGGGTGAGCTGCGCGATCTGCTGCATCTCGGCGCGGTTGGCAGGGATCTTGGGGCCGCGCTTGCGCGGCGCGAGGGCGGCCAAATCGCCCGCCTCGCGTTGGCGCCGCCAGGTGCTCAGAGAAGACGAGTACACGCCCTCCTGGCGCATCAGCGCGCCGACCTCGCCGGGTCGAGTGCAACGGTCGGCGGCTTCGAGAATTCGACGCTTGTCGGCGTTGGAGAATTGCCGGCGTCGGGCGTGCGGCACAACCTCAGCGTCAACTGCGGGACGCACCGACGGCGGCGCCGATCCGCTCGCCTCTTCAGTCGCCCTGCGAGCTCCTTGCGAGGCGAGCGGATCGGAAGAACTCTTGACTGCGTGCACGGCTACCTTGGGGTGATGGTTGACTGTCATACCTACCTCGTTGCTCACTGATTTCTCAGAGGGAGGTGGCGCAGGTCATATTGGCACGGGGGGGACGCGGGAGGAAGCGTTCATCGAAGCCGTATCGCATGTTGGCTTCGCATCCGCGGTAATCGCACCCGCGCCTTCCTCACACGGCCCGTCGCGCGTCGGTGTCCTCGCGCTGGGATCGACGACGCCGGGATTCTTTGAAGGCGATGGCTACGCAACGGTGCGTGTGCTCGCGCGGGCGCTGGCCATGGAGCTGCATGCCTGGCTGGCCCGCTCCATCCTGCGCGAACTGATCGACAAGGCGCACATCACTGCCGACGACATCGCGCTGCTGCGCCACGAAGCGGCGGGCCACAGCAGCAAGGTGATCGCCGCGTGCTTGAAGACCGAGGCCAAGACCATCGATGGCCGGTTTCAGCGGGTCAGCGCCAAGCTTGGCGCGCCAAACCGCCGCGCCGCAGTGAGGCTGGCCCGGTTGTACGGGCTGCTCTAGCCCCCCGCGCCCCTCGATCGAAATCGAGCAACTTGTTTGCGGTGC
>JANXZN010000078.1 GCA_025355545.1 Rhizobacter sp.
GGTGCGACTCTTGCCCTGCAAACGTGCGGCGCGGTCGATCAACTCCCGCTGAGCGGGAGGGGTGCGCAGGTTGATGACGGCGGAGGAGGTGGCTGAGCTCATTGCGAGATTCTAGCGCGTGTGTGCACGTTGTGCATACGTTTGGAGCGTGGCGCGATCATCGGGCAACCCGTCGGCGCCCGGATGGCTCGATCGCTGCGCGAAGGACTTGCAGGGCGTGGCGCTTCTCCGGCATGTAGTCGTGCCCGTCGTAGTGCCGAGCGTGCTCTACGTGCTCGGCGACCAGCCCGTGGCGCTCGGCGCTTTGTCGCTCGGCGACATCGTCATGCAGATGAGCAAGGCGGGCCAGGTGGTCTCGATCGGGACCGGCGCCGCATGCCTGGGCCATCCGCTGCGCGCGGCCTACTGGCTGGCGCGAACGATGGCCGATCGGGGCCAGGGCTTGCGTGCGGGTGAAGTGATACTTTCGGGCGCTCTCGGGCCGATGGTGCCGGTGTCCGCCGTCGATCTGATCCACGCGCAAATCGGCGCGCTCGGCACGGTTTCGTGCCGCCTGGTCTGATAGCGGCCCCGCAATCGTTCCTGCACCCGGAAGCCATGGCTGCAAACCCATCGTTCATCGAGGCAAGCGACTTTCTCCTTCGGCATCGCGACGACTACGCCACCGCCTATCGCGACTTCGTCTGGCCGAAGCCGGATGAATTCAACTTGGCGATCGATCACTTCGACGCGACGGCGCGCGGCAACAACGCCACTGCACTGTTCATCGTCGGCGACGACAGCCGCCGACGGTCGCGCCGCGTTGCGCTGCCCGTTCCTCGACGACCTTGGACACTTCCGGTGCCCGGGTGCGCACGTTGGCGCGCGTCTCGTCGAAGCGATTGCCCCACGGGTATCCACCCGGACCCGCGGGGTGTCATTTCCGGGAGGCCGAGCCTGTCTCGAAATCTCGAGCTCATTCCGCGCCTTTGAGACTGTCACTGCCAACCGAAGCGGCGAATGTAGTAGCGTTTCATCACGGTGGTCAGCACGCAGTAGGCGAGCAGGATGCCCACGAGCCACGGGAAGTACGCCAGCGGCAGCGCCTGCAGCTTGAAGTAGTCGGCGAGCGGCCCCATCGGCAGGAAGATGCCCGCGGCCATGATCGTCAGCGTCATGATCGTCAGCGGCGCCGCCGCGCGGCTCTCGATGAACGGAATCTTCGGCGTGCGAATCATGTGCACGACCAGTGTCTGTGTGAGCAGGCCGACGACGAACCAGCCCGACTGGAACAGGCGCTGTTGTGCCACGCTGTTCGCGCCGAACACCCACCACATCAAGCCAAAGGTGGTGATGTCGAACAGCGAGCTGATCGGCCCGAAGAAGATCATGAAGCGACCGATGTCGCCGGGGTTCCACTTCAGCGGCTTGCTCACCATCTCGGCGTCGACGTTGTCGAACGGAATGCCGGTCTGAGAAATATCGTAGAGCAGGTTCTGCGTCAGCAGCTGAAGCGGCAGCATCGGCAGGAAGGGCAGGAAGGCGCTTGCCACGAGCACCGAGAACACGTTGCCGAAGTTCGAGCTGGCCGTCATGCGGATGTACTTCAGCATGTTGCAGAAGGTCGTGCGGCCCTCGACCACGCCCTCAGTCAGCACCATCAGGCTCTTCTCGAGCAGGATGATGTCAGCCGCCTCCTTGGCGATGTCCACCGCCGAGTCTACCGAGATGCCGATGTCGGCCGCGCGCAGCGCCGGCGCGTCGTTGATGCCGTCGCCCATGAAACCCACCACATGCCCATTGGCCCGCAGCGCGTGCACGATGCGCTCCTTGTGCAGCGGCGTGAGCTTGGCGAAGACGAGGTGCTGCTCGACGGCCTGCGCCAGCACCGCGTCGCTCATGGATTCGACCTGCGATCCGAGCAGCGCCTCACCCGCGGGCAGGCCGACATGGCGGCACACGCTGGCGGTCACGAGCTCGTTGTCCCCGGTCAGCACCAGGACCCGGATGCCGTGCGCGGCGAGTGCTTTCAGCGATGGCGCGGCGGATTCCTTCGGCGGGTCCAGGAACGCTATGTAGCCGATCAGCGTCAGCCCGGCCTCGTCGGCGACCGAATAGGTGGTCTGGCTCGTCGGCAGTTCTTTCATCGCCACCGCGACGACGCGCAGGCCTTCCTCATTGAGCTCGCGAGTGAACTGCTGCACGCGCGCCAGCATCGCGGCGTCGAGCGGCGCCTCTTTGGGGTCGTGGCCGCCCTCGACCCGCACGCGCGTGCACACCGCCATGACCTCTTCGACCGCGCCTTTGCAGATCAGCTCGTGGTGGTGGTCGCGCTCCGACACCACCACCGACATGCGCCGGCGCTCGAAGTCGAACGGAATCTCGTCGATCTTGCGGTAGTCCTGTTTCAGCTTCAGCTCGGTGGCCAGCTCCACACGTTCGAGCACGGCGCGGTCGAGCAGGTTCTTCAGCCCGGTCTGGTAGTAGCTGTTGAGGAAGGCGAAGTTCAGCACTGCGTCCGACGCTTTGCCGAAGACATCGCACTTGCGCGCGAGCGCGATCTTGTCCTGGGTCAGCGTGCCGGTCTTGTCGGTGCACAGCACGTCCATCGCGCCGAAGTTCTGGATCGCGTCGAGCCGCTTGACGACGACTTTCTTGCGCGACAACAGCACGGCTCCCTTGGCCAGTGTGGAGGTCACGATCATCGGCAGCATCTCGGGCGTCAGCCCCACGGCGACCGAGAGGGCGAACAGGAAGGCCTCGGTCCAGTTGCCTTTGGTGAAGCCGTTGATCAGCAGCACGATCGGCACCATCACCAGCGCGAAGCGGATCAACAGCCAGCTCACGCTGTTGACGCCGGCCTGGAAGGCGTTGGGTGCGGGGTCGGTCGCCATCACCTTCGACGCCAGCGTGCCGAAGTAGGTGCGGCTTCCCGTGGCGACCACCAGCGCGGTGGCCGAACCGGAGACGACGTTGGTGCCCATGAAGACGAGGTTGCTCTGTTCGAGCGGCCCTTGCGCATCACCTCGGCGCTCGGCGAACTTCTCCACCGGCAGCGACTCCCCGGTCATCGCCGCCTGGGCAATGAACAGATCCCGGGCGGTGAGCACCCGGCAGTCGGCCGGAATCATGTCGCCCGCCGACAGCGCGACCCAGTCGCCTGGTGCGAGTTTGCGGATGGGGATCTCCAGCCGCCTGGGTGGAGCACGGGTGTCGGTGCCTTTGGTGCCCGGATCGCGCCGGATCACGGTGGCGGTGTTGCTCACCATCGCCTTCAGACCCTCGGCGGCCCGGTGCGAGCGGCCTTCCTGTACGAAGCGGATGAGCGTGCTCAAGCCCACCATCACGCCGATGACGGTGGTGGCTTTGGCGTCCGCGCTCAGGTAGGACACCAGCGCCAGGACGGTGAGTAGCAGATTGAACGGATTTTTGTAGCAATGCCACAGGTGCAGCCACCAGGAAAGCGGCTTCTGGTGCTCGACTTCGTTGGGGCCGTTGCGGGCCAGGCGCGCGGCAGCTTCGCGCGCGCTCAAGCCGTCTTCGTGGGACTTGAGGCGGGCGATCGCCGCCGCGGGCTCGTCGCGCGCGACGAGCAGCAGATCGCGCGCCAGATGTTCAGGCGGGGCTTCCGTGGGGCCGCGGCCGGCGAGCGTGTCCAGCAGCGGATGGCGACCGAAGTGCTTGAGTGCGCGGCGGCGGCGCAGAAAGCCGCTGAACCCATGGCTTAGGGCGTTGATGATGCGCTGCTCAGGATCGGGTCATGTCGTGGCGTGAGGGGGGCGCGTCACGGCATCGCACGTGCCGCGGTGCCGTCTCACGCTTCGATGATCACTTTCAATGCCTTGCTGTCCGCAGCCTTGCTGAACGTGTCATAGGCTTGCAAGATCTCGCCCAGCTTGAAGCGGTGTGTGATCAACTGCTTGGCGTCGATGCGTTTGGACTGCACGGTCTTGAGCAGCATCGGGATCGAGACCGTGTCGACCAGCCTTGTCGTAATCGTCACGTTGTGCGACCAGAGCCGCTCCAGGTGCAGATCGACCTTGATACCGTGCACGCCGACATTGGCGATGGTGCCACCCGGCGCCACGATGTCTTCGCAAAGCCGGAAGGTGGCGGGGATGCCCACCGCCTCGATGGCCGCGTCGACACCGCGCCCGCCAGTCAGCGTCATCACCTGCCGCGCCGCGTCGCCATCGGCGTTGTTCACGGTCGCCGTCGCGCCAAAGCGCTTGGCCACGGCGAGCCGGTTATCGTCCAGATCGATCATGATGATTTCGGACGGCGAATAGAACTGCGCCGTGAGCAATGCCGCCAACCCGATCGGCCCCGAGCCGACAATGGCGACGCTGGAGCCCGGCTGCACTTTGCCGTTCAGCACGCCGCACTCGAAGCCGGTGGGCAGAATGTCGCTCAGCATGACCAGTGCCTCTTCGTCGGCACCCTCTGGAATAGGATGCAGGCTCGTGTCGGCATGGGGGATCCGCACGAATTCGGCCTGGGTGCCGTCGATGCGGTTGCCCAGGATCCAGCCGCCAGTCGTGCAATGCGAGTACATGCCTTTGCGGCAATAGTCGCAGCGGCCACAGGCGGTGATGCAGGAGATCAACACTCGGTCGCCGGGTTTGAAACTGACGACGCCCGAGCCCACGGAATCGACGATACCCACACCTTCATGGCCCAGAATGGTTCCGGCCTTGCAGGTCGCCACATCTCCCTTGAGGATGTGCAGGTCCGTGCCGCAAATCGTTGTCTTGGTGATCTTGACGACCGCGTCGCTGGGCAGCTTGAGGGTCGGCTTGGGGCGATCCTCCAGGCTCTTCTGGCCTGGGCCGTGGTACACGAGGGCTTGCATGGTGGGGTGTCCTTTTCAATCGGTACGATGTCCGGCACTTGCCATTGCCATGATCCACAGGTTCGCGACTGACCCCGCGCCTCAGTTCACCGTGCCTGGCGCGCGCACCAGCAGCACCGGCACCGGACTTTCCCGCAACACGCTTTCCGCATCACTGCCCAGCAGCGCGCGGCTGAAGCCGCGGCGACCGTGGGTGCCGATGACGATCAGGTCACACCCGGTGTTCTTCACCTCCTGAAGGATCGCGTCGGCGACGCGGCCACCCTTCAGATCGCGCAGCTGCGTCTCGACCTCGATCCCGAGACTCCCGGCAAGTGTCTTCGCGTCTTCGAGCAGGTGGCGGCCGTACTGGTGCAGCCCTTCGCGCATCTTCTCGAAGTCGACCACGTTCGCCATCTCCAGCATGACGGGGAAGTCGCTCGTCACATGCAGCAGGCACAGCGTGGCCTTCTGCTCGGTTGCCAGCGCGATCGCTTCCTTCAGGCCGCGGTGCCCGGTGTCTCTGCCGTCGATCGGCACGAGGATACGTTTGTACATGGTGATTCCTTTCGGGGTTCAGGGCTTCAACGACAAGCCAGTCTATGAACCCGGACTCGATTTCGCCTTGCGGTTGATCAAGGTACGTGCCGGTTCGAGAGGGCCGCGTGTGCTCTCCTTGCATGCGGCAGCCGCGGTTCGATATCGGCGCGGCCGAGCGCGGCGAGGCGAGCGATTTTTCTGTGGAGAGATGGCGAAGCCTATTTGACAAGTGCCGATCACGAGCGCGGGCTCGGGCAACAACGGGTTTGGGTAGGTGGTGGCGAATGCCATGCCAAGCGAAGAACAATGTCGTCGCCGGTGCAACCCGGCCATTGATCCAGATCAAGGCGGACGTCGCGCGTTGCGCGCACGCTGGTTTTTCCTCAACAAGTTTGAAAGACGACCATGAAAACCGATACCGAACTGCAACGCGATGTGATCGCGGAATTGAAGTGGGAACCCTCGGTCAACGCTGCGGAGATCGGCGTCGAGGTCAAGAATGGAATCGTGACCTTGGCAGGTCACGTGAGCACCTACGCAGAAAAGTGGGATGCCGAACTGGCTGCCCAACGGGTATCGGGGGTGAATGCGCTGGCAGTAGAGATGGACGTCAAGCTCGCTGGATCGAGCAGGCGGACCGATGCCGACATCGCGGGCTCGGCAAGAAACGTCTTGCAGTGGACGTCGTCCGTGCCGAAGGACAACGTCAAGATCATGGTCGAAAGTGGCTGGGTCACCTTGTCTGGTGAGGTGGATTGGGAATATCAAAGGCAGGCTGCGGCAAGCGCGGTTCGCTATCTCACGGGTGTTACAGGTGTCAGCGATCAAATCGTGATCAAGCCCAAGATTTCCTTGAGCGCCGTGAAATCGGAAATCGAGGCGGCATTGAAGCGGCGTGCCAAGGCTGATGCGCAGAAGATTTCGGTTGAAGTCAAGGGCGGCGATGTGACGTTGACAGGAACAGTCCACAGCTGGTCAGAACGTGAGTTGGCGACGCATTCCGCCTGGGGAACTCCTGGCGTGCGCAATGTCGTGGACAAGATGACTGTCGGCTACTGACCTCGATGCAGGGTCCGATGCGTTCGGCCCCTCTCGCTCTCAGAATCAAGTTGAAGCACTCGGCATTGTTGAAGCAATGATCATGGGAAATGACGACTCGCCCGTTTACGTCTTCAATACCCACATCGAAGCGGAGGACGCCATCCAGTCCTTGAACAGGGCTGGGTTGGACGTGAAGAAACTGTCGCTGGTCGGTAAGGGCTATCACAGCGAAGAGCATCCGGTCGGGTTCTACACGACCGGTGACCGAATCAAATCCTGGGGTGGCATCGGCGCTTTCTGGGGCGGCATCCGGGGCCTGCTGCTCGCGCCGGCTGTCTTCTTCTTGCCCGGATGGGGCCTCGTCGCGATGGCGGGGCCGGTGGTGTCTGCGCTGGTCGGGGCGCTCGAACGGGCCGTGGTAGCAGGAGGTGTATCGGCCTTGGGCGCTGCACTGACGCAGATCGGCGTTCCAAAGAACCAGGTGATCAAGTTCGAAACGGCCATGAAGGTCGACAAGTACGATCTAATGGTGCATGGCAGTGACGAAGAAGTGGCGAAAGCCCGAGCTGTGCTGGAAAGCGCCAAAGCATGGGAAACGGCGTGAGCATGGGGAAGTACACGGCGCGCCATGACCTGGTCGCGCCGACACGCTGAGCGCCACCGAACCGACCGCATCGGCTGGTTGCGCGCTGCTGTGCTCGGCGCTAACGACGGCATCGTCTCGACGGCCAGTCTCGTCGTCGGTGTCGCGGCCGCGAGTGCCAGCCAAGGCAACATTTTGCTGACGGGTGTCGCTGGGTTGGTGGCCGGGGCCATGTCGATGGCTGCTGGCGAATATGTCTCGGTCCATTCGCAGGCAGACACCGAGAACGCCGATCTGGCGCGCGAGCGGATCGAGCTCGAAAAAGATCCTGCTGCGGAACGCCGCGAACTCACTGCGATTTACATCGCGCGTGGGCTCGAGCCTGGCCTGGCGCAGCAGGTGGCCGCGCAACTGATGACACATGACGCCCTGGGCGCTCATGCGCGCGACGAACTCGGCATCTCGGAAGCGCTCGGCGCGCGGCCAGTTCAGGCTGCGTTAGCGTCGGCCGCCAGCTTTGCGGTCGGTGCGATGCTGCCGCTGGCCGTGACCGCGTTGGCGCCTCATCAAGGGCTGATTTTCTGGGTCTCCGGGACATCGATCGTTTTCCTGGCCTCGTTAGGAGCCGTTGCCGCCCGGGTTGGCGGCGCAGGCATTCTGACGGGCGCATGGCGAGTCACCTTCTGGGGGGCAATCGCGATGGCGATCACCGCGGGTGTGGGATATCTGTTCGGCGCGGTCGTTTGATGCTGGGCGCTCGCGGGCGCGTCTCCAACCCCTTGCGGTCCCGATTTGGCTGACTGTCGACGACATGAAGCTACGTTCGACCGGCCCGCGATCAGTGTGACAAGAGCGAGCAGCAGTTCGCCCGCAGCAGAAGATCGCGGGTCACCCCGCCGAGCGCCCATTCGCGTAGGCGGCTGTGCCCATAGGCCCCTGCGACGATGACGTCAGCCCCCTGGTCCTGAGCGACTGCGTACAGCGCGGTTGCGTCGTCGCCGGTCGAAGGCGACGCAAGGCGCTCCGCATCGATGCCATGCCGCGCGAGCCAGCCGGCGACATCCTCCACACGCAAGCGAGCGGCGGCCATCTCCTCCTCGGCCGCGATCTCGACGACGGCCACATCACCGGCGTTCTTGAGCAGCGGCAGGGCGTCGGCAACCGCGCGCCGGGTCTCGCGCGTGTCCTTCCAGCCGACGACGATCCGCTCGAGTTTCACTTTGCCTGCTGTGGCGGGCACGACGAGGACGGGCCGTCCTGCGCGCATGACGAGATCGCCCGTATTCACAGACCTCGACGAATCAAGCAAGTCGCCGGAAGGGAGGCCTGTGATGACAAGGTCTGCACTGCGCGCTTCGCGCGCGAGGTAATCGGAGAGCAGCGCAAACATCACCGTCGAGCGCCACTCGAGCGTCGCGGCACGGGTTTGAAGCGCGCTTCGGAATTCCGCCTCGGCCGCCTTCATTTCCTTGTCGAGCTCCTGGCGATCCTGCTCGTATATATCGCCGGACACGAAGCCATCTCCGTAGACGATCTGCATCGGCTGACACGCCGCGATACCGATCACGCTGGCATGGAAGCGCGCCGCGAGGTCGCCCGCGACCTGCAGCAGACCGGCATTCGAGCGCCCGAGTTCCAAGTGCACCATCAAGGTCGCATAGGTCACGATAGGTCTCCCTTCAGCGCGCCTGAATCAGCGCACAAGAAGAACCGGCGTCGAGCATTTCGCCAGCACTTTCGTCGCGACCGAACCCAGCAAAAGGTTGACGAGGTCGCCATGGCCGCGCGAGCCCATCACCAGCAGATCGAATTTGCCCTCTGTGGCCAGATTGGCGATCGAATCGGCGGCATGGCCAACCGTGTGGACGAACGTCGCCTCGATGCCCTGCTGCTTGAAAAAGGCACGAATGGGTCTGAACACCGCTTCAGCATCGTCTTCATAGAACTTGCGGACGACGTCAGAACTTACAAACACTGCCGCCCGATGCGGCACGGCGAGCACGGAATGAATCACGGTGTAGTGGTGCTTCGGTCCGAGCCATTCGTGGTGCGCCGCAAGATAGGCCAGCATGCGTTTCGTGTAAGAACTGCCATCGGCAGCGATCAGAGTTTTCATCGTCACTCCTTTCGAGTCCTCGACCATAGTGTCGCAAGCTCTGTTCTCTCGGACCTTGACGAAGATCAAGGTCGCGGCTGGCGGCCGTGTGATGTTTCGAAACGCTTCGGTCCAGTCGCTTGACGCTGCGCAACATGCAGCTCGCCGCGTGGCCTATATTGATCTGGTGGATCGACGCGGAGGCAGATGATGAGCAAGGTTCTGGCGGTCGCCTATTCGTACACGGGAACGTCGCGGCGCTTGGCGCAGTTGCTGGTTGCCCAGCAGCAATGGACGCTGGCCGAAGTCCGCGAGGCCCGTTCGCGAAGCGGCGTTGCGGGCACATGGCGTTGTCTGCTGGATTCGTTCTTTCATCGCCGCCCGAAGATCCACTACGACGGACCGAACCCCAGTGAGTTCGACGCGGTTGTGCTGGTTTCGCCGATCTGGGCCTACCGCCTGGCCGGACCGATGCGCAGCTTCGTGGCGTCGCAGCGCGCTTCGCTGCGCGACGTCGCGATGATCTCGGTAATGGGCGAAGGCGGGGCGCCGAATGCTGTCGCGGAGGTGACCCAGTTGATCGGCCGCCCGCCGCTGATGAACGCCGCCTTCAAGACCCGCGAGGTGGACGACGGCAGCTACGCCGGGCGCCTGAAGGCGTTCGGCAAAGCCGTGCAGGAGGCCAGGGACAGTTCGCCGGCCGTTCGCCCGTCCACGTGGTCGCCGCGGGCCGCTTGAGTCGATTCTTCTCCGCGAGGGCGAGTCGGCGCGGGCTGAAGTTCATCACTCACTCATCAGGACGGAGATTGCCATGCACATCGGGGAAATCTGCACACGGTCGGTAGTGACCTGCGGGCGCGATACGAGCGCGCTGGAGCTCGCGCAACTGATGCGCGATCACCATGTCGGTGATGTGATCGTGGTCGACGAGCACGAGGGGAAGTCGACCCCGGTAGGTGTCGTGACTGACCGGGATCTGGTCGTTGAGGTCGTGGCCAAGAGCGTCGACCCCGACCTCGTGCGTGCCGGCGATCTGATAACGAACGACCTCGTCACTGCGTTTGAATGCGAACTCGTGTACGACGCAATCTGGCACATGCGCAGCAAATGCATTCGCCGGTTGCCGGTGGTCGATGCGAACAACCATCTGTTGGGCGTTCTCACGGCCGACGACGTGACCGAGTTCCTGGCGGAGGAGCTGACCGAGGTTGCGCGCATCACGCCGCGCCGGATCAAGCTCGAACACGCTACGCGGGACCCCGTGGCTGCATGACGGGAAGAGAAGAGTGCTCGAGCGTGCAATGGATGAAGAAATGGCTTGGCTCGAGGCACAACGTTGATAAACCGAAAGTCCGGTGCAGGCGCTTGATGAGGTGGCGTCGCCGCAACCCATATGATGAGTGTCAGCTTCCCGTCACCACGCCCCGCATCGTGAACGATCCCACCCGTCGCCGCTTCGTCACCGCGCTGGGTGCATCCGCGCTGACCATGTCTCCAGGCTGGGCGCAGGCCCGCACCGGCGCAACACGCGCCTTGCGTTTCGATAGCCTGCATACCAACGAGAAGCTGAGCGTCGAGTATTTCGTCGCTGGCGCCTACCTGCCAGACGCCTTGTCGGCCGTGAACCACCTGCTGCGCGATTTCCGCACCGGCGATGTCGGCACCATCGACCCGGCACTGCTCGACCTGCTGCACGGGCTGGCGGCGACGACGGGCAGCAAGCGAGCCTTCCAAGTCATCTCGGGCTACCGGTCGCCCGCCACCAACGAGTCCCTGCGCCAGAGCAGCAACGGCGTCGCCAGCGGCAGCCTGCACCTGCGCGGCCAGGCGATCGACATCCGGCTGGCCGACGTGCCGCTGGCGACGCTGCGCGATGCCGCACGGTCGATGCGCTCGGGCGGCGTCGGCTACTACGCTGCATCGGACTTCGTGCACGTGGACACCGGCCGCGTGCGGTCCTGGTAGTCGATTCAGTCGTCAATACAGTCAGAAGGAAGCCGCAACGCGCCGGCTTGCAAGCGCGCGGGCGAGCTTGGTGTCGTGGCCGTAAATGTCGTCGGCGAAGTGAAGCGCCTGGTCGGCCGGCGACATCATCGCGGTGATGTAGAAGAGGATCACCGGCAACGGCCGCGTGAGATCGACGCGCAGCGACGACGTGCCCGCCATGGCCGCCTCGATGCGTTCGCGGCTCCAGCGCGGCTGGTCCTTCAACACCCATTGCGCCAGCGCGACCGGGTCTTCCACCCGCACGCACCCGTGGCTGAAATCGCGCCGCGCCCGGCCGAACAGTTGCGCTGCCGGCGTGTCGTGCAGGTAGACGTTGGCATCGTTCGGAAAGATGAACTTCACGAGGCCGAGCGAATTTTTCGGCCCCGGCCTCTGCCGCAGCCGCAGCCCGCCCTGGCGCAGCCCGGCCAGGTTTTCGGCGCTGGCGGCGACGGGCTGGGCGTCGTCGCCGGCACCGCGCACGATCTCCATGTCGTTGCGCTGCAGGTAGCCGGGGTCGCGCGCCAATGCGGGCAGCACTTCGTTGCGCACGATCGAGCGCGGCAGGTTCCAGTAGGGCCGGAAGATGGGATGGCGCATGTCTTCGGACAGCACCGGCGTCTGGGTGTTCAGCGCGCGTCCGACCACGACCCCCATGCTGATCGAGGCGTCGGCCGGAGCGGCGGGATCCCAGGCCCACAGGCGGAACATCGGGATGTTGATGGCGACGAAGGGCCCAGCGCCCAGGTCCGGCAGCCAGCGCAGGCGCTCGAGCGCCAGTTCGAGCTGCTGAACCCGATGCGCGAGCGGCACGTTCAGCGCCGCCAGCGTCGCCCGCCCGATCGCGCCGTCGGCGGCGAGGCCGTGCCGGGTCTGGAAGTGCCTGATGCCCTCGACGAGCGTGGCATCGTCGCAATCGGTGAACTGCGCTGCGTCAGGTGGCAGGTCACCGAGCGCGCGGAGCAACCGATGCAGCGCGACACCGCCGCAATAGACTTCGCCTCGCTTCACCGGCGCCACGACGGGCAGCTGGCCGAGCGAGCCGTCGGCCGCCAGCACGCGGTAACGTGCCAGCGCTTCGCGCAGCTTCGCGTACTGGCCGAGCCGGGGCCGCAGATCGGCCACCAACTGCGGCAGGCGCCCCGCAGCCGCCGCGGCTTGCAGCAGCGCGGCAAAGTCAGGCGCTGCCGCGCTTGGGCGAGCGACTCGAAATCCGAGTGCGCGTGGATCGATGCGGCCGAGGTGGAGGTCGTGCAGATAGAGTCGCATCGAGGCGTCCAGCTCGCGCTCGAATGCCGGCTGTGGCGAGGCCGCTGCGTCGGGCGCGGCGTCCAGTGCCGCGGCCTGCTCCGCGAGTTCGACGGTTCGGTAATCCCGCGCCGCAAGGCCGTCGACGCCCGCATCAGCCAGCAGTCGCAAAGCGTCGTGCGCGCTCGCGTTCGGCCGGCCGGTCGCGTCGAGCCACATCGGGTCTGATGGCACCGCCCCCGCGGGCCCGGCCAGCCACATCACCGCGAAGAGCGGACTCAGCGCCGTGCGAAGCCATCGGCCCCAGCCCAGCGGAGCGGCGTGCGATCTATGGCCCGGCAGGACGTCGTCGTCGACTCGCGGGATTCGCATCGGGTCTGCCTCCTCGATCATGGTCCGGGTGGGCGCTGTCCCGCTCGGCGCTCATCGAGGAGCCCCGAGGGGGCTCGGATCAGTGCGACATCAACACCGGTACCGTTATGGCTGCCAGCAGACCGCGTGTGGTGCCGCCCAGCATGTGTGCGTTTGACGGGCGGTGGCTGTAGGCGCCCATCACGATCAAATCGGTTTTCAGGTCGGCAGCGCGCGCGAGCATCGAGCCGACGATGCCCATGTCGGTCGTCTCCACGTCCACATCGGCCGAGACGCCATGCCGCATCAGCCACCGGTGCAACGCATCGAAGCGCAGGCGCAGGGCCTCGTTGTCATTGACGCCTTCCTCGTTCCAGATCACGACTTGAACGTGTTTGGCCAGACGGAGAAGCGGCAGCGCATCCGACAGCGCACGCGCGGCCTCTCGACTGTCGTTCCACGCCACCAGAACGTTGGTGCCGATGCTGCCGATGGTGTCGAAGCGGCCCGCGTAGGGAAGAATCAGCGTCGGCCGCGCGCTGTGGAGGACGATGTGCTCGACAAGGTTCTGCGTCAGGCGGTGGTCGGGGGCATCGGGGTCGGCCTTGGTCAGAATGGTGAGATCGTTGCAATGAGCGTGACGCACGAGCGATGAGGCCTTGTCGGATTTGTCGATCACCGCTTCGAAAGACTTGACACCCACCGCGCGGCATTCGTTGCGAAAGCGTTCCGCGGTCTGCTGCGCCTGATCGAGCGGCGTGGTTTTCTCTTGCGCGGTGAAATCGGGCGGTGTCGCAGTTCCTTGCGCCGACACCGGCACCGGCAAACCGATCAGGCCCACCGGCGCGACCCCCTCCAAGTGGCAGTCGAGCGCCTTGGCGAGCCGCATCGCGGCCTGGCTGCGCGCTGCACACTGGGGGCCTTCATCGAGAAGGACAAGAATGCTGTGATAGATCATGGTGCGTTCCGATCAATAGCAGGTGATTGTTCGCGCGCTCGCCGTGGCAAGGCTTGATTTTGCGCAAGGGCGGGGCGCCCGTACGTGCCTCGGGCGCCAACACGCCGGCACTTCGCGCGTGGCGGCGAGGCGACGGACCGTTGATCAATTGACGAAGGACAACCCACCGACGAGCGGCACGTCGTTGAATCGTGGATGGCACCCGAGAATCAACACGACGCCGCCTTCAGTCTGGCCGCCGAGCCGCAGCGTTGTCGGGGTGATGTTCGGCGCGCCAATCTGGCGATCACTTGCTCGACGGGTTGCGCGGTGTCCTGCGCGGCCTGCTTGGCGATCGGGTGCAAGCCTGTTTCACGGTGGTCGGCGACACCCCACGCGCGGTCGTGTGCGGCCTGTTGCTGGCAGCCTTCGCTCAAGCTCTGTTGGCGGGCCTGGGCTACTGGGGGGCGGGCGTGAAGGCCCCTGCCTTTTGGGGCGCGGCGATTGCCGTGGTGGCCCTCATTCCGTTTGGTGCGCCTTTGGTGTGGGGTTCGATCGGTGTGTGGCTGCTGTTGCAGGGCCAGGTCGGCGCCGGCCTCGGGCTGCTGTTGTGGGGCGCGCTGGCCATCAGCTGGATCGACAAGCTCGTGCGCCCGCTGATCATCAGCGGCGTCGCGAAGATCCCTTTCCTGCTCGTGCTTTACGGCATCCTGGGAGGCCTCGCGGCCTTCGGGCTCATCGGCCTGTTCGTCGGGCCGGTGATCCTGGCGATCCTGCTCGCGCTCTGGCGCGAATGGACCGCGAACAACGCAGGCAAAAATGTGTGTCCGGCGCCTTGAACCCGCCCACCGCGCCCTCTCGCAACCCAGGCCTGGAGTCTCCTTCCGATGTCGATCACCCCTCGTGCGATGCCCGTCGCACCCCGCCACCGGTCTGCCCTGACCGTGGCACGCGCGCGTGTCTCGGCGTTGCGCGCGTGGCTTCAGACGAGCGAAAGCCGGCCGGTGAGGCTGGTCGAAACCCACATCTCCTGGGTGCTGCTCGCCGACTCGCTGGCCTACAAGATCAAGAAGCCGGTGCGGCTGCCGTTCCTTGACTTCACGACGCTGGCCGCGCGGCGCCGCTACTGCGACGAGGAGTTGCGCCTGAACCGGCGCCTCGCGCCGTTGTTGTACCTCGATGCAGTGAACGTCTGCGAGAGCCCGGAGGGCCCGCGCTTCGGTGGCGTGGGGCGCGTGCGCGACGTCGCGGTGCGCATGCGCCGCTTCCCCGACGGCGCGCTGTGGAGCGAAAAGCTCGCCGCGGGCACCCTGGCCCCACGCCACATCGACGCGATGGCGCAAAAACTCAGCGACTTCCACGGTGCCGCCGCGGTTGCGCCGCCCGGCAGCGCGTTCGGGTCGGCCGCGAGTCACGAACGCGTCACACGGCGCCTCATCGACGCGATCGAGGCAGGGCCCCCCGAAGCCGCATCACCGGGAGTGGATATCGACTGGCCCGCGCTGCGCGCGTGGTTGAGCGCGCAGCAACAAGCGCTTGCGCCGCTGTGGGAGGGGCGCCGACGCGACGGGCACGTGCGCGAATGTCACGGCGATCTGCATCTGGCCAACGTGCTGCAGCTCGGTGACGAAGCCACCGCCTTCGACGGCATCGAATTCGATGCAGAACTGCGCTGGATCGACGTGCTCGACGACGTCGCTTTCCTGGCGATGGACCTGCTGGCGCACGGCCGGCGCGGGTTGGCGTTCCGCTTCATCAATGCGTATCTCGAGGCGAGCGGCGACTACGACGGGCTGCCAGCGCTGCGCTTCCATATGGTCTGCCGTGCGCTGGTGCGCGCGCAAGTGACGGCCATTGGCGAAGGGCAGGGCGTGCATTCGGTTGACGCCCGCGCAGGCCCCGAATACCTGGCGCTCGCATCGGCGTTGTCCGGCAGCGCCGACGCGCGCTTGGCGATCACGCACGGTCTGCCGGGGTCGGGCAAGAGCTTCGTCTCGCAAGGGGTGCTCGAAGAAGCGTGCGCGATCCGCGTGCGCTCCGATGTCGAGCGCAAGCGGCTGTTCGGGCTCGGCGCGCTGCAGTCGTCGCACGACCTTGTGCCCCGGGGCATCTACGACAAGGTCACGACCGAGCGCACCTATGCGCGCCTGCGGGCGGTCGCGCAGGTCGCACTCGGCGCCGGCTGGCCGGTCGTCGTCGACGCGGCATTCCTGCACCGGTCGGAACGTGCCCGGTTCGCTGCGCTGGCCGCAACGCTCGCGCTGCCCTTCTCCATCTTCGATTGCCAGGCCGCGTTGCCGCTGCTGCGTCGGCGGCTCGAGCAGCGGCAGGCGAACGGCGCAGACCCGTCGGAAGCCGACGTTGCGGTGCTCGAACTGCTGAGCGCCCCAAGGACGCCGCCTCGCGGCGCCCGTCCCCCGCCGGGATCAAGGAAAGTGGCAGAGCCACATTTCCTTGAGAGCCAGTCGAACGAGCCCCTCGACGAGCGCGATCGCGCGATCGCGATCGTCGTCGATGCCGCGCGACCGGAGCCGCCCGCGACGATCGCACAGCGCTGGCTCGCCGCCGTTTGATACGCCTCAAGCTCCAGCCGAGCCGCGCAAGGCGAGTCGATTCGTCGGGCAGACTCCCGCACTGCGGCGCGTTCAATCGACCAGCACAAAGTCGATGAACCCACGCTCCACGTTCGTGACCACGAGCTTGACGCGAATCCGCTGGCCCACTTCGATCTCGGGCACTCGGGCCACCAGCTTGCCCTCGACGGGCGGCGTAAAAATGCGAACCCATGTGTCGCTCACTGAGCGGCCGGTCACGATCGCGTCGAAGTGTTGACCGACGCTCGATTCGAGGAGCAGGGCGGCCTCGGACTTGCGCATGCGGCGCTCGACTTTCTGTGCCGCATCTTCCTGCCCGGTGCAGTGCTGCGCGAGTGCCTCCAGCTCGGCCAGGCTGTAAGGCGGCGGGCTCCCCGCCAGCATCGCCTTGAGCATGCGCGATGTGATGAGGTCGGGGAATCGGCGGTTCGGAGCGGTGGCGTGCGTGTAGTCGCGCAGCGCCAGGCCGAAGTGTCCGATCGGCGGGTTGCCGGGGTGCTCGACGATGTACTCGCCCGATCCCATCAGCTTGACGATGACGAGCGAGAGATCGGGGAAACGCACCGGATCGGCCTTGTGGCGCCTGGCAAGGAACGCCGCGAGCGCCCGCGAATCCGGCTCCTTCGGCAGCGACTCGCCCAACTTCCTGGCCACTTCGGCGATCCGCAACCATCGCTCGGGAGATCGAACGACACGACGCAACGAGGCGCTGCCGCCGCTGGCCAGAAAGCGCGCCGTGAACTCGTTGGTCGCGATCATCAGCTCCTCGATCAGCTGACGCGCCCGGTTCTGCACCTGCTGTCGAATATCGACCACGCGTTCATCCTCGAACAGGGCCCGTGGCTGGAAGGTCTCGAGCTCGAGCGACCCTTGCGCATGCCGCCTCGCGCGCAAGCGCTGGGCGACTGCGTCTTGCGTGCGCAGCTGGACGTCCATTCCGGGTATCCAGGCGGCCGCATCGGGCAAGGCGCCTTCGCCGTCGATCCACGCAGCCACGGCGTCATAGGCCAGCTTCGCCTGGTTGCGCACCATCGCCCGATAGACGCTGGCCTTCTCGATGGAGGCGTCCGCGGCGACGATCATCTCGGTCACGAGGGCGAGCCGGTTTTGGTCGGGATTGAGCGAAGTCAGGTCGGTCGACAAACGCTCGGGCAACATCGGAAATACCCGCGCCGAGGTGTAGACCGATGTGGTGTTGAGCCGGGCGTGCTCGTCGATGGCCGAGCCCTTCTTGACGAGCGCATCGACATCGGCCACCGCCACGAGGATCTTGACAGCGCCGCCGCCGAGTACTTCGCACGCGCTCAGTTGATCGAGATCGAGCGAGTCGTCGTTGTCGATCGAACACCAAGGCAGCGCCGTGAGGTCCCGGATGCGTGGGTCTGCGTCCCTGCCCGGGCCCGTGATCGAGGACAGCTGCCGCTGGACGCTGGCCGGAAACTCCGGCGCCAGTCCGCGCTCGGACATCGCTTCGGTGGCAATTCGGACGAGGTCGGTTCGGGGTCGACGATGTGCCGGGTTCATGGAGCAATGTAGCTCAGCCAGCACGCCAGCAGCGTGCTAACGATCTTCCTGTGGTGAGGCGATCAACCTTGCATCGGAGCGCAACGATCACCGCGGCCGCTGCTGCACCGGCCGCGCCGTGGCCGGCACTTCGCGGCAGCGCTGGATGATCAGGCGTCGTACTTGAACGACAGGGAAACCCTCGCGCGGTAGGCGACGACCTTGCCGCCTTCGATCTTCATGTCGAGCTTGCTGACCTCGGCGACACGCAGATCGCGCAGCGACTTGGCTGCGGTTTCGACGGCGTTTTTCGCTGCGTCCTCCCAGGAAACCGGGCTCGTGCCAATGATCTCCGTGACGCGGTAAACGCCGGATTCGGCTTTTTGCTTGGCCATGTGTTTGCTCCTTCAGGTTGAGAGGCACGGGACCGATTCCTCGTGCCTCGGAAAATCATCATAGGCGCGTTTTCTGGCAGCGCGCGCCGGCGGCCAGGTCGAGTGCCGTGAGGTCGTTATCGAGCGCGAGGTGAACGCGCTTGTTGACTGCGTCACTCGGCTGCGCCTTCAGCTCACCCAGCAACGGGCTCGAGGCGAAGCGCCAGCCCACGAGCGGGGCGGCGATCACGCAGGTGGTGTTGGCCAAGGGGTAGGGCAGCACGCTTCAGCCGATAACCAGCCCGTCGATCACCTGAATGATCTTGTCGCAACGGCCTGCCAACGCGGCGTTGTGGGTGACGAACAGCAGCGTCGTGCCGTGCTCGCGGTTGAAGCGGCGCAGCAGCGTGAACACCTCGTCGGCGCTCTTGCTGTCGAGGTTGCCGGTCGGCTCGTCGGCCAGCAGCAGCGCTGGGTCCATCGCCAGCGCACGGGCCAGGGCCACGCGCTGCTGCTGGCCGCCGCTGAGGTTGCCGGCGAGGTTGTTCCGCCAAGGCGTCAGACCGACGCTGTCGATCAACGCGGCGGCGCGCTGGCGCATCGCTTCATTCGGAAATCCCGCAGCGCCGAGCATCGGCATCATCACGTTCTCGAGCGCGCTGAACGCGGTGATCAGGTGGTGGTACTGGAACACGAAGCCGATGCTGTGGCCGCGCAGCCGCGTCAGTGAGCGGTCGTCGAGCGTGGTGGTCTCCTCGCCGCACACCGCCAGCGTGCCGGCGGTGGGCCGGTCGAGCAGGCCGACGATGTTCAGCAACGTGCTCTTGCCCGAACCCGATGGCCCCATCACCGCGCAGAACTCGCCCTTGTGCAGCGTGAGGTCGATGCCGTGCAACACCTCGGTCTCGATCGGCGTGCCCGCGTTGTACGCCTTGCGCACGCCGCGCAGCTGCACGACGACCGGGCCGACGCCTGACGCGCCGAGGGCCGCTGCCGGCGCAGGGTCAGCCACGGATTGCCACGACCGGGTCCAGGCGCGCCGCGCGCAATGCCGGCGCGAAGGCCGCGGCCAGGCCGGTCAGCGTGGCCAGCAGCAGCGCGGCGATGAACAGGTTGGGGTCCAGCACCAGCGGGAAGAGCGGCGTGCCGTCCGCATTGCGGGCCCAGCGCTGCCACAGCAGCAGCGCCAGCGAGCCGATGGCGCTGCCGGCCACCGACCCGCCGAGGCCGAGCAGCCCGCCCTGCAGAAGGAACACGCGCAGGATCTGCCCTTGTGAAATGCCCATCGCGCGCAGGATGCCGATCTCGCGCGACTTCTGGACCACCACCACGACCAGCACGCTGGCGATGCCGAAGGCCACCGAAAGGCCGACGAAGAACCGGATCGCGGTGTTGGCCGTCGTCTGCGCGCTGACGGCGGCGAAGAACTGCGCGCTGGTCTTGATCCAGCTGTCGGCCTCGACGCCG
>JANXZN010000110.1 GCA_025355545.1 Rhizobacter sp.
CAACGCCGCGCTCTCCGGCGGCAGCAACCTCGCCACCGCTCTGTCCTTGAATGCCTGTCCGTATCGAGCCAATGTCTTCCTTCATCGCCGCCCCCGGGGTTGCTGTTCTATCGGGGCGACAACTATTCTGACGCGGGGGGAAGGACAGGACGGGCTCGCGCGCGCCTTCGATGATGCGGCGGAAGAGGAAGACACCGGGGTCGTACTTGCGCGTGAAATACGCATCTTCAGCGTCCGTGGCAAAAGTGACACGACACTTTTGGTCGACGTGGGCTGCTCGCTTCAATTCGACGCCCGGCTCTTTGCCCGTGAAGTGGAAAAATGTCGGGTGCGAATGGAGCTTTGGCGGCGTCGGATCGGGCTGCACATTCTCCGGCTTGAAGGGCGTCGAGAGGCGCTCGCCCCTGCCGAAGAGCTTTGCCAATGCGGGCGAACTCTTCAACACATGCTTGAGCACGGATTCGAGTGGCTTGTTATCGCTCAGTTGCTCTTGTAGGTCCTGTTGAGCACGACGGTTGCGCAGCTCACGAAGCCCCGGATGCTCATGCAGCGCATCCTCCAGATTACGCTCTAACTCGGTGAATATTGGCGACTCCTCGGCGACGCGATCTCGGCTGCTCATGAACATATCGTCCCTCTGATTTGCGTCGAGCGTCGAGCAGTCAACAACGACAAGCAGGTCCTTTGCGAGACGTTGCAGACCAACGCGCTTGCGGGCAAAGATGGTCGCTTTGATGTCGGCATGCGCTTGGCCGTTTACAGTGAAGATGACACCTTCATTGCTACGGTAGGTCGCGGCTTTTGTCGGCTTGAAGGCAAAGACGCGCGCGACAATCTGCTTGCCCTGGATCGTGATTGGCATGCTCACCGGTGGCGCGTCTTCGAGGTTGTCGCTGTTCTGCAAGCGCGCGAACAGCCCAGCCATCGTTGTGGACTGCTCGGACGCGCCCTTCTCACCTTGCCCGTGAGCGCGCTTCCGGCACTCATGCATGCGAATAGGCAGAGCCGGGTCGGGCAACAGCAAGTCGAGTTTGTACAGCAAGCCGTCACGACGAATGATGTTCCCGGTGTTCTTAAGCTGGTACGCATACAGCTTCATCAACGTGCCGGATTCGACCTCGCGTTTGTAAGCCACGTCGCCCTTCGGGAACAGCGGCATGGTCGGCGCTTTGAATCGAAGGACGCCTCCTTTACGCGGATTCTTCTCCGCGCCTAGAGGAGCGAGGTAAGTCAGCACAGGGATCTTGCTTGTAGCCGTTGCTTCCTCGCGGCGGACGATCGTGAAACCCCAACAATCGTCGGTGTCATCCTTGGGATAGCTCGACGGAACATTGGGAGCGCCGATCAGCTTGGGATGCCTGCGCGAGACAATGAGTTGTAGCCTGGCGGTACCACAGTGTCGAATCGCGCCGCTTCCGCCTTGACAGAACTTGCCCTGAACGAACGGCACTAACGCCTTGTTCTTCTTGCCGAGCGAAACCAGAGTGTCCGGGAAAGCTTCCGGCGTGTGGCCCTCTCCGAGGTCGGAAATGTTGACGGACGGCTTGGTTGAGGACTTCGAGCCCGCCGCTTCAGTCGTGAAGATCGAAATGTTCTCGGCAACCTTTGTCCGAAAGGTGACCGACCAGTCTTCGACGCGGCCGCCCGAAGTGGTGAGCTTGGCCGTGTGCTCGATGAATTTGGCACCCGCCTCGCGGACAGATGCCGGAGCAGCGGGGCTTTCAGGGTCGATGCCCTCGAGCAAGCACTTCAGCGTCAGAACAGCATCAATCGAGTTGATCGCCTTTTCGTTAAGCGCGAAGTCAGCACGACCTTGCTGCCCACCAGCCTGTGACCAGTTCAGCTCTTTGTCGCCGTAATACCGCCAGCAGGAGGGGTCATCCCAGTACCCGGCCTTCTTGAGAAGCGCCATGACATCCGCCTCCGCGTCGGCGTGGATCAGCAGGTCGCAGAGATCCTTGGCGGAGTCGGCTTTCATTGCTTCCCTTGGTAATTGACCGTTCGGTCTTACAGCTTGAACTCGACTTCGACCTTGCCGCCCTGGTCAAACAGACGCGCCTTGAGCGCGTCGATCTCCTTGGCGAGTGCGCCGACGATCTTCTTCACGTCGGTTGCGTCGTACTGGTAATGAGACTTGTTGCCCAGTTTGCCAATCACGCGGATCGCGCGGATCGCGTTGACTGTGCGACTCTGGGCCAATTGAACGAACTTTTCGCGCTTCTCGCTCGCGCCTTCCTTGGTCACCTTCTTGGATTTCACCTGTGCATCCATTGATTGACTCCTGCGCCAAATGCGGCGCTTCAAAGCGCATCATAGCCATTGCGACTAGTCTCGTCAATGCGCCAGCAAAAAGTCACCTAAATGCGCGGAGTTTATGGCAATAAATTAGGAGAGTGAGACGCTCAGGCAGTCATCGCCGTCCTGCTCGCTTCACCTGTCCAGTGGGGGCGACGACGTGGCGAGTGGCCTCGACTGGTCGGGCGTTCCGATCGGCTTCACGTTGCCGGTGTTCGACACGTATTCGTCGCAGGGGATGCGCGCGCCGCTTGCGCTGACCGAATTGGGTCGACAGGGTACGGCGCGGCACGGCTCAGGGGTCTCGCTTTGGGCTAAGGCACGTTCGAAGCTGGTTCGGGTGCCTAGCTACTTTCCGGCGCAAAACGAGCCCTCGTGACGCGAGGGCTCATCTCTCTGCGTTGCGGGATCAGTTCATACAGTGGTGCAAAGTCGAACGAGCAGCTGGGCCATGGAAGACATAAGCTGATCGGCTTGACGTTCGCAGGGACGTCGCCTACCTTAACCGATAGCATGAGTAAGGACGCTTTGCTGACGGAGTTGGCGCACGTGGCGCATCTCATGATTCCAGGGTCGCTGTCCGAGGTGACACGGCAATGCGGCGACCCTTCATGCGCGTGCGCCCGCGATCCATCGCGGCGTCACGGGCCGCACCTGTACTTGAAGTTCAGCGCCAGCGGCAAAGCGCACTCTGTGTATGTGCCACCTGAGGATCGAGACGCGATCATGCAGGCCCACGAGGCTTGGCTGCGGTTCAACGAGCTGGCATCGCAGATGGCCGAGGGCAACCGCCAACGACTGCTGCACGAGCTCAACTGCCACAAGGAAGTGGCCAAGGCTCAGCGAGCCAAGTCGCGCGCGAGGGCCTGAGGTGATCGAGCTGAGCCGCCGCCAACTTGACTTCGGCGACGGTTTCATCGCCGAAGAAGTGGGCGAGCTGTGGGAAGACTGGATGCGGCACGTCGACACCGTGCTGGACGATCCGCTATTGCTAGAGGTGGCCTACGAGGCGTAGGCACGCCGGTGGACGCATAGCCGCACCTGCGGACGGCGCGGCACGCCAGTCGATGTCGTTATTCGCCTGCTCGTGTTGAAGCTTGTGCGCAACTGGAGCTACGCGGCGCTCGAACGCGAAATGCGGTCGAACCTTGTGTACCGCCAGTTCACAAGGATCGGTGCGGCCAAGGTGCCCGATGCCAAGACGCTGGGCAAGCTGGGAATCGCGCTGGGGCCGGCGGTCATCGAGCAGATCCATCAGCGGATCGTCGCGATCGCCCACGAGCAAAAGGTCGTTCGAGGCCGCCGGATGCGCGTGGATACCACCGTGGTCGAAACCGATATCCATCAAGCTCGAACCCCGGACGTCGTGTACTTCGCATCGCTGCCTCAGCCTTCGGCCGAAGCAGCCTGACCCAGCAGGGTCCACTTATAAATCCCAAGAATCTGTTCAGATCAATGGGGCCAGCTCTAATGCTGGCAATACGACATGCTGCAGATGCAGGTGTAGCAGCGCGCCGCCCCCGGCTCAGGGGTTCAGACCGACCGGTCGACCTGGTCGCCGAGCACCGGCGCCGACGCGAACGCCGGCCGCTGCCTCGCCGCCGATTCGAGCTGCTGCGACAGCCGGCTCTGCCACGGAAAGCGCGGCGGTTTCGGCTGCTGCGTGGCGGCGTCGATCTCGACGGCGGCGACCGCCCCGATCTGGCGGACGGCACTGGTGATGACGTTGAGCGCAGGCGTGTCGGCGGTCGAAGCCGAGACACCGCCGGCGCCCGAGATGCTGGGCATGCCCATGCGACGCTCCTCGCTCCCGTGCGGAAGTGACTGGTCTGTGACCTATCGGCACGCCGGCGCCGGGCTTGAGGGCCGAACCGCTGCAGTTGCGTTGAAATGTTGCGCCGGGCAGCGCATCGGTGGCCTCAATCCTGCGTCAGCAGCTTGCTGCGCTTTTGCGTCTGGTCGATGAAGCGCTGCAGTGCGCGCAGCGCGGTCGGGTCGACGCGCACGAACTCGCAGCCCAGGCGCACACCGTTCGAATCGAAATTCAGCGAGCTCACGTGCTGCAGCCGCAGGTTGACGTGGAAGCGCGTATCCGCGTCGAGCTCGATCTCGACCTGGTTCATCACGCCGCCGACCTGCATCGCCGGCACGTCGTCGGGCAGGAACAGGGCACAACCGCCGATGCTCACGTCGATCACGCGCAGCGCCAGCTGCATCTCGGCGATGTCGGTGTGGCGCACGCGCGCCAGCGGCGCGGCGCGCATCAGCGGCCGCACGCGGTAGGCGTTGCGGCGCTGGAAGCGGTAGACCTCGCGCGGGTAGCTGCAGCTCAGCACGCAGGCCCGATGGCCATGCACCAGCACCAGCCGGCCGACGTCGAACTGCAGCTTCACGTTGTCGAGGTAGCCGACGACGACGACCTCGCCGCACTCCTGCAGCGCGTTCAGCGCCGGGTCGTGCGGGTCGACGTTGAAGCCGACCGAGCCGCGCTGCGCGTCGTAGGTCCAGAGCGTGGCGTCGACGACGCTGCCGTCGCGCCCGTTGAGGTGCAGCTGCGCGCTGGCGTCGCCGAGCTGGCGCAGCACCGCCGCGACCTCGCGCGGCGCGCTGATGCGGAATTCGTCCAGACCGCCGGGCGCGGCGCCCCGCGCGTCCAGCGGCATCGGCATCGTCTCCATCACCGAAGCGCTTCCTCAGTGGAAGGTCTGGGTGCGCCCGGCGAGCAGCTCGTCGAGGTCGTCGAGCCAGGGTTCCGCGAGCTGGCGGATCTCGGCGTCGTTGACGAGGATGCGCTGCATGATGCGCGACTTGAACTGCGCCTCGTCGCTGCCCAGCGGCTTCTCGTTGGCGGCGGTCTGCTTGAGCTGCGAGATCAGCAGCGCGCAGGCGCCTTCGAGCTTCAGGACCTGGTCCCACTTGCCGACGCGGGCGGCTTCCAGCATGTCCTGGCTCGCTTTCTCGATGGCCTGGTAGTAGTTCAGCAGTGCGGTGTTCATGGCATCCCTCGAATCCGTGGTTCTGGGCCGGGTGTTGGTTCGCATGTCGGGGCTCCCGGGCTCAGGCGGCGGCGTGGTCGGCGATGGCGGCCCAGCCGCTGCGCAGCGGCTCGATCAGGCGGACGCACTCTTCGAGCGCGGCCTCGTCGTTGTGCAGGTTGGCGTGGGTCAGGCGCAGCGCGACGTAGCCGTAGAGCTTGCGCAGGTCGGCGGCAAGCGCGCCGCCCTGCTCGAGGTCCAGCGCCGCCGACAGACCCTCGTCGACGATTCGCACCGCGCGCCCGATCGCCTTGCCCTTGGCCGCGACGTTGCGGCTGCGGATCGCGCCGCGGGCTTCTGCCAGCGCAGCGAGCAGGCCGTCGAACAGCATGCCGATCAGGCCGTGCGCCGAGGCGCCCATCACGCCGCTGGAGACATGCACCTGCTGGTACACGCCGGCCTGGCGTTGCGAAACGTTCGAGCGGGAGGCGGTGGCAAACATGGTGGACTTGGTCTGGGCGGAACTGCGATGCCTTGGATATCGGCACCGCGCGGTGCCAGCTTGAGCGGTGTCGCGGCGCGTCGCAGCGCGTGACGTCAGCCGGTGCTCTTGTTCCAGTTCGCGAGCTGCTGCGTCACGTAGGTGCTCAGCGTGTTGATGCCGGCCATCTGGTTGTCCAGCGCCGAGTACTGCTTCTGCAGGCGCGCCTGGGTCGCCGCGAGGCGGTCGTTCAGCGTGTCCTGGTCCTTCTGGTTGCTGGCCAGCTTCTTGTTCAGGCCGCTGATCCGGGCGGTCAGCAATCCGTCGCTGCCCAGCACCGAATTGCCGAAGCTGCGCAGATTGATAGCGATGCCGTTATTTGCCGGGTTGCCGGTGTCGACGTTGGTGAACAGCTTCTTCAGCTCGACCGGGTTGGCCAGCGCGGCGCTCAGCTTGGTTTCGTCGATCTTCAGCGTGCCGTCGGCCTGGAACTGCAGGCCGGCCTGCGAGACCGACGAGAACGCGCTCGACGCCGTCGACGCCGCGCCCACCATGTTGCGCAGCTGGCGCTGCAAGGTCACCGCGGCGCTGTCGGCCTGCAGCGGGCCGGCGGTCTTGCTGGCGCTGTCGTACTTGAGGTCGGTGCTCAGCAGGCTCGACAGCGCGTTGTAGGCGTCGACGAAGATCTGCACCGATTTCTTGATCGCCGCCGCGTCCTGCGCGACGACGACCTGCACCGGGCTGGTCGTGACCTTGCTCAGCGTGATCGTCAGCCCGGCGAAGACGTTGGTCAGGTTGTTCGTTGCCGAGGTGACGGCGAGGCCGTTGATGGTGGCGCTGGCGTTGGCCGCCGCCTGGGTCAGCGTGCTGCCCGTCGCGCCGCCGGCCGGGTCGTAGGCGAAGCCGGACAGCCCGGTCGCGCGAAACGCGTTGTCGACGCCGGTGCTGCTCGAGCTGAACACCATGCGCGAGCCGGTCGCGTCGTTAACGACCGTGGCGTTGACGCCGGCGCCGGCGGCATTGACCTTGGCGGCCAGCGTGGTCAGCGTGTCGGTCGCCGTCACCGCGATGTCCACGCCGCTGCTGCCCGACTTGGCGGTGAAGGCGGTCGCGCCCGCACTCCAGCTTCCCAGGTCGAAATGCAGCGTCCCCGCGCCGACCAGCGCATCGGCCGACGCGAAGGTGCCGCTGACGGTCGACTGCGACGCCGCCAGGCTCTGCACCTGCACCGCGTAGTTGCCGGCGCTGGCGTTCGTGCCGGTCGCCACCGAGACCGCGCTCGGGTCGGTGGAGGTGCCGGCGGTCGCGTTCCAGGTGCTCGGAAGCGCCAGTGCCGAGGCCGCGTCGCGGAAGGTCGACATCGCCGACTGCAGCGCACCGAAGGCCGAGACCGTGGTCTGGATCGCGCTGGCCTGGTGCTGTAGCCGGGTCAGCGGGGCCTGCTCGACCTTCATCAGCCCGGCGATGATGGAGTTGACGTCCAGGCCGCTGCCGATGCCCGCGGAGCTGATCGAACCGGTGGCGCTGATCGATGTGGTCATCGTGGTCTACCTTGGCGATGTCGGGCCGGCGTTGCACCACCGGTCGACGTAGGAATGCAAGACGGGATGCCCGAGCGAAGTCCCGAACATCCTGTCTTCGGCGCAAACGCGCCGAACTTGAGGTCTCCTGTGGGTGGACCCACTGCGCCGGTGCGCGGCCCGATCAGCCCTGCAGCAGCTTGAGCACCTGTTGCGGCAGCGTGTTCGCCTGCGCCACCATCGCGGTGCCAGCCTGCTGCAGGATCTGCGCGCGCGACATCGCGGCGGTCTCGGCCGCGAAGTCGGCGTCCATGATGCGGCTGCGCGCGGCCGACTGGTTCTCGACCGAGGTCTGCAGGTTCGTGATCACCGCCGAGAACCGGTTCTGCGAGGCGCCGTAGATCGCGCGCTGGCTGTTGATGTCGTCCAGCGCGGCGTCGATGTTCTGGATCACCGTGGCCAGCGCGGTGGCGTCGGCGGTGCTGCCGATCAAGGCGCCGGTGACCGTGCTGACCTTCGGGTCCGCGGTCATGTCGCTGGTGGCGATGTCGATCGAGTCGTTCACGGTGACGTTGGCGCCGACCTGGAAGGTCAGGGTGCCGGCGTCGGCGCCGAGGATCGCCTTGCCGTTGAAGGTGGTCCCGCCGAGCACGCGCGAGATCTCGTTGCTGAGCTGCCGGTACTCGAGGTTCAGCGAGTCCTTGTCGGAGTCGCTGTTGGTCGAGTTACGCGCCTGCACCGCGAGCTCGCGCATGCGCTGCAGCGAATCGCCGATCGAGGACAGCGCGCCGTCGGCGGTCTGCGCCAGCGAGATGCCGTCGTTGGCGTTGCGCACCGCCACGTTCATGCCGCGCACCTGCGCATTCATGCGTTCGGCGATGGCCAGGCCGGCGGCGTCGTCCTTGGCGGAGTTGACGCGCAACCCGGAAGACAGGCGCTGCATCGAGGTCGCCAGCGACGACTGCGACCCGTTCAGGTTGCGCTGGGCGTTCAGCGAAATGATGTTGGTGTTGATTGTCATCGGCACGATGGGCGCTCCATGAAGATCAGGGGCATTCGATGTTCGTCGCAGGTCGGACCACACGACCCCGGCAGCGGAGTGCGTGCTTCAAATTGTTGAGGACTTCCGCAACCCGCAATGAGCCGAAATGCGCCCGCAAGCCCGGTCAATTCGAGGCCCGCCAATGGAGCGAGGCCCCGCACCGGTGTACCGGTGCGGGGCCTCG
>JANXZN010000113.1 GCA_025355545.1 Rhizobacter sp.
GCCGAGCGGCGGCCAGTGGTACACCCACAGCCAGCGCGCCGGTCGCCTAAGCGCATCGGCGGCCAGCTGGGCTTCGAGCGCGAGCCGGCCCTTGGGGCCGTCCCACCACGGGCAGATCGTGATCAGCGTGTCGCCGACCCACAGCGAATCGCCGTCGGTCGGCACCCCGGCCGCGCGCGCCTTGCCCAGCCAGAGGGCCGACTGCTCGCCGTTGGCGTCCGGCCCGGTCAGGTCGTGGTTGCCCGAGCTCACTGCCACGCGCCCGGCCGCCTGCAGCAGCGCCAGGTAGCGCAGGATGACGACGGACTGGGCGTCCAGCGAGACCGTCGAGCTGATGTCCAGATGATCGCCGGCCAGCACGACGAGATCGAACGACGGTGCGCGGCGCACGACCCAATCGAGCTGGGGCAAGGTGTAGTGCAGATCGGAGACGAGCAGGATGCGCACGGCGCCAGTCAGTCGTGCGCGCCATGGCGCTTCGCGGCCCGGCGTTTGCCGAACGCGATGCCGACGGCGCAGCCTCCGACGCTTCCCGCGTACAGCATGGCCAGCATGAAGCTGTCGCTGTCCTTCGAGATGTCCGCCAGCGCGACAAAGACACCGGCCCGCACGAGTGCCGGAATCATTCCCAGCATCGCGCCGACCAGCACCTCGGCCAGGGCCCTGACTCGCATTCGCATTCTCAGGGACGCACGCACCATTTAAGCCCGGATGGTCGACACAACCAGCTGACGAAAGGCCCGCCGCGGCCATGTCTGCCGACCGTCACGGTGTCGGAGCGATCTCGTCAGCAAGCTTCGTGCCGCGGCGGGCGGGCCATCGCCGCGCGGCGGCGCTTCGGTCAGAATGCCCAGGTGGCCGACACGCCCGTGTCGGCGTCGACCGGTTCCGCCGGCGCCGTGCGGCGCAGGCCGGGCAGACCGCGAAGCAGCGAACGAAGGAGGTCATCGAATGGACAAGCGTCGGTTTCTTGCAGCGGCTGCGCTCGGTGCCGCCCTGCCCTTGCGAACTCAAGCGGCCGCCTCGACGGCACGCACGGGCCCGGGCCTGCTGACGGTCGCCGGCGCGATCACCCGGAGCAACCGCGGTCCGCTGGACCCGGCCCTGGACCAGTTGATGGTCAGGCACGGAACCCAGTTCGCCAGGGCCTGGGAGTTCGATGCCGCCATGCTGGCCCGTTTGCCGAGCGTGACCATCCAGCCCACGCTCGAGTACGACGCCAGGACACACAAATTGAGCGGCCCTTTGCTCAGCTCCGTGGTCGCAGCGGCCGGCGTCGCCGCAGGCGCGCCGGTGGTGCTGGCGTTGCGGGCACTGGACGGCTACAACGTGGCGGTGAGCCTGGCGGACGCGCAGCGCTATCGCATGATCGTGGCCACGACCCTGGACGGCGTGCCCTTGAGCATCGGCGGCCTGGGCCCTCTCTGGGCCGTCTACGACGCCGACCGGCTGCCGGACTTCAAGGACAAGCCGCTCAAGGAGCGCTTTGCACTGTGCCCCTGGGGCCTGTATTTCGTCGAGGTGAAGGCGCTCTGAGAACGGCGGGTCGTCGCGCCCGCACGCGCTACCCGACCACGTTCTCCGCGCCACCCCGCGCCGGCTCCGGCTGTGAATCGAAGCGCTCGAAGCCGCTGTAGCAGATGAAGTGCCGGTTCGTCGCGCGGCCGAACAGCGCCAGGCCGAGCTGGTTCGCGAGTTCGTGGCCCATCTGCGTGATGCCGCTGCGCGAGACGATGATCGGCACGCCCATCTGCGCCGACTTGATGACCATCTCGCTGGTCAGGCGCCCGGTCGTGTAGAAGATCTTGTCGCCGCCGCCCACGTCGTTCAGCCACATCCAGCCGGCGATTGTGTCGATCGCGTTGTGGCGGCCGACATCCTCGACGAACATCAAGAGCTCGTCCTGGCGGAACAGCGCGCAGCCGTGCACCGAGCCGGCCGACTTGTAGGTGCTCTCCTGAAGCCGCATCGCGTTCAGCAGACCGTACAGCGCGTGCTGGCTGAGGCGGGCCGAGGGCTCGTCGGCGGCAGGCAGGCGGATGGCATCGAGGTCGCCCATCAGGTCACCGAACACCGTGCCCTGGCCGCAGCCGGTCGTGACGACACGCTTCGCGGTCTTCTCGTCGAAGCGTTCGATGCCGGCGCGGGTCTTCACCGCCGCGGCCTGCACGTCCCAGTCGACCGTGATCGAATCGATGTCGGCCGCCGACTCGACCAGGCGCTGGTTGCGCAGGTAACCCAGCACCAGCAGCTCGGGCGCGGCACCCAGCGTCATCAGCGTGACCAGTTCCCGGTTGTCGACGAACACCGTGAGCGCGCGTTCGGCCGGGATCGAGATGCGGCGCGTCGCGCCGAATTCGTCGAGCACCTCGACCTCGTGCATCAACGGGGCGGTGGCAGTGGTCAAGCGGGGCGCTGGCGTCATGCCGTGACTGTAGAGGAACAAGAAAAAGGCCGCGACGCTGCGCGGCCTGATCGCGGGAGAGCCGACGGCTCACTTCTTTGCCTGGCCCTGTTGCTCCGCGGCGGTCGCCTTCGAGCTCGGCGGCGAGGTCGCCATCGTCGCGGGCGAATGCGCGCCCGCCGCTTCCAGCGGCGGCGGCGCGACGAACGGGCCGGGGTCGCCGCAGGACGACGTGTCGACCGCCGCCGGCGCCTGCTTGCCCGCGGCCTTCTCGGACTTGCGGTAGTACTCGGCCGTGCGGTCCATCGCGCGGCACAGCTGGTAGGTGCCGACCTTGTCAGCCCAGGCGGTCTTTGCCGCGGTCGCCGCGGCCTTGGCCTTGGCCTCGTCGCTCGGCGCCGCAAGCTTGGCAAACACCGGCGCGGCGAGCACGGCGCCGACGATCAGGGCGGGAATGGCGAGTCGCATGGACGGGGCTCCTTTGTGGGGGTGTCAGGCGTGTGCGGCAGGCCGCCCTTCGGCCGGCGGCGTGCGCTGCGCCGGAATCTTGCCGGCCTTGATGTCCTCGTACCAGAGTGCGTGGTGCTCACGGGCCCAGCCTTCGTCGACGTAGCCGGTCTTCATCGCGCCGTAGGCGTCCTTCATGCCGATCGTGCCGATGTAGATGTGGCCGAGGAACATCGCCATCATCAGCACGGTCGCGACGCCGTGCACCATGTTCGCGATCTGCATGTCCGAGCGGACGTAGGCCATGCCGGGGATCAGCTTGTCGAGCACCAGGCCCGACGCGACCACGACGATGCCGAGCACGAACACGCCGCCCCAGAAGATCAGCTTCTCGCCGGCGTTGAAGCGCGCCGACGCCGGCTCTTCGCCGCCGAACAGGCCGCCGCCGCGTTTCAGCCAGTGCCAGTCGGAACGGTTCGGGAAGTTGTCGCGCAGGAAGGTGAAGAACACGATCACCAGCGACACCGCGAACAGCGGCCCGGCGAAGTTGTGCGCGGTCTTCAGCGCATAGGTCAGCCAGCCGAACAACGTGCCGCCGATCAGTGGCAGCAGCCAGAACTTGCCGAACGCCATCACCAGGCCCGAGATCGCGAGCACGCAGAACGCGATCGCGTTGGCCCAGTGCGCGGCGCGCTCGAAATACGTGAAGCGTTCGATCTTGCGGCCGGTGTAGGGCACGTGGCCGCCCATCGGCCCCTTCGCGAAATAGTACAGCGCGATCGCCAGCACCACGATCACCACCAGCGCGCCGCCGTAGGGAATGATCCAGTCGTTGCGCACCTGGCGCCAGGCTTCGCCGGCGTTGGTGACGCGCGAGCCGGGGTACTGCACGAACTGCTGGATCAGCACGCCCTTCTCGGCGCCGGGCAGGCTGGTGATGCCCGCGTTCACGCCCGATTGCTGCACCGCGCGCCAGAACGGCGCGTTGTTGCCGGGCTGGCTCTTCGCGCGCTGCGCATTCGTCTCGTCTGGATTCGGCGCGGCGGCCGCGACGAAGCCGGCCGGCGGCCCGGAGGCGGCGACGGCGGCGGGCGCGGTCTGCGCAGACGCACACACCAGCGTCAGCGCCGCGAGCAGGCCGGCGAGCACGCGGGGGAGGATCAGGCTTCGCATCGCGTCGTCTCCTGGGCCGCCTTAGCGCGCGTAATCGTTCTGCGCCTGATTGCGCTGGCGGATCTGCTCTTCCCAGGCGCTCTTGTCGCCGACCTTCCAGCCGCTCGCGTAGAACGCCGGGTTGGCGGCCTCCGACACGGCCCAGGGTTCGGCATCGGCCTTCTTCGCCGCCATGTCCATCGCCTGCGGCTTTTCGCCGCAGGCGGCGAGCGAGAGCGTGAGCGCGCTCGCCGCGCAGAACACCAGCGCACGGCCGATCACTTCTTCACCTCGACCGGTGTTGACGGCGCCGCGGCGGTCGGCTTGCCGTAGGCCGTGCCCCAGCCCCAGACCTCACTGCCCTTGCCGCGGTTCAGCACGCGGGTGCGAAAGATGTCGGCGACCACATCGCCGTCGCCGCCGAGCAGCGCCTTGGTCGAGCACATCTCGGCGCAGGCCGGCAGCTTGCCCTCGGACAGGCGATTCCGGCCGTACTTCAGGTTCTCGGCCTCGCTGCCGTTGGCCTCGGGGCCGCCGGCGCAGAAGGTGCACTTGTCCATCTTGCCGCGCAGGCCGAACTCGCCGTTGCTCGGGAACTGGGGCGCGCCGAACGGGCAGGCGTACGAGCAGTAGCCGCAGCCGATGCAGACATCCTTGTCGTGCAGCACCACGCCTTCGTCGGTGCGATAGAAGCAGTTGACCGGGCACACCGCCATGCACGGCGCGTCGGAGCAGTGCATGCACGCAACCGAGATGCTCTTCTCGCCGGCCACGCCGTCGTTCAGCGTGACGACGCGGCGCCGGTTCACGCCCCAGGGCACGTTGTTCTCGGCCTTGCAGGCGGTGACGCAGCCGTTGCATTCGATGCAGCGCTCGGCGTCGCAGATGAATTTCATTCTTGCCATGAGGTTCTCCGTGTTCCGGGTCGGTCAGGCCGTGGCCTTCTGGACCTGGCACACCGTGGTCTTGGTTTCCTGCATCATCGTCACGCTGTCGTAGCCGTAGGTGGTCGCGGTGTTGACCGCCTCGCCGCGGATCACCGGGTGCGCGCCCTCGGGGTAGTAGGCGAGCATGTCGGCGCCCTGCCAGCGGCCCGAGAAATGGAACGGCAGCCACACGGTCTCGCGGTCGACCCGCTCGGTCACCAGCGCCTTGACGGTCAGGCGCGCGCCGGTCGGCGTCGTGACCCAGACGTTCTCGCCGTCGCGAATGCCGCGGTCGTTCGCGGTAGCCGGGTTGATCTCGACGAACATCTCCTGCTGCAGCTCGGCCAGCCACGGGTTCGAGCGCGTCTCCTCGCCGCCGCCTTCGTACTCGACCAGGCGCCCGGAACTCATGATCAGCGGGAAGGTCTTGCCGATGTCCTTGTTCTTGTCCTGCACGCTCTTGAACAAGGTGGGCAGGCGCCAGAACGCCTTCTTGTCGTCGTGGGTCGGGTACTTGGCGACCAGGTCGGGCCGGGTCGAGTACAGCGCTTCGCGGTGTTGCGGGATCGGGTCGGGGAAGTTCCAGACCACCGCCCGCGCCTTTGCGTTGCCCCAGGGGTGACAGCCGCGCGCCATCGTCACGCGCTGGATGCCGCCCGACAGGTCGGTCTTCCAGTTCTTGCCTTCGGCCGCCTTTTTCTCGGCGTCGGTCAGGTCGTTCCACCAGCCGAGCTTCTTCAGCAGGATGTGGTCGAACTCGGGGTAGCCGGTGGTGATCTGTGCGTCCTTCGAGTGCGAGCCGTCTTCGGCCAGCAGGTTGACGCCGTCCTTCTCGACCCCGAAGTTGGCGCGGAAGTTGCCGCCACCTTCCATCATCGACTTCGAGGTGTCGTACAGGTTCGGCGACCCGGGGTGCTTGATCTCGGGCGTGCCGTAGCACGGCCACGGCAGACCGAAGTAGTCGCCGTCGAGCTTGTAGCCGGTCTCCTTGTCGATGCCGCCCTTGGCCTTGAGTGTCTTCACGTCGAAGACGTTCATGTTGCGCATGTGCGCCTTCAGCCGCTCCGGGCTCTGGCCGGTGTAGCCGATGGTCCACATGCCGCGGTTGATCTCGCGCAGCACCGATTCGGGTTCGGGCTCCATCATCCCGGCCTTGCCGGCGACCAGCTTGTGGCTCTTCGTGAACTCCTTGTCGAAGCCGAGCTTCTGCGCGAGCTGGTACATGATCATCTGGTCGCTGCGCGATTCCCACAGCGGCTCGATCACCTTTTCGCGCCACTGCAGCGAGCGGTTCGACGCCGTCACCGAGCCCGAGGTCTCGAACTGCGTGCAGGCCGGCAGCAGATAGGTCGCGCGGTTCGGGTTCAGGTCTTCGGGCGCGCCGGGCATCGCCGCCATGGCCGCGGTCGCCGACGGGTAGGGATCGATCACGACCAGCAGGTCGAGCTTGTCCATCGCCTTTTTCATCTCGAGACCGCGGGTCTGCGAGTTGGGTGCATGGCCCCAGAAGAAGAGTCCGCGCAAATTCGAGTCCTGATCAATTAACTCGTTCTTCTCGAGCACGCCGTCGATCCAGCGCGACACGGTCATGCCGGGCTTGGTCAGCATGCCGGGCGCGTACTGCTTCTTGATCCACTCGAAATCGATGTCCCAGACCTTGGCGAAGTGCTTCCAGGCGCCCTCGGCCAGGCCGTAGTAGCCGGGCAGCGAATCCGGGTTCGGGCCGATATCGGTCGCGCCCTGCACGTTGTCGTGACCGCGGAAGATGTTGGCACCGCCACCGCTGATACCGACGTTGCCGAGCGCGAGCTGCACGATGCACGACGCCCGCACCATCGCGTTGCCGATCGTGTGCTGGGTCTGGCCCATGCACCACACCAGCGTGCTCGGCCGGTTCTCGGCCATCGTCTTCGCGGCCTGATAACAGGTGGCCTCGTCGACGCCGCAGGCCTCGAGCACCTTGTCGGGCGTCCACTTCGCGAGCACGTCTTCGCGCACCTTGTCCATGCCGTAGACGCGGTCGGCGATGTACTTCTTGTCTTCCCAGCCGTTCTTGAAGATGTGGTGCAGCATGCCGAACAGGAACGGGATGTCCGAGCCCGAGCGGATGCGGATGTACTGGTCGGCCTTCGCGGCGGTGCGCGTGAAGCGCGGGTCGACCACGATCATCTTGCAGCCGGTTTCCTTCGCGTGCAGCATGTGCAGCATCGACACCGGGTGCGCCTCGGCCGCGTTCGAGCCGATGTACAGCGCCGCCCTGGAATTGCGCATGTCGTTGTACGAATTGGTCATCGCACCGTAACCCCAGGTGTTCGCGACACCGGCGACCGTGGTGGAGTGGCAGATGCGCGCCTGGTGGTCGCAGTTGTTGCTGCCCCACAGACTCACCCACTTGCGCAGCAGGTAGGACTGCTCGTTGCTGTGTTTGCTGGAGCCGACGATGAAGACCGAGTCGGGGCCGCTCGCTTTCTTCAGCTCGAGCATCTTCGCGCTGATCTCGTTCAGCGCCTCGTCCCAGCCGATCTTGACGTACTTGCCGCCCTGCAGCTTCATCGGCGTGCGGAGGCGATATTCGCCGTGGCCGTGCTCGCGCAGCGCCGCGCCCTTCGCGCAATGCGCGCCGAGGTTGATCGGTGAATCGAACACCGGCTCCTGGCGCACCCAGACACCGTTCTCGACCACCGCATCGACCGCACAGCCGACCGAGCAGTGGCCGCAGACGGTGCGCTTGACCTGGACCTTGCGCGCCGCGTCGCCGGCCGGTGCGTCGGCGGCCTGCGCCTTCTTCTGCACCAGGGTCAGCTGCGTGGCCGCGAGGCCCGCGCCGACGCCCATGCCGGAGCGGCGCAGGAAGGCACGCCGGTCCATCGTCGGGATCGCCCGCGAGACGCCGCGCGCGAGGCTGTTGACCAGACCGCTGGGGGCCGATCCGGCGTGATTCGATTTGCGAGTCAGCAGCATGGCGGCCTTCAGGAGCGGGTGGTTTCGTAGTAGCGCAGCACGTGCGCCGTGACCTGGTAGCCGCCGCTCGCGTCGAGCAGCGTCGTCGCGGCCACCACGGCAGGTGCCACCGGCGCCGCGCCGGGCAGGGCCTTGGCCGCCAGCACGGCGGCACCGGCCGCGCCCGCGCCGATCAGCAGACCGCGGCGCTTCAGGGGCTTGGCGGTCGTGGGGGTGTCACCGGCTTGCTCACTCATGGCGGTTTGCTCCGAGAAGTACGCGTGTCCCAAGATGGCGCCGGCTGATCTTGGCCAGCGCGGTAAGCACCAAATGTATGCAGGTTAGTTCATGACCGCATCAGGGTCAGTCCGTAAGTGCTTGACCGTGCTGCGCGCTGCGTTGTCAGTTTCGTGCAAGCTGCACGCCTATGCATCGAACAGATCGAACCCCTGCGCCTCGACCGCGAAGAAGTCGCGCGTGAAGCCGGCCAGCGCGCGGTAGAAATCAGCGCGCGGGTGCGCGGCGATCGTGTCGCACAGGCGTTCGACCCAGGGCCGCAGATGCGCGTTGAAGAAGCGCTGCTGCGCGCCAAGATTGCTGACGCCGACGTCGTCGCCGGCGATCAGGTAGCGCATCACGTCGCACAGGCTGGCGATGTGGTCCTCGGTCTCGAGCACACCCGTCGGCCGTTCCAGCCCGAGCGCGGCAAGCGTGTCGCGCAGATCGACGAGCGGCTTCTCGTTCAAGCTGCCGGCAATGAACCACGAGCCGTACGGGAAGATCTCGGGCTTGCCGACGCCGCCGAACAATGCGACGTATTCATCGCCGACCGCGTCGACCGACAGGCGCCGCGACGCGCCGACGAACTCGGACCAGCTCGTCTCGAGGAACGCGCCCGCGCTCGGCGCTTCGGTGACCGCGACGCGCAACTGCTCGTACAGAGCCTGCGCCGGCGGTGCGTGGTACAGGCTCGAGAGCAGGCCGTAGACCTCGGCGCGGGCGATCTCCTCGCGATCGTCGGGCGTGCTGAATTGCAGCGCCGCTGCGGCGTCAGCCATGGCCGACCTTGAATTCGTTCATAGATCAGTGATCCTCACTTCGTTCGGGTTCGTGTGGATGTCGATCACGCGGCAGTCGCCGCACATCCGCAGCCGGTCCGCGCCGGCGCCCTGGAACATCGGGTGCGCGCCGAGCTTGGCCACCATCAGCTCGATCGCCTTCGGCGTGCCGAAGGGCTTGCTGCAGCGGATGCAGCGATACGGCTCGACTTCGTTGAGCACGCGCAGCTGCTTGCGCGCCTTGCCGGCGTCGGCCAGCCACAGGCGCGGCTCCAGGGTGATCGCGTCTTCGGGGCAGGTGCTCGCGCACAGGCCGCACTGAACGCAGTTCTTCTCGATGAAGCGCAGCTGCAGCTTGTCGGGGTTGTCGGCCAGCGCCGCCTCGGGGCAGGCGCTGACGCAGCTCAGGCACATCGTGCAGCGATCGGCGTCGACGTTGAGGCTGCCGAACAGACGAGCAGAGAGGGGGCCGCCCCCCGCCGGCAACGCGATCGCCTCGGGCGGCGCGCTCGCCTGCTGCAGCAGGTGCTCGATCGCGAGGTCCAGGGTCGCGCGCTTGTCGGCCTGCACGCTGAACGTCGCGGGCTGCTTCACGGCCTGCGCCGGCGCGGCACGCAACGCCGCATCGAGTGCTGCGACTTCGCGCGCGTCGACGATGCGCAGGTGCTCGCCCTGCAGCCCCAGCCCACTGAGGATCGCCTGCGCGACCTGCATCTGTGCCGCGACCGCGGCGCGGTACGCGGGCGCCTCCTCGTCGGTCATCAGCACCCAGACCTGCGACGCGCCGAACGCGATCGCCGCCAGCCACAGGTCGATGCCGACCGACGCGGTGTGCCACACGTCCAGCGGCAGCACGCGCGACGGCACGCCCTGGACCGCCTTGTCGGTACGCGCGGCGCGGCCGAGGGCGCCGATCAGCGCCGCGCCGCCGCCCTGGCTGTGGATCAGCAGCGCCGCCGCTCCGGCCAGCGCGTTGCCGCCGGCGCGCTGGTAGGTCGCGAGCAAGGTGCGGATGCGCTTGCCCTGCGCGTCGGGCCGCGGCGTGGCGTAGCTGATCGCGCCGCTCGGGCAGACGGTCGTGCAGGCACCGCAGCCGACGCACAGGTGCGGCTCGACCACGATGCCGGCCAGGGTCGCGCCGCCCGGCCGGCCCTTCATCGACGCGTCGCTGCGGATCGCCTGCGCCGAGCACACGTCGATGCACGCGGTGCAGCCGATCTGTTCGTTGCGGCTGTGCGCGCAGATCTTCTGCTTGTACTGGAAGAACTTCGGCTTCTCGAACTCGCCGACGCTGTCGCGCAACTGCAGCACCGCGTCGATCAGCGCGCCGTCGTCGGCGGCGTGGAAGTAGCCCTGCGGCGGCTGGTGCAGCGCGATCAGCGGCGCGGGGTTCAGATCCAGCACCAGGTCGAAGGATTCGCTGACCTCTTGCGGCGCGCGCTGGAAGTCGATCGCGCCGGCCGCGGCGCAGACGCGCACGCAGTCGCGGTGGTCGCGGCATTTCGCGAGGTCGATCTGGTAGCTGAAATCGATCGCGCCTTCCGGGCAGACCTCGATGCAGGCGTTGCAGCGCGTGCACAGGTCGAGGTCGATCGGGTTGGTCTGCGACCAGCTCACCTCGAACGCACCGAGCCAGCCGGCAAGCGACGTGACCGTGCCGGCGTGCACCGCCATCGAACGCGTCTGCGGCAAGGTGCCCGCCCCTTGCAGCAGCACGCTGATCTCGAGCTTGTCGGCCAGCATCCGCGCAGCGCGGGCGGCACGATCGGCGCCGCCGATCACCAGCACGCGGCCCTTGGACGCATAGCCGACGGTGGGCACCGGCTCTGCTTCGGGCAGCTGCGCGAGCGCGATCAGCGCGGCGATCTTCGGCGTCAGCGCCGCCGGTCGCGCCTGCGCATCTTTCGACCACCCGCCGGTCTCGCGGATGTTGACGAAGCGGATCGGCCGCTCGGCCAGCCGCGCCGCGCCCTCGGTGTGCTCGTTCAGTTCGAGGAACAGGCGGCTTTCCTGCGTGCAGGCGACGAGCAGGTCGTCGCCGCTCCGGGCGGCGCGCTGGAACGCGCCGGCCTCGCGGCGGCACAGCAGCGTGTGGACGGTCTGCAGCCCGGCGCCGGCCTCAGGCCCCAGCGCCTTGATCAGGCCCTGGCTGTCCAATGGCATCGTCTTGTTGCAGTCGCAGATCAGCGTGGTCATCGGTGGATTCGGTGGGTTCGGTGACGGGCCCGGCGATCGACGTGGCCGCCTTGTTCGCGTCATCTTCTTCTTCGTCGTCGAACAGGCGCAGGAACTTGGCCTGGTTCATGCTGCGCAGCATCGCGAGCGGGATCGGGTCGGGCTGGCCGTAGTCGGCGATGTAGGTGTCCAGCCCGTCCATCAGATTGAAGTGCGGGTCGGCGAACAGCTTCTTCATCGCGGCGCGCTTCACGCCCTCGTCGACGCCGGCCGCGACGAAGCGCGAATAGTCGGACTCGCGCGTCAGCTGCGCGACATCCGCCAGCGTCGGCATCGCCGCAGCAGGCACCGCGGGTTCGACGACCGATGGCGTGGCCGTCGGCGCGACGATTGCGGTCGCGGGCAGTGTCGCCGGCGGGGCCACCGCCGGCGCGGGCACCGGCGCGGCGACCGCGCCGCCGCGCGCCTGCGCCTTGCGTCGCGCCCAGCGCGACACGAAGCCGTCGCGATCTTGCGCGCCGTCTGCCATCGCTACTGCCGTTGCCCCGGCGCAAGGAACGACTGCGGACGCCGCCGCTGCTTCGGCTCGGGCCGGTAGTGCTCGTCGGTCCAGGCCTGCAGCCACGCGACCAACTCGGGCGCGAGCGGCAGGTTGTCGACGCGCTCCTGCGCGTCGAGCCAGCGGCCGGCTTCGTTGTACGACAGACTCACGGTTTCGGGCCAGGCGCGCGAGGGGTCTTCGTCGTCGATGCGCCACTTCACGAACCAGACCGGCGCGCCTGACGTGAGGTTCAGGTGATAGCCCTCGCCTTCGTCGCGGAACAGTTCGAAGCTGAAACCCGGATGCAGCGTGCACTGCAGCTTGCCGTCGTCGCGCAGCACGCGCGCGGCGTCGCCGAAGACGTCTTCGTGGGGCACGACCTCGACCGGCCGGAAGCGCCAGGCTTCCCACTGGTTCGGGTTCGCCTCGCGCTCCATCACGACCGCGACCCGCAACGCGGGGCGCACGGTCGACGGTACATGGGCAGACGCTTGCATGGGCCGCAGTCTAGACGCTGCGACAGCCCCCTTCGCCGAGTCGGGCGATCGGATCAGGGAATGTCAGGACGCGCCGGTTCCGTAACCGGCACTGGCGCGCGGCACGCCGCCCGCCAGCACCTGGATCGCGCAGTACTTGAACTCCGGGATCTTTCCGAACGGATCGAGCGCCGCATTCGTCATCAGGTTCGCCGCGGCTTCGTAGTACGCGAACGGCACGAACACCGCTCCGCGCGGCGTGCCGTCGTCGCGACGCAGGTGCAGCGCGACCTCGCCGCGGCGCGAGCGCAAGGTCACCACGTCGCCGGGCTGCAGCCCCATCTCGGCCAGATCGAGCCCGTTCATCGACGCGGTCGCCAGCGGTTCGAGCGCATCGAGCACGCTGGCGCGGCGCGTCATGCTGCCGGTGTGCCAGTGCTCGAGCTGGCGGCCGGTGATCAGCACGAACGGGTAGGCGGCGTCGGGCCGCTCGTTGGCCGGGATGATGTCGGCCGGCACGAGCTTGACGCGGCCGTCGTCGGTCGGGAAAGTGTCGTCGAAGACGATCGCGCGGCCGGGGTCGTCGGCGCTCAGGCACGGGTAGGTCACGCTGCCCTCGCGCTGCAGGCGCTCCCAGGTGATGCCGGCGATCGCGCCGTGCATCGCCTGGCGCATCTCCTCGTAGACCGCGGCGGCGCCGGAGTCTTCGCCTTCGTAGTGCCAGTCCAGCCCGAGGCGTGCGCCAAGCTGCTGGATGATCCACAGGTCTTGCCGCGCATCGCCGGGCATGTCGAGGGCGCGCCGGCCGAGCTGCACCATGCGGTCGGTGTTGCTGACCGTGCCGCCCTTCTCCGGCCAGGCGCTGGCCGGCAGCACCACGTCGGCGAGCCAGGCGGTCTCGGTCATGAAGATGTCCTGAACGACCAGGTGTTCGAGCGCGGCCAGCGCATGCCGCGCATGGTTCAGGTCCGGGTCGCTCATCGCCGGGTTCTCGCCCATGATGTACATGCCGCGCACCTTGTGCGGGTCGGTGTCGTCGCTAAGCGCCTTGTGCATGATCTCGACCACGGTGTAGCCGGGCGTCGCGTCGAGCCTGGTATGCCAGAAATCCTCGAACCAGGCGTGCACCGCGGCGTCGTCGACTCTCTGGTAGTTCGGGAACATCATCGGGATCAACCCCGCGTCGCTCGCCCCCTGCACGTTGTTCTGGCCGCGCAGCGGGTGCAGGCCGGAACCCGGCTTGCCGATCTGGCCGGTGACCGACGCGAGCGCGATCAGGCAGCGCGCGTTGTCGGTGCCGTGCACGTGCTGGCTGATGCCCATGCCCCACAGGATCATCGCGCTCTTCGCGGTCGCGAATGCGCGCGCCACCTCGCGCAGCGTCTCGGCCGGGATGCCGCAGATCGGCGCCATCGCCTCGGGGCTGTAGCCGCGCACGTTTTGCTCGAGTGCCTCGAAGTTGTCGACCCGGTCGCGCACGAACGCGACGTCGGTCAGGCCCTCTTCGATCACCGTGTGGATCAGCGCGTTCAGCATCGCGACATCGGTGTCGGCATTGAACTGCAAGGTGCGCCAGGCGTGGCGCGAGAGGTCGGTGACGCGCGGGTCGGCGAGCACGATCCTGGCACCGCGCTGCGCGGCGTTCTTCATCCAGGTCGCGGCGACCGGGTGGTTCGCGGTCGGGTTCGAGCCGATGATGAGAATCAGCTCGGCATGCTCGACGTCGTTGACCGGGTTGCTGACCGCGCCCGAACCCACGCCCTCGAGCAGCGCCGCGACGCTCGACGCGTGGCACAGCCGCGTGCAGTGGTCGACGTTGTTGCTGCCGAAGCCGGTG
>JANXZN010000146.1 GCA_025355545.1 Rhizobacter sp.
AACACACGCGACTGGTCGCACATCGGTGCGGTCACTCTCAATCCCGAGCGCGACTCGGTGGTCAACATGGCTGCCGGCGCTCAACATACTCAGCAGAAAGCTGCGTGACTCAGGCGACAACTACCTTGACGCGCGCCGGAGGGGCGGATTCCAGTTGCCCCCAGTGTTGCCCCAACAGGCGCAAAGATTCAAGAGAACGACTCGGAACGATATTGGATCTGAAATCGCTTGAAACCCGCATGGATGCTAGGTTTCTTCGGATGATTTGAAACCCTATGGGACCTCTTGAGACGAGGTCGTTGGTCCCGCCGACAGGAATCGAACCTGTATCTGCCGCTTAGGAGGCGGCCGTTCTGTCCATTGAACTACGGCGAGCCGGGGCTCGCGGGCACCCGTCTTCAGCGGCGGATTGTCGCCGACTCAGGCGCGTGCAACAGGCACCGACGCCGGGCGGCTCGCCGGCGCCGCAACGAATGTCGTCGGTTCCTACACCGAGCCGAGGAACCGTTACTTGGCGCCCGCCGCGCCGGCTCGGATCATTTGTGGATCGGCGCTCGTTTGCTCGCGCTGTTGACCCACGTCGACGCCGCAAAGCGCGAGGCGTTCGTGGACACGGTTCCCGGCGTGATGTTCGATCACGAGTAACGGACGCGGGACGCGCCGCTACTGCCAGCGCCAGGTCCAGATCAGATCCATCGAGTTGTCGTCGCCCGATTGCGCGCGCAGCGTGAAGCGCTGCGCGATGCGGTAGATCAACTGAAAACTACCGGTCGTCGCGTTCAGGCCGCGTTCGTAGCCGACGTACCAGCGCTTGGACAATTGCTTGCCGAGCGCAATCACCGTCGCGCGCACCTCGCCGTCGGTCTGACGTACCGAGATGTCGTCCAGCCCCAGCGCCTTCGTGATCTGATCGGTCGGCCCGCCGCCTTCGCCGGCCAGCAGCGCGAGCGCGGCGCGTTGCAGCAACGCCGTGTCGGTGCGCCCGAGGCCGTCGCTGGCACGGCCCATCACGAGCCAGCTGAGCTTGTCGATCTCCGACAGCTCGGGCTCGGAGAACAGCCGCACGCGCGGGTTCGCTGTGCTGCCGGTGACCGCGACGCCGACGCGCACGTCCAGGTTCGGCCGCGTCGCCTCGATGTCCAGCCGCGGGTTCTCGATCGGGCCGCTGAACGCGATCAGGCCGCGGTCGATGCTCAGTTTCTGACCGTAAGCCGCGTAAGTGCCGTCGACCGCGCGCACCGTGCCGGTGACGGCGAGCTTGCCGCCCGGCGACGTGACGTGCAGGTCGCCGCGCAAGCCGGCGTCCAGGCCGCGGCCACGCACGCGCAGCTTCTCGCCCAGGTTCACGCGCAGGTCGAGCGCGACCTCGCGGCTCGGCGTCGCGCCCGGCAGCGGCGACGGGGTCGGCGCGGCCGCCGCGGACGCTGCGGCGGCGGGCGAGGGCACGCCGCGGGCGCGCTCCACATTCACATCGCTGGCCAGGGTCGGCGCATCGCTGCGGCTGAAGTCGATCAGGCCCTCGTCGACATCGAACTGGCCGTCGACCGCAAGCCGCTTCGCGTCGAGCGTCAACGTGCCCGCGCCACTGGTGACGATGCGCCGGTCGACGCGGCCGAGCAGTTGGAACTTGTCGGCGCTGAGCCGGAGCACCGCCTTCGGCGCCTCGCCCAGGCTCGCATCGCCTTCCAGCCTGACCGTGCCGCCGCCGCCCTTCGCGCTGAAGCGTTCGATGCGTGCGCTGCTGCCTCGCAGGTGGATCGCGACGTCGCCATCGCTGACGTTGACGCCCTGCAGGAAGTTGCGCACCGCGAGCTTCGTGCCCTCGATCTCGCCGAGGTACTCGGGCGCGCCGAAGCGCCCGCCGAAGCTGGCGCTGGTGTGCAGCGCGCCGCCCAGGCGCCAGCCCGGGGGCACCCAGTTGCCCCAGGTGCCGAGGTCGGCTACGCGCAGTTCGAGCACGCCCTGCAGCGGCGCGTCGGCGGTGGGCCAAGTCGCCTGCGGCGAGGTGCGGATCACCTCGGCGCCTGCGACCACACCGAGCGTCTTGCCGGCCAGGCCCTGCGTGAAGCTCCAGGTGCCGTCGGCGGCGACCAGGCCGAAGCGCAGGTCGGTCAGGCCGAGCGCGCGCGTGCCGGTCTCGTCGGTCACGCTCAGGTCGCCGGCGCGGCGCTCGACCACGACGTCGGCGTTGAAGCCCGGCACCGGGCGCGCCGAGCTGCGCAGCTTCAGGTGACCGGCGATCGTCAGGTCGCCACCCCAGCCGAAATCGGGCTGCGCGCGCGCCAGCAGCGGCGCGATGCGCAGCGGTTCGAGCTCGGCCTCGGCCTCGATCTGCGCGAAGCCGCCGGCGCCCGCCGCCTGCCACGCGATGCGGCTCCAGCGCAGCGCGCCGCCGAGCACCGTCGCGCGGCCCGGTTGCACGCTCGCGCGCGGCGGGCCACCGGCCCACAGCGCCTCGAGCGCAACGTCCTGCGTGTGCAGCAGCGGCGCGGCGCCGGGCGCGTCGCTGCGCAGGTCGATCTGCTGCAGCGTGCCGCGCCAGCCGGCCGGCGCCGCACCGGCCGTCTCGATCAGCCCGCCGTGCGCCTGCAGCAGCATGACGGTGTGTGCGCCGGCCGCGGCCGGCGCGGCGCCGGGCTGCAGCGATTCGGCCCAGGCCGGCGGGCGCGCCTTCGATTCGGCGCGCAGCTCGAGCGCGTGGGCGCGACCGCTGCCCTTGAGCTGCAGCTGCAAGCCGTCGATCGACGGCCCCGGCGCCGCGCCCTGCGCGAGGCTTGCCTGCGTCAGGCTCGCCTGTGCCTGCATCGGCGCGCTGGCGCCGCTGCCGAGCGTCCAGCGCACCTGCGCTGACTGCACCGCGAGCGCGCCGATGTGCAGCGCGCTCGCGTCGAGCTCGCCCTGCGTGGCCAGCGCCGGCCACCGCCCGGTGACGTGCGCCTGCGCGTGCAGCGTGCCGGCCAGCGTGGCGTCGGTGCCGGCGGGCCGGAACATCCTGAAGATCGGCGCGAGGCGGTTCAGCGCGGTGCCGTCCAGGCTCAGGTCCCAGACGTCGCCGGCACCGTTGCCCGAGGTCGTGACATGCCCCTCGGCGCGCAGCGCGTTGCCGTCGGCATCGAGCCTGACCAGCGCATGGGCCGGCCCGCTGCCCGCGCTGCGCAGGCTGGCTTCGCCGCGCAGCGGCACACCCGCGAGCACGCTGTCGGCGAGCGTCAGCGTGGCCTGGCCGCGCAGCGCGACCAGCGCTTGCGGCCAGGCCTGCGTCAGCGCGCTCGTCGGCACCACGAGGTCGACGCTGCCCTTCGCATTGAGTCGATGCGTCGCGCGGCGCCACGGTGCATCGTCGACGCCCGGCCACCAGACCGCGGGATCGAAATCGACCAGTGCGGCCTGGGCCTTCACGATCCACGGCGCCTCGGCCGCGGCGTGCGTCAGCAGGCCCGACAGGCTGGCGCGCGCACCGCCCGCGTTCGCCTGCAGCGCGCGCAGTTCGACGCGTTGCGGCTGCAGCCCGGCGTCGATCCCGAGCTGCACCGGGCGCGTGCGACCGCGCTCGACCAGCGCACCGGCAAGCGTGGCCTTCACATCGACGGGGGTGGCGACGCTCGCGCCGCCGCTGAGCGCCACCGGCCCGTCGAGCCGCATCGCCGGCGCGCGCGCATCGAGACGCGACGGCTGCAGCGCGGTCAAGGTCGCTGCCAGGTTCCAGCGCTCGGGCGACCAGGCACCGCTGCCGCGCAGCCGCCCGGCGGCGGCCTGCGGCGTGCCGAGTTCGGCGTCGAGCGTGCGCAGCGTCAGCTCGCTCGGCCGGTCCGGGCGCGCGGCGAGCACCAGCGTCAGCCGCGTGAGCGGCAGCCGGCCTTCGTTCCAGCGCCCGGCCAGCGCATTGCTCAGGCGCACCGACACCTCCGCCGGCCGGTCGGCGGCGGTGCTGGTGGCGATCGCCTCGCCGGTCAGTGCGGTGGCCGGCGCGGCGCTGTGGAAGGCCGAGAGGTCCAGCGCCCGGGTGCTGGCCTTCAGGTCGCCGAGCGGCCACGGGGCGAACGGGTGCAGCGTGGCGCGCGCGTCGAGCGCCTGGGCCGGGCGCTGCGGCGCGGCCGACGCACGCAAGCTGGCCTGCAGCAGCGGCGCGGCGAGCGGGCCGGCCAGGGTCGCGCTCGCTTCCCAGGCCGGCAGCGTGGCGGCCGCCTGCTGCGCGAGCGTCAGCGATGCCTCGAGCGCCAACGGTGCCGCGCTGGCGATGCGCGCGTGGCCGTTCGCCTGCAGCCGGTCCCAACTCAGCGCGAGATCGTCGATGCGGTGTTCGGCGCCGCCGTTCGCGCCCAGGTGCAGGTGCGCGCTGAGCTCGCGGACCGGCTGCGCGCCGAGCGCATCCGCGTGCAGCTCGACGACGCGCAGCGCGCGCAGGTCGAGCTCGATCGGCAGCCGCAGTTCGGCCGGCGCCGTCGTCGGTTCGGCGTTCTTGCGCGGCGCGAGCACCAGGTCGACGCGCCGGGCCGTGAGCGAGTCGAGCGTGACGCGTACCCACAGCGGTGCCGGCGCGCGCTCGACGCGCAGGCCGCGCCATGAAACGCCGCCGAGCACGACCCGGTCGTCGCTGCCGGGCAGCCGGATGGTCGCGCGCTGCGCCGAGAAGTCGCCGAGCAGCCGGCCCTGCGGCGCCTCGACCCGCACCCCCGGCAGCAGCGACAACAGCCACGCGCTGCCGCGCTCGCTGCGCAGCGCCCACCAGCCGGCCGACCCGAGGCCGATCACGACCGCCAGCGCCACGAGCAGCAGCGCGACCACTACCCGCCAGCCGGTGCGGCGCCGCGGCGGCGGCGTGCTGGCAGGCGCGTTCTGCGGGTCCATCAGAACGCGATCCCGACGCTGAAATGCACGCGCAGCTGGCGCACCTGCTGCCCGTACGCGAGGTCGACGCGCAGCGGGCCGACGGGGCTGCGCCAGCGCAGGCCGACGCCGTAGCCGAGCGCGGGCTTCAGTTCGCTCCAGCGATCGGCGGCGTTGCCGGCATCGATGAACGCGGCCCACCAATAGGCCGGGTAGTTCGGCGAGATCGGCCGTGCGACCTCGATGCTGCCGGTCAGCAGCGTGCGCCCGCTGATCGTGACGCCGGCGATCTCGGGGCCGAGCGTGCGGTAGCCGTAGCCGCGCACCGAATCGTCGCCACCGGCACGGAACAGCAGGGTGTCGGGGATGCCGACGGCGCTGTGCGCGAACACCTGGCCGGCCTCGGCGCGGGCCGTGCCGTACCAGCCTGCGCCAAAGAGCTCGTACCAGGTCAGACGCGCGTACAGGCGCGAGAACGGGCCCTGTGCGGTTTCCAGCGGCGCGCCGATCACCGCGCGGTTGCCGCGTGCGTAGCCGAGCGCGACCTGCGCCGAGGCCGTCAAGCCCTGGGTCGGCAGCAGCACGTTGTCGACATGGCGGAAGACCCACTGATAGTTGCCCGAGACCGCCTCGGCCTGGCTCGTCAGCGCGGCGCTGTCCAGGCGCGCATGCGTCAGCTCGGCGAAGTACAGGCGTTCGAGGCGCTCGGTGTCCTGGGTGCGGCCGACGCGCGCGTTCCAGCTCAGCAGCTGCTGGTCGTCGACGAGCAGCTTGGTCGCGCTGCCCGCGACCAGGTTGCGGTACAGCCCGGCAAGCGGGTACGAGGTCAGCTCGCCCTCCCAGTGCTTGTTGTCGGGGCCGAGCTCGAACTTGTTCTTGGCGATCCAGCGGCTGCCGAACAGGCGTCGCTGCGTGTGCTCGACCGACAGCCGCGGCCCGGTGTTGGCGCTGTAGCCGACGCCGATCGTGGCCTGCTGCAGCGACTGCTCCTTGACGCGCACCAGCACCGGCGCCGCGGCGGCGGTGGCCGGGTCGGCGTCGAGCTCGACCGACACGCCTTCGAACAGGCCGAGCTTCTGCAACCGCTCCTGAAAGTCGAGCAAGGTCTTCTCGCTGTACGGGTCGCCGGGGCTGAAGGTCGAGAGCTGGCGCACCGCACTCTCGTCGAAGCGCTGCAACCCTTCGATGCGGACGGTGCCGAGCCGGTACAGCGGCCCGCTGTCGAGCACGACCGCGATGTCGGCGCGATTCTCGGGCGCATCGACGCGCGCGTTCGTGCTGCCCCAGGTGGCGGCCGCGTAGCCGTCGGCACGCAGCCGCGCCAGGGTCGCGTTCTTCGCGTCGACCCACGCGCCCTGGCGAAACGGATTGCCGGGGCGCAGCGGCCACAGGCGGCGCAGCGTGTCGAGCTCGCGCCGCGCCGCGGTATCGCCGGCCGCGGCGGCGGCCTGCAGTGCGCCGGTGGCCTCGACGCTGACCTCGTGCACGGTCGCGCGCGGGCCGGCCACGACCGTCACGCGCAGCAAGGGTTGGCCGGCCTCGCTGCCGGCGCGCTCGGCGCCGACCTCGGCGTTGAAGTAGCCCTCGGTCTCGAGCAGGGCGCGCGCCTGCGCCGGTGCGGCGCGCATCAGGCGTTCGAGTTCGGCCTCGTTGATGCCTTCGGTCGCGGGTGCGCTCGGGAAGCGCGCGAGGTCGAGGTAGTTCAGCAGCAGCGCACGCAGCGGATCGGGGGCACGCACGTCGAGCCGGTACTCGGCATGGGACGGTGCGGCCGAAGCGGCATCGGCCGGCGCGGCGGCGGCATCGCCGCCGATCTTGCCCGATCCGAAGGGAAGGGCCGCGCACCCCGTCAACAGCGCGACGACCAGCGCCGCGAGCGCGGCGCGCAGCCCGCGCCCCAGGGTCATTTGCTCAACAAGCGCATCGCCCCTTCCAGCCCGGCGAGCGTGAGCGGGAACATGCGCTGGTTCATCAACTGCTGGACCACCGCGATGCTTTGCCGATAGCCCCAGACGCCCTGCGGTTCGGGGTTGATCCACGCGAACTTCGGGAATGCCTGCGTCAGCCGCGCGAGCCATTCGGCGCCCGGCTCCTCGTTGTTGTATTCGACGCTGCCACCGGGCTGCAGGATCTCGTACGGGCTCATCGTCGCGTCGCCGACGAAGATCAGCTTGTAGTCCTTGTTGTACTTGCGGATCACGTCCCAGGTCGGGAACTTCTCGCTGTAGCGGCGCCGGTTGTTTTTCCACATGAAGTCGTAGATGCAGTTGTGGAAGTAATAGAACTCCAGGTGCTTGAATTCCGACTTCGCGGCGCTGAAGATTTCCTCGACCCGGTGGATGTGCTCGTCCATCGTGCCGCCCACGTCCATCAGCAGCAGCACCTTCACCTTGTTGTGGCGCTCGGGCACCATCTTGATGTCGAGCCAGCCGGCGTTCGCCGCGGTGCTGCGAATCGTGTCGTCGAGGTCGAGCTCTTCTTCCGAGCCTTCGCGGGCGAAGCGGCGCAGGCGTCGCAGCGCGATCTTGATGTTGCGCGTGCCGAGCTCGAGCGAGTCGTCGTAGTCCCTGTACTGGCGCTGGTCCCAGACCTTCACCGCGCTCTTGTTGCGGCCCTTGTCCTGGCCGATCCGGATGCCCTGCGGGTTGTAGCCGTAGGCGCCGAACGGGCTGGTGCCGCCGGTGCCGATCATCTTGTTGCCGCCCTCGTGGCGTTCCTTCTGCTCTTCGAAGCGCTTCTTCAAGGTTTCCATCAGCTCGTCCCAGCCCATCTTCTCGATCGCGGCCTTCTCTTCGGCGCTGAGCTCGAGCTCGAGCTTCTTTTGCAGCCAGTCGAGTGGCACCTCCTGCGTGAAGTCGGTCAGCATCTCGACGCCCTTGAAGTAGGCGGCGAAGGCGCGGTCGAACTTGTCGAAGTTGGC
>JANXZN010000190.1 GCA_025355545.1 Rhizobacter sp.
GTGCTGGCCGCGCAGGGCTTGCAGAACAAGGAGATTGCTCTGGCGCTGGACGTCGGACGCATCCAGGCCTCGCGTTGGCGCGAGCGCTATCTCGAATCTGGTCTGCAGGGCATCGAGCATGATCTGCCGCGGGGTGCGCCCGGTTCATCAGCGTGCCGGAGTTGGTCTCCGCCATTGATGAGTACGTCGCTCATCACAACACCAAACCCAAGCCGTTCATCTGGACCAAGAGCGCTGCCGACATCCTGCAGAAGGTCATCCGAGCGAATAGCCGCTTACGTTCTAAGCAGAATGCAACACTACGCTAGTAGTGGATGCTGCGCGGCGCGCCGCCGCCGACGGCGATCGCGTCGCCGTTGATCGCGCGCGACTTCGGCGAGCACAGGAAGGTGATCACGTGCGCCACTTCGGCGGCATCGACCAGGTGACGGATCGAGTTGCCGGCGGCCATCTCGTCTTCGACCGCCTGCACCGACACGCCCCGCGCGGCGGCGCGCTGCGCGATCAGCGGCGCGGTGCGCTCGGTGCGCGTCAACCCGGGGTGCACGACCGTGACCTGGATGCCCGCGGAGCCGAGCTCGTCGGCCATGTTCTTGGTCAGTGCCGCGACCGCGATGTTGCGCATGCTGCCCACCGCGCTGCCGGCCTGGCGCGCCGCCAGCCCGCTGACATTGACGATGCGGCCCCAGCCGCGCGCGCGCATGCCGTCCACGACCTCGCGCGCGCAGCGGATGTAGCCCATGACCTTGACGTCCATCTCGGCGTGGAAGAAGTCGGCGCTGATCTCGGTGAGTGTCGGCGGTGCGGCATAACCGGCCGGCTCGGCCGCGGCGTTGACGAGGATGTCGATCGGCCCGCCCAGCAGCGCGACGGCCTCGGCGACCGCACGCCGGACCTGTGCGTCGTTCGTGGTGTCCGCTGCGACGCCGACCACATTGCGCCCGGTCGCGGCCGCGAGTTCGGCGGCGCTGCTCGCGAGCTGCTGCGGGTTGCGCGCCAGCAGCGCGACATCGACACCCTCGCGCGCCAGCGACTCGGCCACGGCCTTGCCGATGCCGCGGCTGCCGCCGGTCACGAGCGCGCGCCTGCCGTTCAGTTCGAGATCCATGGTGTTGCCGCTCCGTTGCTGAAACCCGCTCAGGCCGGCACGGCGCCGCGGCCGGCGCGGTGGCGCGCGATCACGGTCTTCATGATCTGCGCGGTGCCGTCGCCGATCTGGAAGCCGAGCACGTCGCGCAGGCGCTGCTCCATGGTCCCGCGGTCGTAGGCGCCGTGGCCGTGCATCAGCAGGCACTGGTGGATGGTCTCGTAGGCCAGCTTCGGCGCCCACCACTTGCACATCGCCGCCTCGGCACTGTGCGGCGCGCCGCGGTCCTTCAGCCACAGTGCCTGCAGGCACAGCAGCCGTGCGGCTTCGACCTGGGTGTCGAGCTCGGCGAGCGGGTGCGACACGCCCTGGAACGCCGACAGCGGCTTGCCGAAAGCCTCGCGCCGGGCCACGTGCGCCCAGGTCTCGTCGAGCGCGACGCGCGCCACCGCCAGCACCTGCAGGCCGATCAGCGCGCGCGAGAAGTCGAAGCCCTGCATGACCTGCACGAAGGCCCTGTTCTCGTCGCCGAGCCGATGATCGATCGGCACCCGCACGTTCTCGAAGAACAGCGCGCCGCGGCCGATCGCGCGCTGGCCGTGGCAATCGAAGCGGGTGCGCGTGAGGCCCGGCACATCGGCCGGCACCAGCAGCGCGGTGACGCCGTGGGCGCCGGCGTCGACCGTGCCGGTGCGGCCGAACACGATCACCGCGTCGGCCTGGTCGGCGGCCGAGATCGAGGTCTTCTCGCCGTTGATCACATACTGCGCGCCGACGCGCTCGACGCGCAGCCGCAGGTTCGCGGCATCGGAGCCACCGCGCGGCTCGGTCAGCGCGATCGCCACGAGCGCCTCGCCGCGGATCAGCCGCTGCAGCCAGGGCCCGGCCACGTCGGGCCGGCCGTGCTCGGCCAGGATCTGGCCGTTCAACGATGCGAGCAGGTTGATGTACGACAGCGACAGGTCGGCGCGCGCGATCGCCTCGACGATCACGCCCGCGGCCAAGGTCGGTAAGCCCTGGCCGCCGACACGCTCCGGCAGCTCAGGCGCGATGAAGCCGAGCGCGCCCATCTCGCGCATCAGCGCGCGGTCGAGCACGCGGGTGCGGTCGCGCTCCTGGAAGCCGGGCGCCACGCGCTCGGTCGCAAAACGCCGCGCCTGCTCGGCGATCGCGCTCAGGTCGGCGTCGAGGTAGGGGTTCATGCCGGCATTCCGGTGCGGCTACTTCGCGAACTTGCGGAAGTCCGGCTTGCGCTTTTCCTTCTGCGCGGCGACACCTTCCTTCGACTCCTCGGTGTCGTAGTACAGCTTCAGGGCCATCATGCCCATGCCCGCGATGCCGGCATGGTGGGCCGTATCCACGTTGAAGCTGCGCTTGGCGATGGCCAGCGCGGTCGGGCTGCGCTCGCACAATTCCTCGCCCCATTTCTGCACCTCGGCGTCGAGCTGTTCGTGCGGCACGCAGGCGTTGGCCAGGCCCATCGCGACCGCCTCGGCGCCCGAGTAGCGGCGACACAGGTACCACATCTCGCGCGCCTTCTTCTCGCCGACGACGCGCGTCAGGTAGGCGGTGCCGTAGCCGGGGTCGACCGAGCCCATCTTCGGGCCGACCTGGCCGAACTGGGCCTTGTCGGAGCAGATCGTCAGGTCGCAGATCGTGGCCAGCACATTGCCGCCCCCGATCGCGTAGCCCTGCACGCGCGCGATCACCGGCTTGGGCACGTTGCGGATCGCGTCGTGCAGCTCCTCGATCGGCAGCCCGATCGTGCCGCGGCCGTCGTAGTTGCCGTCGTGCGCCGACTGGTCGCCGCCGGTGCAGAACGCACGATCGCCGGCACCGGCTAGCACGATCGCACCGATGGTCTTGTCGTAGCCCGCCTTGTTTAGTGCCTTGATCAACTCGTCGCAGGTCGTGCCGCGAAAGGCGTTCATCTTCTCCGGCCGGTTGATCGTGATCCAGGCGACGCCGTTGCGGACTTTGTAGAGCATGTCTTCGAATTGCATTGCAGATTCTCCGTGGATCGTCAGCCGGCCATCGTCAGGCCACCCGAGACACTGAGCACCTGCCCGGTCACATAGGCCGCGTCGTCGCTGGCGAAGAACAGGATCGCGCCGGGCAGGTCGTCGGGCTGGCCGATGCGGCCGAGCGGGATAGCGCGCGTGAAGGCCTCGACCAGTTTCTCGGGGTTGCCGGCGCCTTGCTTGTAGTCCTCGAACAGCGCGGTTTCGGTTGGCCCCGGGCAGACCACGTTGACGGTGATGCCGTGGCGCGCATGCTCGCGCGCCAGCGTCTTCGAGAACGCCACCAGCCCGCCCTTGCAGGCCGCGTACACCGCCTCGCCCGACGAGCCGACGCGCGCGGCGTCGGACGCGATGTTGACGATGCGCCCGGCGCGCCGCGCCACCATGCCTGGCAGCACCGCGTGGTGCATGTGCAGCGCGCCGGTCAGGTTGATGGCGATCAGCTTGTCCCACTGCGCCGGCTCGGTCTTCGTGAAGGCACGGAACACGTCCCAGCCGGCGTTGTTGACGAGCACCGCGACCGGCCCGAGTTGCGCCTCGGCCGCCGCCACCGCGGCGTCGACGCTGGCGCGCTCGGTGATGTCGCAGGCGAAGGTCGACGCCTGGCCGCCGGCGGCGCCGATCGCGTCGGCTACCTTCGCGGCGGCCTCGAGGTCGATGTCGAACACCGCGACGCGTGCGCCTTCTTTCGCGAAGCGGCGACAGGTCGCGCCGCCGATGCCACCGCCACCGCCGGTGACGATGACGGTCTTGCCTTCGAATCGCATCATGGGTCTCCTCGGGGGTCTTACTTCGTGCTCTTCGCGAACTCGGCCGACTGCTCCTTGACGACCGCGTCGACCACGTCGCCGTAGGCCGAGATCCAGTCCGACTGCGGCACCCACTTGGCGCCGTCCCACATGTCGATGCGCGTCTTGCCGCCGCCGCCGTGGTCCTTCGCGGTCACCGTCACCGGGGCCAGCAGGCCGTTGGCGTCGAAGTTCTTCAGGCTTTCCAGACCGGCCTTGATCTTCGTCGGCGTCAGTGGCCAGCCGCCTTGTTTGATGGCCAGCCGCGTGCCCTCGAACATCACCGACGACATCGCCAGGCCGGTGTTGTAGTAGACGTCGTCCATGAACTTGACGTCGCCGTTGCCCTTGCCCTTGGCATACAGGTCGGCGGCGATCTGCGTCATCAGCGGATGGTTCTTGCCGCCCACGACATTGGTGCCGCGCCGGATGCCCTTGGCCTCGGCCGCGCCGATGTTGGCGATGTCGGCCTCGTTGAACCAGTTGACGACGATCAGCTTGTCCATCGGGTAGCCGTTGCGCTTCATCTCGCGCGCGGCGACCACGTGCATCGCCGAGAGGTTCCAGCTGATCATCCAGTCGGGGTTGGCGCGGCGGACCTGCGTCCAAACGGCCGCCTGGTCCTTGCCCGGCAGCGGGTTAGGGAACAGCAGCAGCTCGAAGCCTTCCTTCGCGGCCAGCGTCTTGAGCACCGGAATCGGCTCCTGCCCGAACGCGTAGTCGGGGTAGATGAGGCCGATCTTCACGCCCTTGAGATCACCCTTGTGCTGGTTCTTGATGTACTGAACGTCGTTGGCGACCTGGCCCCAGTAGGTCGCGCCGATCGGGAAAATCCACTTGAAGACCTCGCCGTCGATCGCGTCGCCGCGGCCCGCGAACGACTGCATCATGATGTTGCCGTCGGCCATCGCACGCGGCAGCACCGCACGCGACACCGGCGTCGACAGGAAGTCGAACACCATCACGCCTTCGCGCTTGAGCTTCTCGTAGCATTCGATGCCGCGCTGCGGCTCGTTGCCGTGGTCCTGCGCAATGATCTCGATTTGATGCCCCTCGATCCCGCCCTTGGCATTGAGGATGTCGGCGTTGTCCTTCGCGGCCTGCACGATCTGCGGCGTGACGAAGGTGTAGGCCTTGCTGAGGTCGTAGCACAGAGCGAATTTCACCGGCTGCGCCAGGGCCGACTGAGCGCCGAGCAGCAGCACCGCGCCAGCCAGTGTCGAGAACCATTGCCTGTTCATTTTTTGTCTCCTCCGTTGTTTTTGGGTACCTGGGTCCAACTTCAGCTCAGCCAGCGCTTGCGGCGGCTGTAGTGCTTGATATCGTGGAAATTGCGTCTCTCCGCGCCCCCCAGATAAAACTGCTGGATATCGGGGTTCTTTTTCATTGCTTCGGCGCTATCGTGCATGACGATGCGGCCGTTGTCCATGAGGTAGCCGTGCGAGACGACCTCCAGCGCGGCCACTGCGTTCTGCTCGACCAGCAG
>JANXZN010000200.1 GCA_025355545.1 Rhizobacter sp.
AAACAGTCCACTGGACTGTTTGTGTCCGGGCTCACTCCCCCGGGCCGGGCTGCGCCCGACCCTCCTCCTTGACTTCGCGGCGTCGGCCACCCGACATCCTTGGCCTCCAGCATCGGCGATGTGCGGGCGTCGAACCGCACCGACGCTGCCGGATCAGGACGGTGGGGCGCTCTGCGCAGCGAAGTCAAGGAGGAGGTGTCGGCCACAGGCCGGCGCCGGGGGACATGAGCGGAGCAGAGCGCCCCACCGGCCTGATCTCGCGCCGACGTCCGAAAGCGCAAGTTCACAAACGGCAGCATCGGGCCGCAAGCCGACCCTGGCAATCGCCGCGGATCATCGAACATCGGCGATTCCATCCTAGAGGCTTCCCTTGGTGGACGGGATCACCCCGGCCGCGCGCGGATCGATCTCCAGCGCCATGCGCAGCGCGCGCGCGAAGGCCTTGAAGATCGTCTCGCACTGGTGGTGCGCGTTGTCGCCCTGCAGGTTGTCGATGTGCAGGGTCACGCCAGCGTGGTTCGAGAAGCCCTGGAAGAACTCGAAGACGAGTTGCGTGTCGAGCGCGCCGATCATGCCGCTCTTGAAATCGACGCGCATGTGCAGCCCGGGCCGGCCGGAGAAGTCGATCACCACGCGCGACAGCGCTTCGTCCAGCGGCACGTAGGCGTGGCCGTAGCGGCGCAGCCCCTTCTTGTCGCCCACGGCCTTGGCCATCGCCTGGCCGAGCGTGATGCCGACGTCCTCGACGGTGTGGTGACCGTCGATGTGCAGGTCGCCCTGGGCTTCGATGTCGATGTCGATCAGCGCATGGCGCGCGATCTGGTCGAGCATGTGGTCGAAGAAGCCGATGCCGGTCGCGAAGCTCGCGCTTCCGGTGCCGTCGAGGTTCAGCGCGACGCGGATCTTCGTCTCGTTGGTATGGCGGACCACTTCCGCCTTGCGTTCCACGATCGTCATCACAGGCTCGCTTTCAGCGCAGCTACTACCAGGATATTCTCTTCGGGCGTTCCGACGGTCAGCCGCAGGCAGTTCTTCAGCAGCGGGTGCAGGCCCTCGATGTTCTTCACCAGCACGCCGCGCGCGCGCATGCCCTCGAAACTCTTGGTCGAGTCGGGCACGCGCACCAGGATCATGTTGGCTTCGCTCGGGAACGGCGTGACGCCGGGCAGGCAGCGCAAGGCCTGGAGCAGTTTCGCGCGTTCGGCACGCAATACCTCGGCCTGGTGCGCGAACTCGTCCGCGTGCGCCAGCGCGAACAGCGTCGCCTCCGCGTTCAATGCGCTGATGTTGTACGGCGGGCGCACCTTGTCGATCTCGGCGATCAGCGCCGCGGCGCCGACCATGTAGCCCAGCCGCACACCGGCCAGGCCGAACTTGCTCAGCGTTCGCATCACCAGCACGTGCTCGTGCGCGGTTTGCAAACCCCCGACCTTGCCCATCCAGCTGCGCGACGAGAACGGCTGGTAGGCCTCGTCGATCACGACCAGCCCGTCCTGTGCGCCGACCGCGGCCACGATGCGATCCACCGCGCCTTCGTCGAACAGGTTCGCGGTCGGGTTGTTCGGGTAGGCAATGTAGGTGAGCGCCGGGCGATGCGTCTCGACCGCGGCCAGCATCGCGGCTTCGTCGAGCTCGAAATCGGCGGTGAGCGGCACGCCGACGAACTTCAGGCCCTGCAGCCTGGCCGACATCTCGTACATCACGAAGCCCGGCAGCGGCGCGAGCACGGCCGCGCCCGGCAGGTCGCAGGCCAGCGCCAGCAACGAGATCAGCTCGTCCGAACCGTTGCCCAGCATCAGCCGGCAACCCGCCGGCAGGTTCACGTAGGTCGACAGCGCCGCGATCACGTCGGCGATGCAGCCGACCGGGTAGCGGTTGATCGCGACCCGGCCCAGGCGCTCGCCGAGTTCGCGCTGCAGATGCTCGGGCAGGCGAAACGGGTTCTCCATCGCGTCGAGCTTCACGAGGCCCGCGCTGTTCTGGATCGCGTAGGCGTGCATGGACTGGATGTCCTGACGGATCGTCTTCTTCAGTCGGTGATCCAGCGTCGCCATCACGGGCCTTTCTTCGTCGGGGTCGTCAATCGCATCTCGGCCGCGCGCGCGTGCGCCTGCAGCCCTTCGCCGTAAGCGAGTTCGGCGGCGATCGGGCCGAGCTTGCGCGCGCCCGCCTCGCTGACCTCGATCAGGCTGCTGCGCTTCTGGAAATCGTAGACGCCCAGCGGCGACGAGAAGCGCGCGCTGCCCGAGGTCGGCAGCACGTGGTTCGGCCCGGCGCAGTAGTCGCCCAGGCTCTCACTGGTGAACGCGCCGAGGAAGATCGCGCCGGCGTGGCGCAGCAGCGGCTCCCAGCGCTGCGGCTCGCGCGAGCTCACCTCCAGGTGCTCGGGCGCGATCCGGTTGCTGATCTCGCAGGCCTCTTCCATGCTGCGCGTCTGGATCAGCGCGCCGCGGCCTTCGAGCGAGGCCCGGATCACCGCGCGCCGCGGCAGCGTCGGCAGCAGTCGGTCGATCGCGGCCCGCACCGATGCGATGTAAGCGGCGTCGGGGCACAGCAGAATGCTCTGCGCGAGCTCGTCGTGCTCGGCCTGGCTGAACAGGTCCATCGCGACCCAATCCGGCGGCGTCGTGCCGTCGGCGAGCACCAGGATTTCGCTCGGCCCGGCGATCATGTCGATGCCGACGACGCCGAACACGCGCCGCTTCGCGCTCGCGACATAGGCGTTGCCGGGCCCGGTGATCTTGTGAACCGGCGGCACGGTCGCGGTGCCGTAGGCGAGCGCGCCGATCGCCTGTGCGCCGCCGATCGCGAACGCGCGGTCGACGCCGGCGATCGCCGCGGCCGCCAGCACCATCGGGTTGCGCTCGCCACGCAAGCCCTCGGGCGAGCCGTCCCTGCGGGCCGGCGTCGGCACCGTCATGACGATCTCGCCGACACCCGCCACCTTGGCCGGCAGCGCGTTCATCAGCACGCTCGACGGGTAGGTCGCCTTGCCGCCCGGCACGTAGATGCCGACCCGGTCCAGCGGCGTGACCTTCTGGCCGAGCAGCGTGCCGTCGGCATCGCGATAGCTCCACGAACGGCCGCAGACCTGGAGCTGGCGCTCGTGGTAGCTTCGCACACGCTGCGCGGCGGCCTCGAGCGCGGTGCGCTGCGCGGCGGGGATCGCGTCGAGTGCGGCGAGCAGTTCGCGGCGCGGGATCTCGAGCGCCGCCACGCTGGCCGCGTCGACACCGTCGAAGCGACGCGTGTACTCGAGCACCGCCGCGTCGCCGCGCGTGCGCACGTCGGCCAGGATCGCGGCCACGCTGTCCTCGATCGCCTGGTCGGTCTCGGCCGACCAGTGCAGCACGCGCTGGAACTCGGCCTCGAAGCCCTCGGCCGCAGTCACGAGCGAACGAATGTTCACGGCGCGCTCGCTCACTGAAGTACCTTCGCGCTGCGCACTCCGGTATGAGCCCTTCGGACGGCCGGGCAGGCTCATGGCAAGGGCCCGACCGCGAGCTCGAACGCGTCGATGATGGCGCGCAGCGGCTCGCGCTTGAGCTTGAGCGCCGCCTGGTTCACGATCAACCGCGACGAGACGGCCATGATCTGCTCGACCTCGACCAGCTGGTTCGCCTTGAGCGTGTTGCCGGTCGACACCAGATCGACGATCGCGTCGGCCAGCCCGGTCAGCGGCGCCAGCTCCATCGAGCCGTAGAGCTTGATCATGTCGACGTGCACGCCCTTGTTCGCGAAGTGATCGCGCGCGATCTGCGTGTACTTGGTCGCGACACGGAGGCGCGAGCCCTGCTTCACCGCGGCCGCGTAGTCGAAGTCGGCGCGCACCGCGACGCTCATGCGGCACTTCGCGATGTTCAGGTCCAGCGGTTGATAGAGCCCCTCGCCGCCGTGTTCGAGCAAGGTGTCCTTGCCGACCACGCCGAGATCGGCGCCGCCGTACTGCACGTAGGTCGGCACGTCGGAGGCGCGCACCAGCACCAGCCGCACGTCGGGCCGGCTGGTGCCGACGATCAGCTTGCGCGTCTTCTCCGGATCTTCCGCGACCTCGATGCCGGCTGCGCTCAGGAGCGGCACGATCTCGTCGAAGATGCGGCCTTTCGGCAGTGCGAATGTGATCATCGCGCCGCCTGCCGAGCCGCCTCAAAGGAGGCGCGCGCCCCCCCGGGGGGCAGCGAACGAATCTGAGCTTGGGGGCTCATTTCGAACGCTCGATGTCAGCGCCAATGCCGCGCAGTTTCGCTTCCATGCGCTCGTAACCCCGGTCGAGGTGGTAGATGCGGTCCACCACCGTTTGACCATCGGCGACGAGGCCGGCGATCACGAGGCTGGCCGACGCGCGCAGGTCGGTCGCCATCACGGTCGCGCCCGAGAGTTTTTCAACGCCATGCACCACCGCCGTGTGGCCATCGATCTCGATCTTCGCGCCCAGGCGCACCAGCTCGTTGACGTGCATGAAGCGGTTCTCGAAGATCGTCTCGGTCACCACAGCGGTGCCTTCGGCAATGCAGTTCAGCGCCATGAACTGCGCCTGCATGTCGGTCGGAAACGCCGGGTACTCGCTGGTGCGAAAACTCACCGCACGCGCACGCTGGTGGTTCTTCACACGAATCCATCCACCCGCCACATCGGCCTCGATCTGAATGCCGGCTTCGCGCAGCTTTTCGATCACGGTGTCGAGGTGGCTCGCGTTGGCGCGCCGCAGCAGCACGTCACCGCCCGCCGCGGCCACCGCGCACAGGAAGGTGCCGGTCTCGATGCGGTCGGGCACGATGCGGTGCGCCACGCCGTGCAGTCGATCGACGCCCACGATGCGGATGCGGCTCGTGCCCTGGCCTTTGATCTTCGCGCCCATGCCGATCAGCATGTCGGCAAGGTCGCGAATCTCGGGTTCCTGCGCGGCGTTTTCGAGCACGGTCTCGCCCTCGGCGAGGGTGGCGGCCATCAGCAGGTTTTCGGTGCCGGTCACGGTCACCATGTCGGTCGTGATGCGCGCGCCCTTGAGCCGCACCGCCTTGGCGATGATGTAGCCGTGTTCGACCGTGATCTGTGCGCCCATCGCCTGCAGACCCTTGATGTGCTGGTCGACCGGCCGCGAGCCGATCGCACAGCCACCGGGCAGCGACACGGTGGCTTCGCCGAAACGCGCCAGCAGGGGACCAAGCGCGAGGATCGACGCGCGCATCGTCTTGACGAGCTCGTAGGGCGCTTCGGGCGAGTTGACCCGGCTCGCATCGAGCGCCACCGTTTCGGGCTCGGCTTCGCTGCGCTCTGCCACCACGCCCATCTTGCGCAGCAGCTTGAGCATGGTGCTCACGTCTTGCAAGCGCGGCACGTTGGAAAGCGTCACCGGCTCGGCCGTGAGCAGCGCAGCGCACAGCTCGGGCAGCGCGGCGTTCTTGGCGCCAGAGATCGTGACTTCGCCGTCGAGCCGGCGGCCACCGCGAATCAGGAGTTTGTCCATAGGGTTGCAGAGTCGTCTACAAGGGCCCCAGGGTTCTCACGGCTTTCAGCACTCGGGTGGCAGCAGGGCCGACACGAAGCCGACAGCCGCAGCAAAACCTGCGGCTGGTGTTCAGTGGGGGTGGTGCGCGGCCGCCGAGCCGGGCTCGGCAGCGGATTGGGCCCACTCGGTGGGGGTCAGCGTCTTCATCGACAGGGCGTGGATTTGCTCGCGCATTCTATCGCCCAGCGCCTTGTAGACCCGCTGGTGGCGCGACACGCGGCTCGTGCCTTCAAACTCGACCGAGACGATGGTGGCGAAGAAGTGCCGGCCGTCACCTTCCACGTCGATGTGGTCGCAGACCAGCCCTTGCGCGATGAAACGCTGGACTTCGGCGGGAGTGGGCTCGGACATGGTGGCGCGATTTTAGCGGTAGCGGCAGAGCACTGGCGGATACGATGGCTTTGTGTTCACCGAAGCGGGGCTTGTCGTGCGCAGCATCTTCCACCTGGCGTTCAATGTGCGCGACCTCGACGTGGCGCGCCGCTTCTATGGCGAAACGCTCGGCTGCAAGGAGGGCCGCAGCGCGCCGACCTGGGTCGACTACGACTTTTTCGGGCACCAGATTTCGCTGCATCTGGGCGAGCCGTTCGCGACTTCGCGCACCGGCATCGTGGGCGAGCATCTGGTGCCGATGCCGCACTTCGGGGTGATTCTCGAACTGTCGGACTGGCAGGCGCTGGCTTCGCGGCTGAAGGGGCGTGGTGTGGAGTTCATCATCGAGCCGACCTTGCGCTTCGAAGGGCTGCCGGGGGAACAGTGGACGATGTTCTTCGTCGATCCGTTCGGGAACCCGATGGAGGTGAAGGGGTTTCGTTCTTTGGAGACTGTCTACTCCGCTTGAAGCGCTGGTGGCGTGCGCAGCAGGACATGGGCCGCCGACTCCGTTCCGCCAAGAAGGGCCTTCGCGGCCCGCGCTCAACATCGTCCAGGTGGACGCCAAGAGTTCGGCGAAACATCTTCAACAAAGCGCGCATGTGACGAAAGCTGTCTCAAGCGCTCGTCCAACTTCTTTCGGATATGCGGCTGAAGGGCAACGCCTTTCTCTTGAATCACTCCGTGAGTTATGTCCGCATGACCCAAGTACTCGATCCGCGAATCCACGATGTTCGAGCCGATCTCTCGAACCTTGCTTACCTCGACAATCGCAAAGCCTCTGTAGGCCTTGGGCGGGCTGGAATGCAAACTTTGAACCCACCTTTTCGCGTAAGCTTTCGCGAGCCAAACGTATACGTACCACCTGCGAGAAACCGAAACTTCGTCGGACCCAGGAGGCGATGAAAAGGCCTGAGGCTGCAGTTTGTCCTTCTTCAGGTGATACGGCGAAAAGATCGCCCGAACAGTTGTCTCGGCGTCGTCAACCGTAAGCGGCACCCGCCTGGTGAGTCCGCGCGAAACCAATATCCCAATCGCCACCTTCCATAGACTGTGGGACATGCGAACTCGAAATCGTAGCCAATGCGACTTCCAGGTCTTCTGCATGCATTTCATCCGAGTTGCCGCCCAACAAAATCGGCGCACCGGTGTGCGGCGCGGTGTAGAAGCCGAACGTGGAACGACCAAGTTCCAAGCTCGCGCGGCCAAATGGACCTTCCCACTCTAGGAGGACCGTCCCAGCGGTACTCGGGAGAATGTGCTCGGGCGGGGCGCGGAGCACGGACACTAGTTCGCTCGCGCGAGCGAGGGCACGGGAATCGACAGGCGCAGCCTCATAACCGTCCCAGCCCTCCTGGAGTTTGCCGAGAGCGCGCAGTTGCTCAGAAAGAGACGCTACCTCCCAAGATGTCGTCGTCTTCCACGGCAGGTAGACAACCAATGGAGCCGACTGCATGCTGCAAGGCCTTATGTGCATCTCCAGCGCCCAGCCTGAGATCGTAGTCATGAGGGTTTCATCGCCTTGTGAATCCGGGCTGTCAAGCTGAGGAACAGATCGTGAATGGCACCCCGTGCCTCCGTCAGCGCGCTCAAGGCTGCTGCGCAGCTATCACCGATGTCTCGTTGAATCACCAACGTAGTGTCCAGCATCATCGCCTCCTGATTCTCTCGAACCCCAGGACCGAATGTGAGCTGCATCTGGCCCAACTGCATTGGGATGCTGAGTTGGATGGATGGACGGATCGTTGCACCATCTGACACCAACTCCGAAATTGCGGAGGGGAGCGTTAGGCCGAGGCCCATAACTTCGCGAAGGAAATTCAAGGGCTCCATCCCATTTGTAAGGTCCGGACCAAATGCATCAATGTACCGAACCAGCACCATGTTGATGTGCGGTCGTGGTTCGCCGCTTCGTTCGTGTGCACGGAAAAGGCACTCCAAGCCCGTCTGCACAACCGGTCTGAAATCAGCCCAACTGCTGTAGTCCGGAGGAACTGCGTTACTTGTAAAGACCCCGCGCCCAAGTTGAAAAAGCGGTGACTGCTTGGTGGGATCAGTGGGCCGGAATCGGCATGCAACTTGTGCAACAGGTAGCGGCATGCCCGGCAGAGCCAAGCGCTCAATCCGTCCAAACCCGGCAGCAGAGATCTCCGCACCGAAATGCATGAGCAACTCTTCGTCCTTTGTGCGTGGCAGCGAGACCCTAAAGCCACCAGCGGCGTTAAACGGCTCGGCCGCCGGCCCCCACCTAACTTCGGCGATTATCTCTACCAACGGAGCGTTCTGATAGGTGACGGACATCAAGGTGCTCGGTAGTGAAGACGCCTTCTGTATGTGCGCTCAAGGTGATCTTACACAAGTCCAATTTCTGACGACCCCAGCCTCGCGGCGTGGCTCGGCACTTTGCCGCTCATTGGTACCTCGCTACATGCGTATTGGCGGGCAACCCACACGCCTCGATTTCGGGACTGTCTGGGTGAGCTCAGCAACGATCAGTCGATCACCGATTGCGGCTTCCGGCTGTTCCGCCAACCCCTGGTCACTGCGTCGGCGGCCCCATGCCCTGCTGACATGGTGGCGCTCGACGTGCATTGAATTCAGCGTCGACCGGCCTCGCCAGTGCCAGCCAAGCCGGGAGCGGGATGGCCCGCGCCGTT
>JANXZN010000202.1 GCA_025355545.1 Rhizobacter sp.
AACGGCGCGGGCCATCCCGCTCCCGACTTGGCCCGTTCCACGCGTGAAACTCAGTGCCGAATCTTGTACCCGATCCGCAGCAGATGCAGACACACCCCGCACACCACCAGCGTGGCCACACCCACCACCAGCAACCCAACCCACGGCGACACATCGCTCACACCGAAGAACCCATGTCGAAACCCGTCGATCATGTAGAAAAACGGGTTCAGGTGGCTAACGCCTTTCCAGAACGGCGGCAGTGACCCGACCGAATAGAACACGCCGGAGAGAAACGTCATCGGCATGATGATGAAGTTCTGGAACGCGGCGATCTGGTCGAACTTCTCGGCCCACAAGCCCGCGATCAAACCCAGCGCGCCCATCATCGCGGCGCCCATCATCGCGAACACGATGATCCACAACGGGTTCGCCACTTGCAACGGGGCGAACCAGACGGTCACGATCAACACCCCGGTTCCGACCCCGACGCCGCGCACGACCGATGCGCCGACATAGGCCACGAACCAGGCCCAATGCGACAACGGCGCGACCAGCAGGAACACGAGGTTGCCGGTGATCTTGCTCTGGATCAGCGACGAGCTGCTGTTCGCGAACGCGTTCTGCAGCACGCTCATCATTACCAGGCCGGGAATCAGGAAGCTGGTGTAGCCGACCGAGCCATAGACCTTCACGTGGTCTTCGAGCACATGGCCGAAGATCAGCAGGTAGAGGATGGCGGTGAGCACCGGCGCCGCCACGGTCTGGAAGGCGACCTTCCAGAAGCGCAGCACTTCCTTGTAGAGCAGCGTGCGTGTGCCGGACAAGACGTTCGAAGCACTCATGCCGCGACCCCCACAGGTGCGCTGATTCGCGGTGCACCGTTCATGATTTCGAGGAACACGTCTTCGAGGTCGGCGCGGCCGATCTCCAGGTCTTCGGGCTGGCAGCCGGCGTTGCGCAAGACGCCGAGGATGGTCTCGACTTCGTGCGCGTCGTGCGCCGTGATCTGCACGATGCGCCCGGTCACGCGCGACTGGCCGACCAGCTGCGGCGGCAAGGGCGCGTCCATCTTGAATCGCAGCATCGTGCTGGCCGTGCCGGCGAGCAAGGCCGAGGTGCGGTCGAGGGCCACCACGCGCCCCTGCTTGAGCATCGCCAGCCGCCCGCACAAGGCCTCGGCTTCTTCGAGGTAGTGCGTGGTCAGCAGGACCGTGTGGCCTTCCTTGTTCAAGCGCGCGACGAACTGCCACAGCGTTTGTCGCAACTCCACATCGACACCCGCCGTCGGCTCGTCGAGCACGATCACCGGCGGCCGGTGCACCAGCGCCTGCGCCACCAGCACACGGCGTTTCATGCCCCCGCTGAGCTGCCGCATGTTGGCATCGGCCTTGTCGGAAAGGCCCAGGTTGGCGAGCAGCTCGTCGATCCACGCGTCGTTCGCTTTGGCGTCGGTGCGCACGCCGAAGTAACCGCCCTGAATGCGCAGCGACTCGCGCACGCTGAAGAACGGGTCGAACACCAGCTCCTGCGGCACGATGCCCAGGCTGCGGCGCGCTTGCGCGTAGTCGGTGACGACATCGTGGCCGAGCACCGTGACGCTGCCGCTTGTGGCGCGCGCCAGGCCGGCGAGGATGCTGATCAGCGTGGTCTTGCCGGCGCCGTTCGGCCCGAGCAGGCCGAAGAACTCGCCGGGCTCGATGTCGAAGCTGACATCGTCGAGCGCCTGGACCGCGCCGCGCGCACCGGGGTAGGTCTTGCCGACGTGTTGGAACGAGATGGCTGGCATGCAGCGCGGGATTGTAGGGTTGCGCCCGGTTGCGCGCCGACGCTGCGCTCATGGCCGATGCGGATGCGGCGCGCCGACGGTTGATGCTAGATTGGCCGCCAGGGGACGAGCAACGACACGATGGCCACGCAAACCAAGAAGGCGCCACGCCGCACCGCCGAGCGCATTCTGGAGGTCACGCTCGCGCTGTTCAACCGCTTCGGTGAACCCAACGTCTCGACCACGCTGATCTCGGCCGAACTCGGCATCAGCCCGGGCAATCTGTACTACCACTACCCGGCCAAGGACGAGCTGATCAACAGCCTGTTCGACCGCTACGAGCGCGCGCTCGCGGAGCTGTTGCGCGCCGCCGACGACGTGGGCAACGTCGAGGACGCGTGGCTGTTCTTCCACATGTTGTTCGAGCTGATCTGGGCCTACCGCTTCCTTTACCGCGACCTGAACGACCTGCTGTCGAAGAACCGGCGCCTGGAGACGCACTTCCAGTTCGTGCTGAAGAACAAGGGCAAGGCGGTGCAGAACGTGCTCGACGGCCTGGCCCGCGGCAACGCGATGCGCATCGACGCGCGCGACATCGAGCCGGTCGCCACCGCGATGGTGGTCGTGCTGACCTACTGGCTGAGCTACGAGTACGTGCGCGACCCGCGCAACGCGCTCGAGCCCGAAAGTGCCGGCGCGGCGCTGCTGCGCGGCGCGTTCCATGTGCTGAGCCTGCTCTCGCCCTATCTCGAATCCGACCAGCGCGAGCACCTGCGCGCGCTGGTCGGCAACTACACCCAAGGAGACTGACAAATGGCCATATGGACCGCCTTTCCGCACGCCGCGGCCGACTACATCTACGCCACCTCGGCGCTGCAGCGCCACTGGGCGCGCCTGCATGCCGGCGACGCCGAGCCGCTGCCGGGTGACGCGAAGGTGCTGGCCGCGTGGGCGCTGTTCCACGCCGGCGAGTTCCAGAAGGCGACCGAGGCCGGGCTGAAGGCCGGCGGTGGCGGCATCACGGTCGCGAACAAGGCGCAGGCGATCTATGCCAACTACCTGGAGACGAGCGAGAAGGCCAAGCTCGCGCTGTTCATGGAGGTGGCCGAGCGCGCCGAGGCGCAGATCGGCAGCGACCCGAAGAACGCCAACGCCTACTACTTCATGGCCTACGCGCTGGGCCGCTACAGCCAGGGCATCAGCATCGCGAAGGCGCTCGCGCAGGGCCTGGGCAGCAAGGTCAGGAGCGCGCTCGAAACGGCGATCAGGCTCGCGCCCAAGCACGCCGACGCGCACATCGCGCTCGGCGCCTTCCACGCCGAGGTGATCGACAAGGTCGGCTCGCTGCTCGGCCGCACCCAGGGTGCGAGCAAGGACGCCGGCCTCGCGATGTACAAGACCGCGCTGAAGCTGAACCCGAGCTCGGCGATCGCGAGGGTCGAGTACGCCAACGGCCTGGTGATGCTCGAAGGCGACAAGAAGATGAAGGAGGCGACCAAGCTCTACGAGGACGCCGCCGCGTGCGTGCCGATGGACGCGATGGAGCGGCTCGATGTCGAGATGGCGAAGGCCGAGCTGGAGGATTGAAGCGCGTTCGCGACGCGTGAGCCGGCACCGGCGCCAGCCTCGTTCTCAGCGTCGCGGGCGGTGGATCGCAAGGACCGTGTGAAAAGCACGGCCCCGCACCCCTAAAGCTGCGGATGGGCGGCGGTGCGCGAGTCGATACTCATTTCTCGGAGTCGGCGGCCATCGTGATCGAACCCGCGTGCCACCGACCCGCCTCGCCTCAATCCAACAACTTTCAATAAGGGCATCCATGACTATCCAGCTCAAACGGTTCGGCCTGGCGTTGTCCAGCGCCGGCCTGCTCGTCGCAGCGGGCTGCGGCGGCGGCAGCGACAGCACACCTGCCACGCCGGTAGCGACGACCACCAACGTCAGCACGACGGTCGTCGACGGTGCGATCAAGAACGCCGTCGTCTGCCTCGACAGGAACAGCAACGGCAAGTGCGACACCGATGAAGTCTAGGGCAAGACCGACGCCGCGGGCAACGTGACGCTGGCCGTGCCGAACGCCGATGTGGGCAAGTACCCCGTCATCGCGGTGGTCGGTACCGACGCGGTCGATGCCGACAACGGTCCCGTCACGGTGGCCTACACCATGTCGGCCCCGGCCGACATGGTCGGCGTCGTGAGCCCGCTGACCACGCTGGTACAGCAGACCGTCGCGAGCACCGGCGCCAGCACCGCCGATGCGGCGAAATCCGTGCAAGACGTGACCGGCATCACAGCCTCGTTGTTTCAAGACTTCACGAAGGTCGCGGCACCAACCGACGGCAGCGTCAGCGCGGCGATTGTCGCCCGCATGGTGGTCGTGACGACCCAGACGCAGCAGACCACGGTCGCGAGCGCGATTGGCACGACCGCGATCGATGGCAGCACGATCACCCAGGCCGATCTCGACAAGGCGATCCAGAAGAAGCTGCTCGAGCTGCTGCCGGCACTGGTCACGGCCTTGAGCGACCCCGCATTGCTGGCCGCGACCACGCCCGCGGCCAGGGAAGCGGCGCTGCTCGCCGCGGCCACCACGCTGGTCACCAGCGGCAGCCTGACACCGGCCTCGGCGACAACCGTCGTCGCGATCAACAACCAGGCGACCGTTGTCGCCCCGGCTGCGGCGCCCGCCGCGTACATCCAGCTGGCGAGCCTGACCTTCACCGACGCGTCGAACTACTTTGTCCGCCTGCTGACCGGTTCGCTCGCGCAAGCCACGCCGGATTCGAGCAACAACGCCCGTTACGTCGAACGGCGCCAGCGCAGCAGCGGCGGTAATCTGGCTAAGTGGGGATCCGGCAGTGATCCTGCGCGCAACGCCGACCTGAACTGGAACGGCAGCGCTTGGGTCGGCTGCCCGATCAACTTCGAGAACACGTCGAGCGTTCGCGACGCGCAGGGCAACAGCACCTACAGCTATTGCGACAAGCGCGAGACCGGCAAAAGCAGCCGCGCGACCTTCGACATCGCCGGCAAGACGATGGCCGAGGTGTACGCGCAGATCCGCGCCGCCAGCTATACCAACCTGACCATCGCCGATGCCACGGCGCTGGGCAGCGCAACCTTCCCGGCCGGATCGGCGCTGTTCTACCAGACCAACACACCGCTCACCGAAGCCTTCGCGTACTACCCGGCGGGAGCGAACAATGCGGCTGGTTTCAGCAACGTCGTCACGCAGTACAGCGCGCCGGTCGCCGCCGGTGGCGATGCGAGCGCCCAGGCCGCGGGCACCGGGTGCAACGTCTTCACGGTCAATGCCAATGGCACACCGACGACGACCCGCGAGCGAGACACCAACGGCTCGAGCAGCACGACGATTGAAGGCCTGATCGCGGCCAAGGCGGGAACGCCCTGCATCTTCGCGCCCACTTCCAGCTTCACCTATGGCGGCATTTCCTACACGACGCCGGACGCCAATGCGGGCTGGGGCATTACGACGGTGAGTCTGGGCAAGGTCGGCACGGCACCGGTCGGCATCGGTCCCGCGCCCGGCTTCTACACCGGCAATGCCTTGCTGCGAGTCGCATTCACCGGGGCCAATGCTGTTACGTACTACGCGTGCAAGGAGCGCTTCGACAACGGTGGCATCCGCGCCTGCGTCCCGGTCGGAACGGGCACGTACACGATCGCGACCCTGGGTGATGCGCGCGTGATGACCCTGACCAGCCCGCCGGTCCAGGCCGCGCCGCTGAACTACAACCGCGTGTTCGTCGAGCGCGGCGGCTTGGTCTACTTCGGCTACCAGAGCAAGCCGCTGGTTACCAACGCCGCGCGTCTGAACACCACGGCCAGCACCGCGATGCTGGCCCAGCTCGGCGTGACCGCGGAAGACCCGTCCGTGCCGCTGGCGCTGACGGCGGGGTCGTACACCGGGACCTGGGACATCCGCGGCGCGGCCGCGCCGGTCACGCCCATCAATGGCATCAGCGTCTTCCTCAACGCCAACGGTTCGAGCTCGTGCTTTGACAAAGAGGCGGCGTCGTCATTCGCCTGTTCGGTGACGGTCACGGACGCGGCGACCGGCGCGTTCACCTACTCCAACTCGAAGGATGCAAGTACCGCGAGCGGCAGCTTCAATTTCCTCGCGGGAACCACGAGCGGCGTGTACCACGATCCGACCAGCACGCCCCCTGATGGCGACTTCGTCGGCGGCCGTCGTTGAGCGATCGCTGACCCCACCTCGAGGCCCGCCATCGGCGGGCCTTTTCACTGGTGCCGGCGAAACCTCGGGTGTCGCCGGCCCACGGCAGCATCGCCGTCACCCACCCGCAGCGCTTCGAACTCGGGCCCAAAGGGGTTGGATCCGTGCGTGTCGAATCAGTCTTGCTGAGGTTCGCACCTTACTTTAAGGTAAGGAACACTCTGAGTTTCGCGCCATGACCACCGCAACCGTTACCAGCAAAGGCCAGATCACCATTCCGGCCAACGTTCGCCGGGCACTGAAGGTCGAAACCGGCGATCGCGTCGAGTTCGTCGAGGTCGATTCCGGACGCTTCGAGTTCTTCGCCGCCACCCGGTCCGTGAAAGAACTGAAGGGGATGTTCGGCAAAGCAGCCAAGCGCGTGTCGATCGAAGACATGAACCAGGCGATCGCGACGCGGGGCGCTGCGGCAAAGTGATCGGCCTCGATACCAACGTGCTGGTGCGCTACATCATGCAGGACGATTCGAGACAGTCGCCGAAGGCGAGCAAGCTGGTCGAGTCGCTCACGGTCGATGCGCCCGGCTTCGTCTCACTCGTTTCCGTCGTCGAGCTGGGATGGGTGCTTTCGTCTTCCTATGGGTTGACGCGCGATCAGTTGGTGCAGGGTTTCGAAGCCTTGCTTCGCACCAAGGAGATCGTCATCGATCGAGCGGCCGAAGTAATGAAGGCACTTCGCGTCTTCAAGGCGACCTCGGCCGATTTCGCGGATTGCCTGATCGAGCGCACGGCGTCCGGCGCGGGCTGCGATCGCACGATGACGTTCGATGGAGGCGCCGCCAAGGCCGCCGGGATGACGTTGATTCAGTAGGCGCGGCGCGCTGGCTTCATCGACCCACGACACGCCAGTAGAGGCGAACAACGACCGCTTTCGGAGAGCGCAGAATCACTCGCTCCACGGCAGCATCATCGTCATCAGCAGCAGCTTCTCGAACTCGGGCTCGAAGCGGTCGATGATGCGCTGCGGGTGCGGGCACAGCCTCTTGTCGGTGATCAGCCCGAACTGAACCCCGCCGCCGTACGACAGGATCGACACGCCGACGCCGATGTCGCGCGACGCCGGCACCCAGAACATGGTCTGGCGCAGCGTCGCGCCGCAGAACTTCAGCGGCACCGCCGGGCCGGGCACGTTCGTCATCACCGCCGTCGCCTTCTTCGCGAACAGGCCGAGCAGACCGTCCTGCACCGGCTTGATCAGCAGGCCCGCGACCGCGAGCAGCGCGAACGCGAGCAGCGGCTGGTAGCTGTCTTTCAACTGGTTCATGCGCACGCGCACCGCGTAGACCCGCTCGACCGGGTTGTCGATCCCGATCGGCAGGGTCAGCGGCGCGAGGCCGAAACGGTTGCCGAGCTTCCAGGCCTCTTCGATCGGTCGCAGGTTGATCGGCACCATCGCGCGAATCTCCTTGCCGGTCGGGTCGTCACCCTGCTCGCGCAGGTACCCGCCGATCGCACCGGCCACGCAGGCCAGCAGCACGTCGTTGATCGAGCAATCGAGCGCCTTGCCGATCGCCTTGACCTGGTCCAGCGGCAGCGGCTCGCCCCAGGCGACGATCTTCTGCCCGATCGGCTTGCCCTTCAGCAGGGTCGGCGAGTCGTCCGCCATCAGCGCCATCGCGCCGACATCGCCCAGCACCTTGGCCCCCAGGCGCGCCATCTCGATCCCGCCGAGCAGGCCCTGCTGCGGGTTCGACAGCATCTCCATGGTCTTGCCGACGCCTCCGCCGTACATGCCGATCGCCTTGGTCGCGAGGTCGGTCAACGGCTTCATCACGGCATCGGACAGCCAGTCGCCTTCGCTTTCCGGCAGTTCGCGCTGTTTGCGCCTGGGCGGGTCGATGCCGCCGTCGGTGATGGCCATCATCACCGAGATCAGCGCGATGCCGTCGCCGATGCAGTGGTGCACGCGCGCCACCAGCGCGCTGCCGCCCTCGTAGCCGTCGATCAGGTGGAATTGCCACAGCGGGTGGTCCGGGTCGAGCGGCGTGTTCGCGAGCTCGCCGACGAGTGCCTGCAGCGCCTCGCGCTCGCTCTGGCCACGCTCGGGGTGCAGCTTCTGGTGCAGCACGTGGCGCTTCACGTCGAAGGCCGTGTCGGGCACCCACGTCGCACCCATCGCGTCGGGCACGACCTTCTGACGAAAGCGCTCGTACTTCAGCAGCTTGTCCTCGACCCGCTCGCACAGCGCCGCGTGCGCGATGCCCGGCTGCAGCAGCCAGACGCCGACGATCATCATCAGGTTGACGTCGTTGTCCATCCGCAGCCAGGCGGTGTCCACGCGCGACATGCGCTGCGAGCTCGTTTGCATCGGGGTTTCTCCGTGAGGTGCTGTTCTGCGGCCGGCCCGAGATGCTGGTTACCATCGGCGCCGTCAATGCACATTTTCACCCACGGGAGCACTACCATGGCCGACCTGAAGTCGCAGTTCGAGCAAGCCGTCAAGGACTCGAAGAGCCTGCCCGAGAAGCCCGACAACATGACGCTGCTGAAGATCTACGCGCTCTACAAGCAGGCGAGCAGCGGCGACGTGGAGGGCAAGCGCCCGGGTTTCAGCGACATGGTCGGCCGCGCCAAGTGGGACGCCTGGAACGCCGCGAAGGGGCAGATCCCCGAGGCCGCGATGCAGGAGTACGTGGACCTGATCGAGGCGCTGAAATAGGCGCTATTTTTTCGCGGTCCTGACGGCCGCCTTCTTCGCGGCCGCGCTTTTCGCAACCGGCCTGGCCTTGGCAGTCGCGCTGCCCTTGGCGAGCAGCGCATCGAGGTTCTTCTCGATCTCCGACTCGATCGTCTTGCTGAACGCGCCGAGCAGGAAGCCGAGTTTCGCATCGAGCGTGAACTGATGCTCCTCGACCAGCAACTCGCCCGTCAGGCCGGAACGCGTGAACTCCACCGTGTCGCGGGTCTTGCCCTCGATGATGGTGCACGCCATCTCGAACCTGTTCTCGGCATCGGTGGCCCATTGGAACGCGACCTTGCGCGCCTTGGCCAGGCCGAGATCGTGGTCGCGGTGGATGTGGATGTCGGGCATTCGTGATTCTCCCTGGGGCAATGGGTTGCGCGGTTCGAGTCTCATCGATCGAGCGCCTTGCGGCGCTCGGCCAGGGGCAAGGCCGCCAGCCGCTTGACCTGGGCATAGAAAGCGGGCCAGTCGCGACCTTCGCGCTCGAACAGGCGCTCGAAATTAGGCACCAGCTGGTTGTAGGCCGCGAGCACGCCGAACGATGCATTGTTGGCGAGCGCGAACCAGCCGTCATACCCGGAAAACCCGCCCCAGCGCGCGCGCTTCATCGCCTCGTGGTCGGCGCGCAGTTCGGCCAGCAGCGCCGCCTTGGCGCCGCGTTTGTCGGCCACGCTCGCGGCACTGTCGTACAGGGCCTGGAAGCGATCGCGGTAGCGCGTCGCCAGCTCTCGGAAATCGCGTCGTCGTGCCGCGCCCTGCTCGTACTCGGCGCGCGCCTGCGGCCCGGCGCGCTCGCGCAGCCAGCGCTCGGCGCCGAGGCGTTCGACCGTGGTCGCGAACGATTCGTTGAACACGGTGTCGCCTGCGGCAAAGGCGATCTGGTGCGCGAGCTCGTGGAAGATCAGCCGCGCCAGTTCGCCTTCCGGGTAGTCGATGAACGTGTTCAACAGCGGGTCTTTGAGCGCGTCGCCCGGCAGCATGCCGAGGGTGGAGTAGGCCGGCACGCCGTAGACGCTGACCTCGAGCGCCTGCTCACGCAGACCGTCGGCGAACGCGTTCGCCTCGGTCAGCTCGTAGTAGCCGCGGTAGCCGACGCAGCCGACCACCGGGAAGCACCAGGTCTGCAGCTTCAGGCTCAGCTCGGGCGCGGCCACCACGTTCCAGACCGCGCTCGCACGCTTCAGGTCGGCGTAACGGCGGTAGCTCGCGTTGTCGGGCTGGTGCAGTGCGCTGACCGCGAAGTCGCGGATGCGCTGGCTGAGTTCGAGGCGCGCCTTCAGCGCCGCGGGCGTGTGCGCGTCGGCGAGCCAGTCGGGCACCGGCCGGGCGGCGCGCACGAGCGCGAGGTGGCCGCCGACCGATTGCGCGTAGTAGCCGATCGTGCTGCAGCCCGAGCTCACGCAGACCGTGGCGGCGGCGAGCAACGCGATGCCGACCGCACCCAGACCCGCCACGCTCAGCGCCCGCCAGCCACCGGTCACGACACGGCAGCGTCGGCCGGGCGCACGTCGACGAGGCAGTCGTAGAAGCTGGGTGCGCGGCCGATGTCGGTGAGCCGCTGGTGCGTCAGCTCGTTGACGTTGGTACCGGCCGCGCCGAGCTTGCGCCACCACACGCCCAGCCCGTTGACGACGCCGGGGCGCGCGCGCGGGCTGATGCGGGCCCGGCACAGGTAGCTGCCGCGGTCGTTGAAGACGCGCACCATCTGGCCGCTCGCGATGCCGCGGCCGCGCGCGTCGGCCGCGTGCAGTTCGACCAGCGGCTCGCCCTCGATGTCGCGCAGGCTCTTGACGTTGACGAAGCTCGAGTTGAGGAAGTTGCGCGCCGGCGGCGAGATCATCGCCAGCGGATAGCGCCGCGCGAGCTCGGGTGCGCTCGCGGCCGACTCGTAGTTCGCGACGAAGTCGGGCACGCCGAATTCGGGCGAGTCGACGCTGCAGCGGCCGTCGGCGGTCGGGAAGCCGCCATCGGCGAACGGCGCGTCGGCGATCGGCAGCTTGACCCAGCCGCTGGCGCGCAGCGCATCGAAGTCGACTACCTCGCGCTTGAACGCGGCGCGCGCCAGCGCCTCGTCGTCGTCGGCGAAGCACGGCTCGGTGAAGCCCATCTGCGCCGCCAGCTCGCGGAAGATCTGCGTGTTCGGCTTGGCCTCGCCGAGCGGCGCGACCGCGGCCTCGTTGATCATCGCGTAGGTGTGGCCGTAGCTGGCGTGCACGTCCAGGTGCTCGAGCTGCGTGGTCGCCGGCAACACGTAGTCGGCGTGGTCGGCGGTGTCGGTCATGAAGTGCTCGAGCACGACCGTGAACAGGTCCTCGCGCAGGAAGCCGCGCACCACCCTGGTCGAGTCGGGCGCGACCGCGACCGGGTTGCTGTTGTAGACGACGAGCGCCTCGATCTTCGGGCCGAACGCGGTGCCATCGGGAAGCACTTCGTGAGCCTGGCGCAGCAGGTCGTCGCCGATCGTGCTCATGTTGATCGTGCGCGGCCGGCGACCCGCGAGCAGATCGGGCCGCTGCAGCGCGGTGTCGTCGCGCACGCGCTTGAACCAGCCCGAGCTCGACAGCAGCAGCCCGCCGGCGCGATGCCGCCACGCGCCGACCAGGCAGGGCAGCAGCGCGATCAGCCGCACCGCGTTGCCGCCGCCGCGCACGCGCTGCATGCCGTAGTTCAGGCGGATCGCCGCGGGTCGGGTCGTGCCGTAGTCGCGCGCCAGGCCGCGCACTTCGTCGGCGGTGATGCCGCAAACCTCGGCGACACGCTCCGGCGGCCACTGCAGCGCGCGCTCGCGCAGTGTCGGCCAGCCGGCCGCATCGACATGACGGGCGACGTAGGCGTCGTCCAGCCAGCCATTCACGGTCAGTTCGCGCATCATCCCAAGCGCGAGCGCGCCGTCGGTGCCGGGCAGCAGCGCGATGTGCTGGTGGCACTTGTCGGCGGTCTCGGTCTTGCGCGGGTCGATGCAGACGAGCTTCGCGCCCGCGCGCTTCGCGGCCTGTGCGAAGGTCCAGAAATGCAGGTTCGACGCGATCGAGTTGCTGCCCCAGATCAGGATCAGCCGGCTCTCGGCGTAGAACTCGAGGTGCATGCCGACCTTGGCACCGTAGGTCGCGGCCAGCGCCTCGCCGCCGGCGCTGGAGCAGATCGTGCGGTCGAGCAGCGAGGCACCCAGCTTGTTGAAGAAGCGCGCCGCCATGCTCTCGCTCTGGATCAGCCCCATCGTGCCGGCGTAGCTGTAAGGCAGAACCGCCTGCGGGTCACGCGCAGCGATCGCTTTCAGCCGGCCCGCGATGTCGGCCAGCGCCTCGGCCCAGCTCACGCGCGTGAACCGGCCGCTGCCTTTGGGCCCGCTGCGCTTCATCGGATGCAGCACGCGTTCGGGGTGATAGGTGCGCTCCGGATAGCGCGCGACCTTGGTGCACAGCGCACCGTGTGTCGGCGGGTGATCGGGGTCGCCCTGGACCTTGATCGCCCGGCCGTCCTGCACCGTGACGCGGATCGCGCAGGTGTCCGGGCAGTCATGCGGGCAGGCCGCCCGTACGGTCGTCGTGTTCATGGGGGTGAACTATTGCACACCGCCCGCCCACATGGCCGTGTGGGGACGCCCGCATCGGGATGACACACCGCGCATCAGCGCCTATGCTGCAGCAGCCTGGGACAACACCAGAAGGGCCCCGGCGCAAAGCGCCGCCCTCGCCCCGCAATCCATCGTCGAGGATTCCATGCAACGTCGTGACGCCATCAAGTGGCTCGCCGGTTCGAGCGCCGCGCTGGCGCTGCCCGCATTGGCCCAGAACAACCGCATCGTGCTCGGGCAGTCGGCCGCGTTCAGCGGGCCGGCCGCGCAGCTGGGCATCCAGATGAACATCGGGGCGCGCATCTACTTCAACGCGCTGAACGCACAGGGCGGCGTCAACGGCCACGCCATCGAGTTGCGCACGCTGGACGACGGCTACGAGCCCGATCGCTGCAAGGCCAACACCGAGAAGTTCCTGAACGACGAGGTGTTCGGCCTGTTCGGCTACGTCGGCACGCCGACCTCGCTGGCGGCGCTGCCGCTGGTGGTCGACGCGAAGATCCCGTTCTTCGGCCCGTTCACCGGCGCGCAGGCGCTGCGCGAGCCGTTCCACAAGAGCGTGTTTCACCTGCGCGCCTCGTACTACGACGAGACCGCGCTGATCGTGCGGCAGCTCACCGCGCTGGGCCTGAAGAAGATCGCGGTCTTCTATCAGAACGACGCCTACGGCAAGGCCGGCCTGGAAGGCGTGACGCGCGCGCTGAAGGCGCAGGACCTGGCCCCGATCGCGCTCGGCACGGTCGAGCGCAACACCGTCGACGTGGCGCGGGCGGTCAAGGAGATCGCGCCGAAGATGCCCGACGCGGTGGTGCAAATCAGCGCCTACAAGTCCTGCGCGGCCTTCATCCGCGCGGCGCGCAAGGCGGGCTTCGGCGGGCAGTTCATCAACGTCTCGTTCGTCGGCACGCAGGCGCTGGCCGACGAGCTCGGCAGGGAAGGCCGCGGCATCATGGTCAGCCAGGTGATGCCGTTCCCGTTCTCGACCACGACCGCGATCTCGCGCGAATACCTCGACGCGGTGCGCAAGGCCGGCGGCGACGCGCAGCCGAACTACTCCAGCATGGAGGGCTACCTCGCCGCCAAGGTGCTGACCGAGGGCCTGAAGCGCGCCGGCCGCAACCCGTCGCGCGAGGCGCTGATCGGCGCCCTGGAATCGATCCAGAACGCCAGCTTCGGCGGCTTCAGCGTCGAGTTCGGGCCGCGCGACCACGTCGCGTCGCATTTCGTCGATCTGTCGATGTTGACCGAGGACGGCAAGGTCAGACGCTAGACCGCATGCCCGCAGCAGTCTTGCCCCGCGGGTAAACTGCCCTCTCCCCCAACGATCGGCCGCAAACGCGCGAGCGCCTCGCGCGGCGCGCCGTGGAGCCACAGCATGCGCATGATCGAATCCATCCTCGCCGACGCGGGCGCCATCGCCGCCGTGCGCCGCGACATCCACGCCCACCCCGAGTTGTGCTTCCAGGAGCAGCGCACGTCCGACGTCATCGCCAAGCAGCTCACCGACTGGGGCATCACTATCCACCGCGGGTTGGGCACAACCGGCGTGGTCGCGATCCTTCAGTCCGGCAGCAGCGAGCGCGCGGTCGGCCTGCGCGCCGACATCGACGCGCTGCCGATGACCGAGCACAACACCTTCGCGCACGCCAGCCAGCACCCCGGCAAGATGCACGCCTGCGGCCACGACGGCCACACCGCGATGCTGCTGGCCGCGGCCAAGCACCTCGCC
>JANXZN010000214.1 GCA_025355545.1 Rhizobacter sp.
CGTGTCCACGGCCCGCGCCACCTGCGTGCGCGCCTTGATCTTGGCTTCACCCATGCGGTGAGTGTGCCCGACCGGCCCCAGCCCGCGCGAGTGCTGGCGCTACGCTTGGTTCGCTATGACCTACTGCCGTCTCTAGGTTCAGTGAACCGTGGTGTGTCGCATGTGCTGCGGGCGATTGCAAGCGACATCGGCACGGAGATCGGGACGCCCTATGCCGACCTCGACGCCATCGACCGGGCGTTACGCACCGGCAAGAACTTGATGGTCTACCAGAAGACCTACGACCTCTCGAAACTGATGCCGGTGGCGCATTCGGTCGCGCAGCGTGCAGTGGGCGCGATGCTCGAGAGCATCCCGGCAGACTACAGCTTCCAGAACATCATCCTGGTCGGAGGAGGTGCCTTCCTCTTCAAGAACGCGGTGAAGCAGGCGTTCCCGAAGCACAAAATCTTCGAGGTGAGGGACCCGATGTACGCCAACGTCCGCGGCTTCCAGATCGCCGGCATGAACTACGCGCGCAGCCTGATGGAACCGGCCGGCGGCGTCGGGCGGGTAGCGCGGATGGAAGGAGAGGGCGCATGAAAACCCCCGGGAGGGACTTCGGTCCCGTCAGCATGCTGTTCGAGATGACCCGGGACGACAACCCGCGCCTTTACGACGACCTGATGCGTTTCAACAAAGGCACGAAGCGTATCAACCGCCTGCGGTTCCTCGCCCACGAGGGGTTACTGGCGCAGAACTGGATGCTGATTCCAGCGGCTGTTGCGCCGACCGCGCCCCAGTCAGCTGGCATCGGGTCCGACGGGTTTGACCTCGGCGCCCCCACGCTGACCAACCAGTCGTTCGCACAACCACTGACCGAATAGGGCACTAATCCCATGGCTGCCAAGAAGCGCGTGGGGCGCTGCTCCCGCGGCGTGAGCGCATCCGACCTGGCGCAGATGGGTGTCTGCGAACGACTGGTGAAGTTCGAGCATCATTGCGGCAGTCGACGGACTTCCGATCAATTGCAGGCGATGGACCGCGGCCGCCGCGCGCACGAGCGGTTCTACATGAACCGGCACGATGATGGGCGCTTGAGGGGCCGGTGCTTTGTTGCGACCCTGGTGTTCGGCGAGACCCCAGAGACCCGCGTGCTGAGGCGGTTCAGGGATCAGGTCATGCGGCCTCGGCCGCTGGGGCGCCGCTTGATCGCCCTCTACTACCGGTCCGCGCCTACGGTGTGCGGGTTTCTGGAGCGTCGACCGAGCTTACGGCCGATCGTGCGCTGGATGCTGTGTGGGTTCGCCTCGTTTGCGGCCCGGTGGCTTGAGTGGCAGGAGCATCTGCATGACCAGTAGTGCGCTGGTCGCGGGGTTGCTTGCGGCGATCTGCCTCGCAGTTGGCATGCTCTGGTCGAAGCGCCACCGTGCCGGATCGTCAGTCGTGGCGTTGCCGCGAGAACTGCGCATAGCGCGATTGCTATTCGCAGAGCGGCTGTTCACGGCGACAGGACAGGTGACGATTTCTGCGAGGGTGGACCGAGCCTATCGAGTCGCGTCCGGCGCAATCGTCCTGCTCGAACTCAAAACCCGCGATATCGATCGACTCTACTGGTCCGACGTGATCGAACTGTCGGCACAGCGCGCAGCGGTCGAACTGCAAACGGGGGAGATGGTGGCGGATCACGCATACGTCGCGGTCCAGCGCCCCGACGGCGTTGCGCCAAGTGTTCATTGGGTGCAACTGATGACCATTTCCGAGGTGGCTGCGCTTGCGGCACGCCGCGAAGCGATTCTCTCGGGCGAGCTGTCGCCGAGCTATGCGCGTTCGGCAGGGGTTTGCCGACGGTGTGCCTTCGCGCGAAGCTGCGAGAGGATCAGCGGAAAAGGTGGGTTACGCAGGACCAACGCGACTGACGTAGCCCCAAACGCCGCGCGCGGCTCGCGTCCTCGGCAGGATTGATCGCCGACAGATCACGAGCGCCGGGTGTCCGGTCGGCTCTGGGGCCCCGAGGTCGACCGGCGGGCCTCGCAAGTTATGTGCTCGGTCGGATCGGAGTCTGCGGCCGACACTGTCTGTAGATGGCATCGAGTAGCACGGCGTACCGGCGGTCTGCGACAAGGCATGACGGGGGAACCGAAAAACGCTTGGCCGGTCACGCTACTCAATTGGCCGAAGTACACGTACGGGACCTGTTGACTCAGGTTCGGCCATGCTAGAGTGATCGTGGACCTGACAACGTGATGACTGTTTGAGTCGCGAGCAATGGGCCGGTTTTGTCCCAGGACGTCTCATCCGAATGGAGGGGAATCTGGAGGGATGGAGCATGGCTCAAAGGGCAGGGGCCATGATTGGTGCGGGCTGCGGGCCGATTTTCATGTGATGATCGACCACATGTGAAGCTGCTCCCTGGCGTCTCATGACGCCCCGCAAGCCCTTGATTTTGTTGAAGAAATCAAGGGCTTTTGCTTTTCAGTTCGTCTCACGGCAAACCACGAAATCCCGTCATTTTGGAGGGGAAATTGGAGGGTGACGCGGAGAAATCCCCTCCAAATTCCTCCATTTGGAGGGGCAGCAAATTGGACGTGAGAAGGCACCATGAGACCCAGCAACTACTCCCTTTCCCCGACCCGGATCAACAACGCCAAGGCCAATGGCAAACTGTACAAACTCACCGATGGTGGTGGCTTGTTCGTCGAGGATAGCGCCCGGCCTGAGGTGGCCACTTCTGCGGCGTGCGGGCATCGGCTTCGAGCAGGTGCGCCACGCTGAGTCGCGAGCGCAGCAGCGCGCGGTGCGCGGTGTGAAGCCGCAGCAGGGCGGCCGGGGGAGGGTCGTCGAGCGCATCGGCGCAGCGCGCGATGAGCTGCGGGCCGATCGCCGCATCGCCTGCGATTGCGCATTCCAGGCCGAGGAAGGACAACTCGTCGAAGGGATTGACCTCGCGCAGCCGCACCTCGAATTCCAACGCGTCGATGAACACCGGCGGCTCGATCAGGCACACATGCTCGGGGCGCAGATCGCCATGGCCCTCGACGATGCGGCGCCCGCGCACGCGGGCTCGCAGCATGTCTTCGTGACTCGCCACGGCCCGGTCCATGCGGTCGAGCAGGCTGTGGATCTGCGACAGATCGCGCGGCCGGCAGCCGTTGCATCGACACCAGCCAGTCGACGGTGCGGCCGCGAGCGGGTAGCTGCTCTTCCGGAACGAGCGAGAACACGCCGTCGTCCCACTGCAGCGCAAGCAAGCCGAGGTAGACGCGTGGCGCAAGCTGGCGCTTCAAGCGCAGCTCGGCGCGGGCGTCGCGCTCGCGCGCTTGCATGGTCGTGAAGTCGAGGAAGGAGAAGCGCACCGGCTTCTTCAGCTTCAGCACCCGCTCGCCGCCCAGCAGGAGCCACGACATGTGCGTCTCGATGCGGCGCACCGGCTCGCCATGCCCGCGAGCGCGAGCGTCGACTGCAAATAGCGCAGCTTGGCTTAGATGCCGGGCGTGTCGTCGACGGTCTCCATGCGTAGATTCGAGCACGCGGAGGCAGCGTGCGACGTGATGCAGCTCAATCTGCGCAACGGTCGGCGAGCACGGCGAGGTGCTGGCCACGAGCCCTCGACTCGGCCGCCACGAACCTCAAAGGGGCTCCGTCGGGTCTTTGGAGAGATCGCTCCGGCTTGGCCAGACCAAGGGAGGTTCTCCGCTCCGGAGCGCCCGTGCCGCGGGCTCATGCAGGTGCGCTCTGCGGCTCGCGTCGAGCAGCGCAATCACTTCCTCGTCGTCAACCTGGTGAAAGTCGGCGTAGTACGTGCCGACCGACCTGAAGTAGCCCGGCTGCGACAGGCAGACCACGTCGTCGACCAGCTTCGACAACTCGTAGATCGTATGGTTCGACGCGACCGGCACGGCCAGCACCACCTTGGCCGGCCGCTTGCGCCGCAGCGCCTTCAGCGCAGCGCGCATCGTCGTGCCGGTGGCGATGCCGTCGTCGACGACGACGACCGTCTTGCCGGCAACGCCGAGCCGCGCGCGGCCGTGCCGGTAGGTATTGCAGCGCCGCTCGATCTCTGCGCGCTGTGTTCTGACCTCGCGCTTGATGTAAGCATGATCGCCTTCGGTCACTTGGGACGTGCGTTCGTCGACCACCACCGTCGGCGGGTCGCCCTCGGCCATGGCGGCCACCGCAAGCTCCGGCTGGCCCGGTGCACCGATCTTGCGCACGATCAGCAGATCCAGCGGCGCGCACAACGCGAGTGCCACCTCGGCGGCCACCGGCACGCCGCCGCGCGGCAGCGCGAGCACCAGCGGGTCGACCAGCCCAAGGCGAACGACCGCCGCCGCGAGCTGCCGTCCGGCGTCGGCGCGATCTTTGAAGTCACCCACCATGTGCATTCCTTTCGGGCAACGGTCATGCTCGGCGCCGATGTCTTTCAGACGAGCTTGAACTCGGGCGGCACGCGCTGCGTGCCGGGTTCGGCCAAGGCACCCCGGATCGCGTCGTCCACCGTGTCGAGCGCGATGAACTGCATCGCGGCGCGGGCGCTTTCGGGCAACTCGCGCAGATCCTTCAGGTTGCGCGCCGGCAGCAGCACGGTGTGCAGGCCGGCGCGTTGCGCGGCCAGCACCTTTTCCTTGATGCCACCCACCGGCAGCACCAGGCCGCGCAGGCTGATCTCGCCGGTCATCGCCACGTCGTGGCGCACCGGGCGGTCGGTGAACAGCGATGCCAGCGCAATGAACATCGCCACGCCGGCGCTCGGGCCGTCCTTCGGGATCGCCCCGGCCGGGATGTGGACGTGAAGGTCGATGTCTTCGAACATCGCGGGCGGAACGCGCAGATCCGCGGCGCGCGACTTGACCAGGGTGAGCGCGGCCTGCGCGCTTTCCTTCATCACGTCGCCCAGCTGGCCGGTCAGGAGCAGCTTGCCGCTGCCGGCCACGCGTGTGGCCTCGATGAAGAGGATCTCGCCGCCCACCGAAGTCCACGCCAGCCCGGTGGCCACGCCGGTGACGCTGCTGCGCAAAGCCAGCTCGCGCTCGAACTTCGCCGGCCCGAGGATGGCGTCGAGATCCGGTGCGTCGATCCGCACTTTCTCGCTCAAACCTTCGGCCACCTTCATCGCGGCATGGCGCATCGCGCGGCCGATCTCGCGCTCGAGCTGGCGCACGCCGGCTTCGCGCGTGTAGTCGGCGACGATTGTCCGCAGCGCCTGCATCGTCAGCTCGCACTGGTCTTCGCGCAGGCCGTTGGCCGCGCGCTGCCGGCTCACGAGGTAGGTCTGCGCGATCTGCAGCTTCTCTTCCTGCGTATAGCCGGGCAGGTCGATCACTTCCATGCGGTCGCGCACGGCTGGCGGCACGTTGTCGATGACGTTCGCGGTGGCGATGAAGACGACGCGGCTCAGGTCGAAGGGTATGCCGAGGTAGTTGTCGCGGAACGTGCCGTTCTGCTCCGGGTCCAGCACTTCGAGCAGCGCGGCTGACGGGTCGCCGTGGGCGCTCGCGGTCAGCTTGTCGACCTCGTCGAGCATCATCACGCAGTCGCGTGCGCCGGCCTTGCGCAGGCCTTGCACGATGTTGCCTGGCAGCGCGCCGATGTAGGTGCGGCGGTGGCCGCGGATCTCGGCCTCGTCGTGAACGCCGCCGAGCGACACGCGCACGAAGGGTCGCTGCAGGGCCCGCGCGATGCTCTGGCCGAGCGAGGTCTTGCCGACGCCGGGCGGCCCGACGAAGCAAAGAATGGGCGCGCGGCCCTGCGGGTTCAGTTTGCGAACGGCGAGGAACTCGACGATGCGCTGCTTCACGCGCTCCAGGCCGAAGTGATCGGCCTCCAGCGTCTGGCGTGCGGCAGGGAGGTCGATCGGCGTCTCGACCGGCGTCGCCCAGGGCAGTTCGACCATCCACTCGAGGTAGGTGCGCAGCATCGAGTATTCGCCCGACGCATCCGACATGCCTTGCAGCCGCCGCAGTTCCTTGCGTGCATGGGCCTCGGTGTCGGCCGGCATGCCCGCCTTGGCGATCGTTTCTTCCAGGCGCGCGATCTCCTCGTCGCTGCCGACGTCCTCGCCGAGCTCCTTCTGGATGGTCTTCAACTGCTCGCGCAGCAGGAACTTGCGCTGGCGGTCGTCGAGCTGCTCCTTGGTGCGCTCGCCGATCTCCCTGGACAGGCGCAGCACCTCGATGCGGCGCGAGAGGATCTTCAGCAGCTTGCTCACGCGTTCCTGCGTCGCGATCGTCTCCAGCAGCCCCTGCTTCTCGTTCACTTCGGCGTCGATGACGCTGGCGGCGATGTCGGCGAGTTCGGCTGGCCCGCGCGTGGCCTGAAGCGCGTGCACCAATTCGGCCGGCACGCTGGGCAGGAGCGACAGCAGTTCGATCGTGCGTTCGCGAAGCTGGAGCGCCAGCGCTTCGGCCTCGGTCGACGCATCGGCGGGTTCGTCGAGGCGTTCGATTCTTGCAGCGAGGAAAGGATAGCCCTCGGCCAGTTCCACGACGCGAAAGCGCTGCGTGCCCTCGCACACCGCGTGGTGGAGGCTCTCCTGCGGGTTGAGGTGGTGCACGATTGTGGCCAGCGTGCCGACGGGACACAGTCCGTCGAGCCCGGGGTCGTCGTCGCGTGGATTCTTTTGCAGCACGATCCCCACCGGCGAGCCGGCGGCGAGCGCGTGTTGCAGCGCGGCGATCGACTTGGCGCGGCCCACGCTGATCGGCACCAGCACGTGCGGAAACAGCACGACGTTGCGCATCGGAATCAGGGCCACCACCCCGGGCGGCAATTCGATCGTGGGTGGGGTGGGCTGGCTCATCGTGTTCTCCTGGGCGGCGCGTGTTCCTGGCTCGCGGTACGGAACGGCATCAGTACATCTCGGGGTTGATCCCGGGCAGCCCATCCGCCGGGGAGGCCTTCTTCGGCGCGTTCGCCACCATGCAGTCAATGGTCAGCACGAGGCGCGCGATCGATGCGACGTTCTGCAGCGTGCGTCTTCGCGGTAGAGAAGCGTCTTGGCAGTCATGGTGTCGAACTCCTGTCTGATCCACGGGAAAACTTCCGCGGGCGCGCGAATCACCGCGCTTTGAAACGAGCGTACGCGGCGTGGGCGCCGAGGCATTGATGGGCATCGAGCGCGCCGTCATCCACCGGGCCGTGGCGCGCGGTTGA
>JANXZN010000272.1 GCA_025355545.1 Rhizobacter sp.
ACGCACGCTCGTCAGCTTGGAGCGAATCAGCTCGTCGAGCACCTCGCGCTCTTCGTCCGACAGCACAATCTCAGGGGCAACTCGCACTCTCGTTCTCCACACCAGTCCGTAGTAGATCATTGGTGTGGCAGGGTTCGTTTAAGTTCCCTCAAGATTGCATCACTACACTAGCTGCAACGACGCGCCGAACATGGCCGCGTGATTGCCAGTCAACCGATCCGAGAACACCGGGTCGGCGTAGTAGTCAACACGAACATACGGCCGGTAGTGCGCCACCACAACGAGCGCCTGCGCCAATGGCGGCGAAGGTGAGCGCTGCAATTTGGCCAGCAGCGATTCGCTCCACTTCAAACGTTGGCTAACTTGCGAACGGTCAACGCTCTTGACCTTCGACCATCGGACTTGCTCACGGTTGAACTCATCGATCGCAAACCGCATCTGTTTCTGGAGAGCGTCGGCCGAAAACGAGTAGACCCACTCGTCGCGCGCAGTGTTCACGCCATTGGTGGACAAGTCGAATATGGCCTTCGCCGCCCGAGATCGTCTTTCGCGTCCTTGGCTTCCCAGTAGCCGAAGGGCACACGCAGCTCGTGCAGCAGCGCGCCATCGACGAAGCGCGTGTCTTTTGTGGCGCTTTCCAGCTTGTACTCGGGGATGAAAACGAGGTCGTGCTGCTTGCCCCAGCCCTTGAGCAAGTCCTTGAAGGCCTCGCGCACGACCGATTCGCGGTGCGTGCCGTCGACCTTCTTCAGAACGTCGAGCTGGGCGAGGTACTGGTTGATCAGGACTTGACTCATCGGCCCGAGGTTTCGGCAGTGGCGGCGCTGGATTTCAACACGCCGCTGCTGCCGTGCCGGCCCGGATTCTCCCGAGACCCGCTGCTCAGGCCCTGACGCGGCAACGGCGCGCGAGTGCGAGCGCCACCAGCCCACCCAGCACCAGCGCCCAGGTCTGCGGCTCGGGCACCGGCGGTGGCGCTGCCGGGAAGCCGCCCGGTGGGCCGTCGACGCCGCCGGGCGGCCTCGCCGTCGTGACCGCGATCGGGCCGCCGCCCCACCCACCCGGGAAGCCCCCGGGCGGCGGGTCGTCGCCCCAGCCTTCGCCGCGCCCCGGCGCGCCCGGGCCGCCGCCGTAGAGGGCCGGTTGCTCCCACGCCTGCGGGTTCGCGAAGCTCGGCGACTCGTCCTGCGCCAGCGGTGAAGGCGACGGATCAGCGCCGGGTTCGGCCGCCACCGCGCCCGGCGGCACCGGTTCGTCTGCGTCCGGGGCTTCGGCGTGGTCGGCATCGACCGCTCTGCGGCTGATACGGCTCACGTTGCGGCACACCGTAGGCACCAGGATGCACTGACCGCCCTCGCAGTAGACGAGGCCGCGCTCCTTCATGCCCGCGGTCCACGCGGTGCGCGTCACCGAGCGGCAGATCTGGTGCGTGCCGAAGTGCATGTCGCGGATGCTGCTGCCGTACTGTTGACCTGCGCGCCCGTCGATGCTGTCGCGACGGATGCTGACCATGTCGTCGTACTCGCGCCTGGCCATGCGCGCCTTGAGGCGGGCCCGCACATCGGCGGGGATGTCGGTGTAGCGATCGACGGCGGCGACGACGTCGCCCATGAACGGATCGACGCCGGGCCGGTTCCAGCTGCAGGAATCGAGCGCGACCGTCGGCAGCGCGGCCGCCGTGTCGGCAGATTTCGCCAGGGCCGGCGCAACGCCTGCACAGGCGAGCGCGGCAATCATCAATGCGCGCCGGATGAGACTCATGGCAAAGACACAGCAGATTGCGACATGAGCAGACTCTAGTGCGCAAGGGTGGCCGCGATTGTCCCGCGCTCGCGGGGCTTCCCCGCGAGCGCGGGAGGTCATATTTCACGGCAGCCGGCGGTTCGTGAACTAAGCACGGATACGAGGCTTGCGGCGCGACCCGGCGATGCGCGCGCCCTACAGATTGCCGCCGGGCGGTCGATCCCACGCTGTGCGAACACCTCAGCCTTCCGCCCCTGGCTCGGCGCGTCGCGGCCGGCGCCTGCGCGGTGTGCTCGCGTTCGGCGCGCTGCTGCTGGCCGGCCTGACCGTGCCCTTGCGCGCGCTGCCCGAGGCCGCCCGGCCGGTCTGCGGCGCGACCCCGTCGCCCGAGACCGTGCTGAACATGCTCAATGCGATGCGCGCGCTCGGCGCGGTCTGCCACCACGCCGGCGGTGCGGCCGTCGCGGCACCGCTGCGCTGGAGCGCGAGCCTCGCGGCGGTCGCCGAGGCCCAGTCGCACGAGATGGCGGTGCTGAACCGCATGGGTCATCGCGACAGCCAGAACCGCAACCTGACCGAACGCCTGGCGGCGATGGGCTACCGTTTCAGCACCGCGGCCGAGAACGTCGCGGTCGGCTACCCGTCGCTGGGCGAGGTTGTCGATGCCTGGCTCGAGAGCGAGCCGCACTGCGACAACCTGATGAACGCGAAGGTGCTCGAACTCGGCCTGGCCTGCAGCGACGCCGGCAGCGGCGGCGACCCGGGCGAGAACCGCTACTGGACGCTGGTGCTGGGCGCGCCGCCGCGCGCGCGCTGACGCGCGCGGCGGCGCGGCGCGGGTCAGCGCGACTCAGCCGGGCCCGGCGCGCAGCGCGCGCGTGCTCTCCTGCACCATGCTCTGCACGTTGCGCGATTGCGCGTAGATGCCGCGCAGATGCGACGCGTGGTTGCCGGCACTCGCCGCGCAGCGTTCGATCTCTTCGAGCGCCGGCAGGCTGCGCAGCACCGCGCCGTGCACCTCGACCCGGCGCAGCGTGGCGAGGATGTCTTCGCGGATCGTGCGGCTCTCGCGCGTCTGCGGGTCGACCATCGTGCCGTCCAGGCCGAAGCGACAGGCCTGGAAGCGGTTGAAGGTGTAGACGAGGTAGTCGTCTTCCTGCGGCATCGGCTCGGCGCGCTCGAGCAGGCGCCGGCAGATCGCCTGCAGGTAGCACGCGAGCGCGGCGGCGCGCTCGACCGTGAGCGGCGTGTCGCACACGCGCAGCTCGATCGTGCCGTACTCGGGCTTTGGGCGGATGTCCCAGTAGAAGTCCTTCATCGACTTGACCACGCCGGTCGCTTCCATCTTCGTGAAATAGTCGTTCGCGAAATCGTCCCAGCTCAACGTGAAGGGCGCGCGGCCGCTGAGCGGGAACGCGAACACCGAGTTCAGGCGCGCCGAATCGAACAGCGTGTCGACGCCCTGGAAGAACGGCGACGAGGCGCTGAGCGCGATGAAATGCGGCACATAGCGGTTCAGCGAATGCAGCAGGAACAGCGCATCGTCGCCCGACGCGCAGCCGACATGCACATGCTGGCCGAACACCGTGAACTGCTTGGCGAGGTAGCCGTAGAGCTGCGACAGCTGCTGGTAGCGGGGCTTCTCGAACACGCGCTGCTCCGACCAGCGCTGGAACGGGTGCGTGCCGCCGCCGGCGATGTCGATGTTCAGGCGGTCGCAGGCCGCGGTCAGCGTGTCGCGCATGCCGCGCAACTCGGCCAGCAGCGGCGCGTGCTCGTGCTGGATGCCGGTGGCGATCTCGATCATGCTCTGCGTCATCTCGGGCGTGACGGTGCCCGGGAAGGGCTTGCGCGAGAGCAGCTGCAACAGGTCGTTGGAACTCGAGGTCAGATCGAAGTCGACGGTGTTGACGAGTTGCAGCTCGAGCTCGACGCCGAGCGACAGCGCCTGCGACTGGCCGAAGGGTCCGAGCGGCATGTCAGTACCGACTGGCCGCCCCGAGGGGCTGACGCACCCCCTTGGGGGGCAGGAGCGAAGCGACGTGGGGGTTGTCCATCTCTAGCCTTCCTCCGGGTGGGCTTCGCCGGCCAGCATCAGCGCGCGCTGCGTGACGATCGGGCCGATCACGTCGACCAGCACCAGCAGGCCGACGATCGCCGGTAGGCTGTCGCGCGCGAGGTCGAAGCCGTAGAGCCGGCTCTCCTCGAGCAACAGCATCGCGAACGCCGCCATCGGCATCAGCGCCAGCCCCGTCAGCGCGCCCTTGCGAAAGGTCGTGCCGCTGACGCGGGCGATGCCGAGGTTGACCAGCGTGTGCGCCGCGCTGCGCGTCGCCAGCACCGCGACGCCGAGCAGCAACCCGGCGAACAGATCGTTCCACGACAGCAGGCTGCCGATGAAGACGAACAGGAACACCGCGAGCACATCGCCGAGCGCACCGAAGTTGCGCTGCGCGTGGCTGAGCATCAGGCGGCGCTCGCGCGCCACCACGCCGAACGCGAGCGCCGCCAGCAGCGGCGACAGGTGCAGCGTCTGCGCGATGCCGGTCAGCAGCAGCACCAGGAACGCGAAGGTCACGGTCGTGCTCTGGCTGCTCGTCGCGATGCGGTTCAGCAGCGGTGCGATTACCCCGAAGGTCGCGCCCGCCACCAGCGACAGGCCGATCACGTAGATGCTGTTGAACGCGGCCTTGCCGAGATCGCCGCTGGTCTCGAGGTGCCAGTAGCCGACGACGAGCTTGAGCAGCAGCACCGCCACCAGACAATTCAGTGCGCACAGGTGCAGCAGCCGCTCGGTCACCTGGCCGGCGCTGCGCAGCTCGTGCGTGACGCGCATCACCGCGGCCGGCGAGGTCGCGACGCACAGCGCGGCCAGCACGAGGCGGTGATCGAGCGGCAGGGCGAACGCCCCGGCGACCCAGAACACCGCGCCGAAGGTCAGCAGCGCCTGCACGAGGCCCGCGACCAGCACCCAGGGGTTGTGGCGGAACCAGCGCGGGTTGATGCGGTAGCCGAGCTCGAACAGGGTCAGCGCCAGCGCCGCGTTCGCCATGAAGCCCTGGGCCACCTGCGAAGCCACGTTCTGCGACAGCCCGACGCCCCCGAGCAGCAGCCCGACCGCGCCGTAGGCGGCCACGCGCGGCAGGTTCCAGTGCCGGAACACCCACTCGCCGGCCGACCAGGCCGCGAGCAGCATCAACGGCCAGGCCACGAGCGGGCCGAGCAACTCCGTGTTCATCCGTTCCCGCTCCCTGGTTGTTGTCGCGCGGCGCGCCGCCTACCGCCCCGAGTCATCTTAACTTTACGGAAGAGGCCGTTTTTTGAAACAAATTGCTTACATTTGCTGCAATATAATTTGTACAAATGAAATCAGACGTGACAGCGCCGCGCCGGCGCCGTGGCGCGCCCGGCGGGCTCGACGTGCTGCAGCAGTTGCGCGTCGTGGTGCGCCTGGCCGGCAGCCACTCGGCGCGGCTGGAGCGCTCGACCGGCATCCCCGGCGCGCAGCTCTGGGCGCTGCACGAGGTGGCGCAGGCCGACGGCCTGAGCGTGGGCGAGCTGGCGCAGCGCCTGCGCATGCACCAGACCACCGTCAGCAACCTGTTGAACCGGCTCGACGCCGCCGGCCTGGTGCGCAAGGGCCGCTCGCCGCAGGACCAGCGCATCGTGCAGATCCACCTGACCGCCGCCGGCCGTCGCGGCCTGAGGCGCGCGCCGGGTCCGGCGCGCGGGCTGCTGCCGAACGTGCTCGACGGCATGAGCGTGGCGCAGCTGCGAAAGGTCCACGACGGCCTGGCCGTGCTCGTCGACTGCATGGGCGGGTTCGACGCTTCGCTGGCCGCGAGGCCGCTTCCGTTTACCGAATGAGCAGGTCGTCCCGGCCCGCTCGCAACCTCAGGAGTCCTTCCATGATCAAGACCCTTTCCATCACGCTGATCGCCGCGGTCGCGCTGGCCGCCTGCAGCAGCACGCCGATCGACACGAAGGCGCCGGTCGCGAGCGCGAGCAGCGCGCCGCCGGCGACCCCGCCCGCGGCCAGCTCCGCGCAGAGCAGCGTCGCCACCGTCACGCTCGACCCGCTCGACGATCCGAAGAGCCAGCTGGCGGCGCGCAGCGTCTACTTCGCCTACGACGACTTCATGGTCGATCCCAAGTACCAGCCGCTGGTGCAGGCGCACGGCCAGTTTCTGCAGACCCACGCCGCCGTGCAGATCCGCGTCGAGGGCAACGCCGACGAACGCGGCTCGCGCGAATACAACCTGGCGCTCGGCGACAAGCGCGCGCAGATCGTCGCGAAACAGCTCGAGCTGATGGGCGCGAAGCCGGCGCAGATCGAGGCCGTCAGCTACGGCGAGGAGCGCCCGAAGGCCGAAGGCCACGACGACGCGGCGTGGGCCGAGAACCGCCGCGCCGACATCCGCTACGTGAAGCGCTGACCGGCACGCGGTCACCGGCGTCGCGCGCGGGGCCGGTGCGCGGTCGTGCCCTAGCCCGGATATTTCACGCTCCCCCGTAGAAACGAGGACGGCATTGCCCTTTGGATGCCCGTTTATCGAGGTGTCGAATCTTGATGAACGAGCGGGCAATGCCGAAACCAAACTGTAGCGAAGAAATTGACGTTGGG
>JANXZN010000274.1 GCA_025355545.1 Rhizobacter sp.
CCCAACGTCAATTTCTTCGCTACAGTTTGGTTTCGGCATTGCCCGCTCGTTCATCAAGATTCGACACCTCGATAAACGGGCATCCAAAGGGCAATGCCGTCCTCGTTTCTACGGGGGAGCGTGAAATATCCGGGCTAGCCGGCTGTTGAGAAGATCGGACGCCACCGGCGCGAAGAACGGCGTCTCGTCAACGACCTCGAATTCTGCTTCTTGGACTTCCAATGGATCGCCCTGCCCTTGCGTTTGTTGGGGGGTCTCGGGGGCGGGGAACTGCGCTTCGCCAGCGGTGGTGGTGATGTGGGTCTTGGTTGGCATGAGGAACTCAAAAATTGGCAGACACTGCACCGGGCTCAAAGCCCGGTGCGAGGAATCGATCAGGCCCGGCGCGAACGCAGCGGCGACGGCAGCCAGCGCTTGCCGTCGAGCAAGGCTTCGGCCTTCGCCACTGCATCGCCCTTCTTCATCTTTCCGAGTGGCAGCGCCTGCTCCACCGACACCGCCTCGGTCACCGCTTCGACGATTCGCGCCTTCGGCACTTGCGTGAGGTAGCTGCCAGCGGTCGGCGTCCACCAGTCGGCCATGTCCAGACCCACCGCGACTGCCAGGGCGTCGCCGGTGTGATCCGCCTCGCGCCCGCTCATGGCATTGACCGACAACGCCGAACAGAGCGCCAGCAGTTCAAGCAGCGTGTCCTGCGGCTGACCGATAAGCCAAGGCAGTAACTTGTCGGCATCGCCTGGGATGCGCTCGCGCCAGTTATCCAGGCGGCTCGCCAGTTCGCCCCACGCGCGCGAGCCCTCGATGTCGTCGGCCACGCCCTTGAGTGACCCGTCGCAGTCCAGCGCGCGAATGTTCAACGCCGAAACGGTCCGGTGCAGACCACCCGTGACCAGCTGTTGAACCAGCGTGTGAGCCAGCGCCGCGAGCGCAACCTGCGTGTTGTCCGACAGCAGCACTTGCAAATCCTTGGTCTTGTGCGCGGTCAGCTTCTTCACCAGGCTCTCGGCATGCGCACTGACCCCCGCGCCCTCGCCTGCGTCGACCGCGCCGCTCGCCCCCTTGGCCAGCGCCGACGCCTTGGCGGCCTGCTTGCGGTCCTCGGGCTTCACCATGCCGCGATGCACCGTCACCTCGCCATTGCGGTCGAGCGCCACCACGACACCGGCAAAGGCCAGGATGTCGGGCGTCCATTCGCTCAGGTTGCGCCGCAGCTTTTCCAGCTTGGCGTTCGCCTTTTCGATATCGGCTTCGAGGGCTGCGGCCTTTGCCTGATCGAAGCTCTCTTCGTCCTCGGTGGCATAGAGCGCTTCAAGCGCCGTGTTCGCCTCCTCGTGTGCGACGGTGAGCGTGTCGAGCGCAGCCTGTTGTTTCTCCGTGGGTTCGCGCTGACCCATCGCGGCCACGCCGAAACCTTGCCGCTCCGAATAGTCGAATGAGGTCCGCGCCTCGGTCCAGGCCCAGCCTTCACCTTTCAAGGCCCCGGCCTGCTCAGTCAGCCGCTCGATCGCAAGTCGTTGCAGCAGTTCGCCGTCGGCGATGTAGCCGCTGCTCTCGTCCTCGAACAGGTCGCGCACCACGACCCCACCCGCTGCCTCGTAGGCCGCAAGACCCACGAACTTGGCCAGCGGATCGGTGGACGCATCGATCTCGCGCCCGAGCAACAACCGGCGCAGGCTCGTCGCATTGCGGTCGTAGGCCGGTGTGGTGTTCCACACGCGCTCCTGTGCGGCATGGTCGTCGGTGATGGCCAGCGCCATCAACTGGTCGAGGTTGATCTTGTCTTTGCGGAACAACTCGAACAGCGTGGGCGACACCTTCGCCAGCTTCAAGCGCCGTTGCACCGTCAGCGGCGTGATGCCGAAGCACACCGCCACGTCTTCAACGCCCGCGCCCGCTGCGATCATTTCAGCGAACGCGGTGACGGTGTCGGCGACGCTCATGGCATAGGTCATTTTGGGCGGTGTACTTTTTGCCTGAAGTCATTGCTGGGCCTCGACTTTTCTGGCCAGGAGACACCGCAGCCTGTACTTCGTCCGAGTGCCACTGATCGTCACGTGCCAGGACGTGGCACCAGGCTGATGGGC
>JANXZN010000275.1 GCA_025355545.1 Rhizobacter sp.
GTCGTGGCGTGTTCACCAGCGTGGCGGAGTTGGTCGCCGCCATTGATGCGTACGTCGCCCATCACAACACCAAGCCCAAACCGTTCATCTGGACCAAGAGCGCTGCCGACATCCTGCAGAAGGTCATCCGAGCGAATAGCCACTTAAGTTCTAAACAGAATGCAACACTACACTAGAAGTATGCGCGCCGTGTGCTCACCGACCTTGGGCGGCGACGATGTCGCAGGCGCTCCGCGTTCAAAGCGGGGCGCTGGCGCGGGCCGGACGACACCGCCATCGTCGATGAACGTGCCGCGTGCTCGCATGTGCGGGTGCGTCGGCGCCTCGTCCATATCGAGCACCGGCGCGGCGCAGGCGTCGGTCCCGTCGAGAATCGCGCACCACGCATCGCGCGTTCGCGTGCGCAGCAACGCCGCCATCCGCTCGCGCAGGGCCGGCCACTCGGCCTCGTCCCATTGAGCGTCGAAGGCAGGGTCGAGGATCGCGCAGCGATCCAACAACTCCCGATAGAACTGCGGCTCGATCGCACCGAGCGTCAGGTACTTGCCGTCGGCGCACTCGTAGATGCCGTAGAAGTGGGCACCGCCGTCGATGATGTTGGCCTGCCGAGCATTGCGCCAGGCCCCGCGCGACTTGAGGGAATACATCATCGTCATCAACGACGCAGCGCCATCGACCATGGCCGCGTCGACCACCTGGCCTTCGCCGCTGCGCGCCGCGTCGAACAGCGCCGAAACCACGCCGAGCGCCAGGTACATGGCGCCGCCGCCGTAGTCGCCGACAAGGTTGAGCGGCGGTGTCGGCGGGCGGTCGGCATGGCCCATCGCAGCGAGCGCGCCACTCAGCGCGATGTAGTTCAAGTCGTGACCCGCTGCCTGCGAGAGCGGCCCGGTCTGGCCCCATCCCGTCATGCGGCCGTACACCAGCCGGCGGTTGCGCTCGCGGCACGGAGCGGGCCCGAGGCCGAGCCGCTCCATGACGCCGGGGCGAAAGCCTTCGATCAGGATGTCGGCGCCCGCGATGATGTCGAGCGCGAGCGCGACACCGCGCGGCTGCTTCAGGTCGATCGCAACCGAGAGCCGCCCTCGGTCGAGCAGCGTGTCGTTGGAGGTGTAGTCGTCGATAGCCCGTCGCGGCCCGGGCAGGCGATCGATGCGGATCACCGTCGCACCCATGTCGGCGAGCAGCATGCCGGCGAACGGGCACGGGCCGATCGCGGCCATCTCGACCACGGTGACGCCGTGCAACGGCCCGCTCATGATCGACTCAGTGACCCAGTGCGCGCGTCTTCTCGCGGGCGATCACCATCATCATGATCTGCGCCGTGCCGTCGCCGATCTCGAGCCCCATCACATCGCGCATGCGCTGCTGGTGCGGCGAGTCGGTCGAGTAGCCGTAGTGGCCGTGGCTGAGCAGGCACTGCCGGATCACTTCGTACGCGGTGCGTGGCGCCAGCAGCTTGCACATCGCCGCTTCTGTGGTATGGGGCCGGCCCGCGTCGCGCAGGCGCATCGTGCGATAGCAGAGCTGGCGGATCGCCTCGATCCGCGCTTCGCCGTCGGCCAGCGGGAACGACACGCCCTGGTGCTGTGCGAGCTTGACGCCGAAGGACTCGCGGTTGTTGATGTAGCCCCAGGTCTCGTCGAGTGAGGCGCGCGCGGCGCCGCAGCACTCCAGGCCGATCGCGGCGCGGTTGAAGTCGAACCCGGCCATCACCTGGCGGAAGCCTTCGCCTTCGTCGCCGATGCGGTGTTCCTCGGGCACCTCGACCTCGTCGAAGAACAGCGAACCGCGCCCGACGACGTGGCTGCCGACATCGTCGAAGCGCGTCCGCGACAAACCCTTGGTGCCGGCCGGCACGAAGAAGGCCGAGACGCCGCGCGCCCGCGATTGCGGCGTGCCGGTGCGCGCGAAGACGATGAAGCCGTCGGCCTGATCGGCCATGCTGATCGAGGTCTTCTCGCCGGAGATGACGTAGCGGTCGCCCTTGCGAACGGCGCGCGTGCGCAGGCTCGCGGCGTCCGAACCACCGCTCGGCTCGGTGAGCCCGAGCCCGATGATCGTTTCGCCGCGCACGAGGCCCGGCAGCCATTCCTGCACCAGCGCTGGCGGCGCGTTGTCGGCCAGGATGCGACCCAGCACTGAGACCGTCGAGCAGACGTAGGCGCCGTAGTTGAAGTCGCCGTACGCGAGCGCCTCGCCGATCATTCCGCCCGCCAGCGTGCCGAGACCCAGGCCGCCGTACTCTTCGGGCAGATCGACGCCGAGCAGGCCCAGCTCGCCCATCTGCCGCATCAGCACGCGGTCGAGCCGCTGTTCGCGGTCGCGCGCCAGGTAGCGGGGTAACAACTGCTCGCGGGCGAGGCGGCCCGCTGCCTCCTGCAGGCTGTCGAGCAGTTCGAAATCGGCGTCTTCGGAGCTCATGGTGCGGTGTCCCTGTGGTGAGGCGCGGCGCTCAGCCGGCCATCGTCAAGCCGCCGCTCACGCTCAACACCTGGCCGGTGATGAACGCGCTGCTCGGGCTCAGGAAGAAGGCGATCGCCTCGGCGATCTCGACCGGCTCGGCCATCCGGCGGAACGGGACGGCGCGGGTCATGCCTTCCTTGATGCGCATCGCCCACTCGCTGGTCTGCGCTTGCAGCAGCGGCGTGTCAGTCGGCCCGGGGCAGATGCAGTTGACGTTGATCTTGTAGCGCGCCATCTCGCGCGCCAGCGCCTTCGTGAAGGCGATCGTGCCGCCCTTGCACGCCGAGTACACCGTCTCGCCCATGCTGCCGACGCGGCCGGCATCGCTCGAGATGTTGACGATCTTGCCGCCCTTGGCCTCGGTCATGTGGGTCAGCACCTGACGCGTCAGGCGGATCGGACCGAGCAGGTTGACCGCCAGCAACTTGTCCCAGAGCGCGGGGTCGTTGTCCATGAAGGGCTCGACCTTGTCCCAGCCAGCGGCGTTGACCAGCCCGTCGATGCGCGGTGCGGTCTCGCGCACGCTGGCCACGCAGGCCTCGGCCGATGCGGCATCGGTCAGGTCGAGCCGCGCGTAGGTCATCTTCAGACCGTGTGTTGCAGCCTCGTCGACCGTTCCCTGGCCTCCGGCGGCGTCGATGTCGGCGACGTACACGTGGGCGCCCTTGCGGGCAAGCAGCAGTGCAGTGGCGCGGCCGATGCCCGAGGCGCCGCCGGTGACGATGATGTTCATGTCCTTCAGATCCATGGCCGCGTCCTGGTTGCAGGTGAGATGCCCAGCAGACTACCGGCCGTGCCATGCGCGGGCGTGAGCGGGGCGTGAAGTTGCGGTGTGGTTCGCCGGCGGCGCGTTCTCCACCGCGTCTCCACCCGTCGTTCACAAGGCTCGGTAGTGACTTGCATATCCTTGGTCAGAGGCTTGACGGGCGTGGCCCGCCTCGCCCCGCACACGCCAAGGAGACGACATGACGATCACTCTCGACCCGAAGGTAGTGGCCGAACGCGGCCTGGGCGTGCGCGAGGCCGGCTTCTGGCCCGATCGCACGGTCGATGCCTACTTGGCGGAACACATCGCGCGCCAGCCGAACCGGACCGCCGTCGTCAGCTACCGTGCCGATGGCCGTGCGCCGTGCCGCTTCAGCTACCGCGAACTCGGCGGGATGGTCGATCGCGCGGCCGGCGCGCTGCGCGAGCGCGGCGTCGGCCGCGGCGACGTGGTCTCGATCCAGCTGCCGAACTGCTGGGAGTTCGTCGTCGTCGCGCTCGCCTGCATCCGGCTCGGCGCAGCGGCCAACCCGATGGTGCCGATCCTGCGCGAGCGCGAGGTTCGCTACATGACTGGCTTCTGCGATGCCAAGGTGCTCGTCGTTCCGAAGGTGTTCCGCGGTTTCGACCATGCCGCGATGGCGCGCACGCTGCGGGACAGCCTGCCCGAGCTGAAGCACATCGTCGTCATCGACGAAGACGGCCCCGAAGGCTTCGAGCAGGCGCTGCTCGGCGGCACCGCGACGGTGCCGTACGACCCGGCCGCGCCCGCGCTCAGGCCCGACGACCTGCTGGTGCTGATGTATACCTCGGGCACGACCGGCGAGCCCAAGGGCGTGATGCACACGTCGAACACCGTCAACGGCAATGTGCTCGTGTTTTCGCAAGGCCTGGGCCTGAACGGCGACGACACCTTCTTCGGCGCCACGCCGGTCGGCCACATGACGGGCTACGGGATCTTCGTGCTGCTGCCGATGATGCTCGGCAACACCCTGGTGCTGCAGGACATCCACGACCCGCATGCCGGCGTTCGCATCATGGAGGTCGAAGGCGTGACCTTCAGCGCGGGCGCCACGCCCTTTCTCGCCGACCTCTGCGACGCGGCGATCTCCGACCAGATCCGGCCTTCGAAGCTGCGGACCTTCTATTGCGCCGGGGCGCCGATCCCGCCGGCGCTGGTGCAGCGCGCCCGCACGGAGCTCCAGCTCACCGTCTCGTCGGTCTGGGGCATGACCGAAATCATTGCCGGCACGATGACCGAGCCCGGGCTCGCCGAACGCGCCTGGACCACCGACGGCCGGGCGCTTCCCGGCATGGAGGTCAAGGTCGTCGACGACGGCGGTCGCGAAATGCCGCGCGGCGAAACTGGCCGCCTGCTGGTGCGCGGCGCGTCGATGTTCTGCGGCTATTTGAAGCGCCCCGAGCTCTACACCGTCTCACCCGAGGGCTGGTTCGACAGCGGCGACCTGGCGCGCATGGACGAGCAGGGCTACATCCGCATCACCGGCCGCACCAAGGAGCTGCTGATCCGCGGCGGCGAAAACGTTCCGGTGATCGAGATCGAGAACCTGCTGCTGCAGCATCCCGCGATCGCGGCGGTGACGATCGTAGGCTTTCCGGACGCGCGCCTCGGCGAACGCGCCTGCGCCTTCGTCGTCCCGAGGCCGGGCCAGACGGTCGACCTGCCGGCAATCCAGGCCTACCTCGACAAGATGAAGGTGGCCAAGCCGTTCTGGCCGGAGCGGGTCGAAACCATCGCCGAGCTCCCGCACACCGCGAGCGGCAAGGTGCAGCGCTTCGTGCTCAAGCAGCTCGCTGCCAGATTCGCGATCGCCTGAACGGAAACGCAGCGGGAACGTCAGCCCAGCTTCGACAGCTGGCTGAGGAAGAAGTCCTTCTCGCTGGCGCGCCGGTTCTGCGGCAGATGGTCGCTGAGCTTCAGGCCCTTCTGGAGCAGCGACACCGCATCGGTGCGCGAGGTCAGCCGCTGGGCGTTCTGGACCGCGAGCTTCGCATAGTGCAGCGCGCGCGACCACTCGCGCACGGCCTCGAAGCGCTCGGTCATCTCGAGCGCCACGGCGCCCACCTGATCGCCCCAGACGGCTTCGACCGCTTCGGTGAAGACCTGCTGCACGGCGTCGCGACGGGCCGGCGACTGTGCTGTCAGCAGCAGCCGCGCATAGAGCCGGTTGCGAAAGCTGTAGACCGGGGTCACGCTGCCGTCGGGAAACACGTAGAGGCCGGACTCGCGCAGCAACTGGTCGCTGCCGCACATCGCGCGACACAGTTCCTCGACCTCGACCTGCGGCACTTTCATCACCTTCGACACGCCCCAGGCGCAGAACGCGAAGCCGCTGTTGCTCCCGCACTCGAGCACCGTGCGTGTGCGCTCGCCGAGCTGTCGCAACTGCAACTCGAGCGAGTGGCGGATCACGTCGGGAACCGCGTCGGGCAAGAACTCGCATTCGTGCTCGTGCCGCGACAGCATGTCCGCGAGTTCGCTGGTGCCGTTCTCGCGCACCTGCTGCACCACGCGGTCGACCAGCAGCGACACGATCAGCGGGTTGCCACCGGCGTAACGGTCGATCGCCTCGGCTGCGCCGCGTACCAACGGCACCGGGCTGTTGAGCAGGACGAGGCGCTTGACGTCTTCGCTGGCCAGTGCGGTCAGGCGCAGCTCGGTCGCGGCGCCGTGAACCAGCAGATCGAGCATTAAGGTGCGGCCCGGGCAGCGCGGGTCGTTCGGCATGGCCGCCCGATAGCTCGCCAGCAGCAGCAGCCGAGCCGGCACGCGCGAGTAGGCGAGCCGAGACAGCGCCTCGATCGTTGCGACGTCGGCCCACTGCACGTTCTCGACGACGACGATCATCGGCTGCTCGCCAGCGCGTGCTTCGACCTCGCGACACAGACGCTCGGCGGCATCGGCATACACTGCCTCGTCGTCGGCTGCCGGCGGCGCGGCCGATGCCGTCCCCGCGAGCGCACGCGAGAGCTCGCGCACCGGCGAGAAGCCGCCAGGCGCGTACTGGGCCTGGGCACAGTCGACGCGGCAGACACCGACCGCGCCATCGTCGACACGCGACACGAACTCGTCGATCAGGCGCGTCTTGCCGATGCCGGCCTCGCCGACCACGAACACGATCTGACGCTGCCCTTCGAGCTCAGCACGCCATCCGGCCTGCATGCGTGCAAGCGGCTCGTCGCGGCCCACGAGCCGCGATGGAGCAGGCGATCCACGCGTGCAGCGGTCAGGCAACTGGCCGATGAAGCTGTAGCCGCAGCGGGCACGCGTCTCGATGAAGCGCGGCGACTGCGCGTCGTCGTCGAGCATGCGCCGGATCGTCTTGACATAGGTCTTGAGGATTTCGGGCTGCACGAACTCGCGCGGCCAGACGGCGTCGAGCAACTCGTCGTACTCGATGATGCGGCCAGGGTTGTCGCGCAGGTACACCAACAGCTGGAACACCTTGGGCGGCACCTTGGTCGGCGTGTCGCCGTGCCAGAGCAACTGATTGGGGCGGTCGATGCTCAATGCTGGCGCCGACGCAGCCTCGGCCGCGGTCTTCTTGGACATGAGAGTCTCCGATGTTCGCGGGTCGGTCCTCGACTCGTCCGAGTCAAGTTCAGCCAGCTGCATTTGGAGTATAGGGATGCATCCTCGCATCCCGACCACGGCAGCAGCGGGGTTAACGATGCCCGTCATTCGGTTCTGCGCGTCAACCTGTTCAAGGTTTCGCCCAGCACGCCTCGCGGCAGATAGATGATGAAAACGACGAGCAGCGCGCCGTAGACGAGGCGGTCGATCCCCGCCGCGTCGTTGCCCAGCGCGAGGCGCAGGCCCTCGGACATCGCCAGCAGCAGTACCGAGCCCACCGTCGGCCCGAGCAGCACCGACATGCCGCCAGCGATCACGCCGAACACGATCTGCAGCGAGAGGGTGAGACCGGACACGGTCTTCGTAGCGCTGGTACAGAGCGTAGAGCACCCCGCCCAAGCAGGTCAGCCCGGCCGACAGCAGCGTGACGGAGAGCTTGCGACGCGTCACGTTGATGCCGATCGAGGCGGCGGCCTCCTCGTCTTCGGAGATCGCGTCGAGCGCGATGCGCTGCATGCTGCGATCGACCCAGCGCCACACCGCGAGTCCGATCAACCATGCGATCAGCGCGACATAGAACCAGACCTGCTTGTCGGCGATCTGCAGCGACCACAACGCCGCCCCCGCGTCGGCCGGCGGCGGCTTCGGCGTGACGCCGAGCGTGCCGCCGGTCCAGTCGCGCAAGGCGATGATCAGCAACCGCACCACCTCGGAGAGCGCCAGCGTCACGATCGCGAAGTAGTTGCCGATGATGCCAAAGCGAAAGCACGGCCAGCCGACCATCGCCGCGAGCGCGAGAGCCAGCAGTACGGCAATCGGCGCGCTGAGCCAGGGCGACCAGCCGAGGAAGTTCCACGCCAGCACGACCGTGTAGGCGCCGACCCCGATGAAGGCGCCGTGGCCGAAGCTCACCAGGCCGAGCCGTCCCATCAGCGACCAGCAGGTGTAGATGAAGCCCCACAACAGCGCCGTGATCACGAGGTGCATGGGATATGCACCCAGCCCGAACAGCGGCGCCAGGGCCAAGACCAAGACGGCGGCGGCGAACAGGAGGTGGCGGTTCATCATCGAGGGTTCTCTTGACGTGGAGTGCTCAGGTGTTCTTCGCGAACAGGCCGCGCGGCCGCCAGAACATCACGAGGATGAAGAACACGAAGGCCATGACCTGGCCCCATTCGACCTGCAGGAAGAAGCCGCCGAGCGAGATGAACTGGGCGAACAGGAACGACGCTGCCAACCCGCCGAGCAGGTTGCCCAGACCGCCGAGTACACAGATGAGGAATATCAGCGGGCCGAAGGTCAGGCCGATCGCCGGGTGCACGTCGTACTGCAGCACCAGCAGGCAGCCGGCCAATCCGACCAGCAGGCCACCGAGGGCCGAGGTCAGCACGTAGATGCGTGACGGGTCGACGCCGAGCAGCGGCATCACCGTCCGGTCCTGGCTGATGGCGCGGATCGCGGTGCCGAGGAAAGTGCGCTTCAGGAACACCCAGGTGCCGACGATCGCCACCACCGCGACACCGAAGGTCAGCAGCCGGGCGGACGAGAACTGCATCTCGCCGACCGGCAGCGAGGGCATCTGCACGCCGAGGTTGCGGTAGTCGATGCCGAACACGACGCTCGCGAGCGCCTGCAGAAAGAACAGCACCCCCCCGGTCACCAGCAACTGGTTGATCGGTTCGGCATGGAGCACCGGTCGGATGATGAACACGTGCAAGGCGACGCCGAGCGCGGTGCCGACAGCGAGCCCCGCGGCAAAGGCAGCCGGCAGCGGCCAGTGCGCGACGATGTGCAGCCACCAGATGCAGTACATCACCGTCATGATCAGTTCCGCGTAGCAGACCCAGATCACCTCGACGACGCCGAACACGAGGTTCAGGCCGACCGAGAGCAGTGCAAGCAACCCGCCGAGCAGGATGCCGTTCAGCAAGGCCTCGAGGAAGAAGATGTCGAAGATCCGGGACATGGCAGCTTTCGTGGCGGCGGTCAGGTGACCCCGAGGTAGACCTGGCGCACCTCGTCACTCTCGAGCAACTCGGCGGCGCTGCCGCTGCGCCGCAACTGGCCGGCGTCGAGCAGGTAGGCGCGGTCGACCACCTTCAGGACCTGGCGGATGTTCTGTTCGACGATCAGCACGGTATAGCCGGCTGCGCGGATCTGCCGCACCAGCTCGAACATGGTTTGCACCATGACCGGCGCGAGGCCGGCCGAAGGTTCATCGAGCAGCAGCAGCTTGGGGCCCGACATCATGGCTCGGCCGATCGCACACATCTGCTGTTCGCCGCCCGACATCGTTCCGGCCAGCTGCTGCGAGCGTTCCTCCAGACGCGGGAACAGGCGATGGACCTCCTTCAGCCGCTCGTCGCAGCGGGCGCGCGCCGCGCGCGGGAAGGCACCCATGCGCAGGTTGTCGGCGACGGTCAGGCGCGGAAACAGCCGCCGCCCCTCCGGCACATGCGCGATGCCGAGCGAGACGACCTCGTGCGCGGGCATGCGCGTGTAGTCGCGGCCTTCGAAGACGAGCGCGCCGCGGGTCGCCTCGATCTGCTTCGAGATGGCGCGCAGCAGCGTCGTCTTGCCCGCGCCGTTGGGGCAAATGATCGCCACCGCCTCACCCGGGTGCACATCGAAGCTGATGTCGAACAGGGTCTGGAACGTGCCGTAGCCGGCCGACAGGCCGCGCACCTCGAGCAGCGGCGTTGCGCTCATGAGGCGGCCGGCAGCGCGGCGACGCCGGCGCGCGCCTGCGTGTCGCGTTGCACTTCCTGTGCGTCGGTCCCGAGGTAGACCTCGATGACGCGCGGGTCGTGCGCGATCTGCGCCGGCGAGCCCTGCGCGATTAACTCGCCATGGTCGAGCACTAGGCAGCGATCGATCACCTTCATCAGCACCCCCATGATGTGCTCGACCCAGAGGATGGTGATGCCGCGCTCATCGCGGATGCGCTTGAGCATCGCCGCAGCCTGGTCCACCTCGGCCTCGTCGAGGCCGCCGAGGCTTTCGTCCGCAAGCAGCAGGCGCGGCCGCGTCGCCAGCGCGCGCGCCATCTCGAGCCGCTTCAGCCCCGCCGCTCCGAGCCGCTCGACCGATGCGTGAGGGTCCGTCGGCAGACCCACCAGCTCGAGCGCCTCGCAGGCGTGCCGCGTCGCCTCGTCTCGCGTCACGCGCGTCGAGCCACCGTAGTACGCGGCGAGTCGCGCATTCTCGAGAATCGACATCTTGCGAAACGGCCGCGGGATCTGGAAGGTGCGGCCGATGCCGCGCCGGCAGATCGCGTGCGGCGGCAGGTTGCCGATGCGCTGACCATCGAACAGCACTTCGCCGGCCGTCGCCTTGTGCAACCCGGCGATCAGGCTGAAGGTCGTGCTCTTGCCCGAGCCGTTCGGCCCGATCAGCCCGAGGATCTCGCCCTGTGCGATCTCGAAGCTGACCTCGTTGACGGCGGCGAAACCACCAAAGCGTTTGGTCAGGCCGCGAACCGCGAGCAGGGGTCGATCGGACCCGTCAACGCGCGGCGGCATAGCCGTTGGTGCTGGGCAGGGGCATCACCGGCTCCCTCGTCCGCGAGGCCGCCGGCGAGACGATGTGGGGCTTCTTGTCGATGTATTGCATGACCGGCATGGTGGCGCGCGAGTTCTGCCCGGCCATCACGTCGCCCGGCGGGAAGAACTTGACGCCGAAGCCCTGGATCGTGCCGCCTTCCGGGATGTCGGTCTCGAGCGCCGCCTTGCGCAGCGCTTCGGCGTTGGCGCCGCCGTATTTGCGGATGGCGCGCGGGAGCACGTCGTTCAGGAACACCCAGGTGCCGTTGAAGCCCATCGAGACGAACGGCGGCACCGTGTCGGTTTTGGTCTCGGCCTTGTAGCGCTTGGTGATCTCGGTCACCAGATCGCTCAGCCCGGGCGCCAGCTTGGCGCTGTTGACGAGATCGGCACCGACCGGCTCGACGTCGAAGATGTAGTCCGCATCGGATTGGGCTGCGGCGTAGAGCTTGTCGGGCAGGCCGTAGCCGGCGCCATGCCCGATCAGCGCCTGCCACTTCAGGCCTTGCTCCTTGGCCTGGCGCAGGAACAGCGTGATGTCTTGACCCTGACCCGTGTGCAGGATCACGTCAGGCCGGGCGCGCTTGAGCTTGGTGACCAGAGAGGAGAGGTCGGGCGTCGCTGCCGAGTAGCCTTCCTTCAGCACGATCTGCATGCCGCGTTCCTTGCACGCGCTTTCGTTGCCGCCGGAGACGCCGACGCCGTAGGGGCTGTCCTCGTAGATGATCGCGACCTTTAGATCCTTCGGATCCTTGCCAAGCTTGGACTTCGAGAACTCGCGCAAGAACTCGCACGACGTCGGTCCGAACTGGTCGGAGTCGACCTGGGGGCGGAAAACGTACTTCAGGTTCTTGTTCTTGAACACCGCCGACGAGACGCAGATGTTGGCCCACATGAAGGTCTTCGACTGATCGGCCTTCTGAGCCAGCGGCACGCACTGCGATGAGGTGAAAACGCCGAGCAGGATGTCGACCTTCTCCTGGTTGATAAGGCGCTCGGTTTCGTTGATCGCCGTCTCGACCTTGCTCTGCGCATCGACGTAGATCGGCTTGATCGTGTAGCCATCGACGCCGCCGCGTGCGTTGAACATCTCGATCGCGTACTTGGTGCCAAGGTAGCTCGGGTAGGAGCCCGACGAGGCCATCGGCCCGGTCAGGTCGTACAGCACGCCGATGCGCACTTCTTTGGTAGCCTGGGAGGCCGCGGAACCGGCGACGCAGGCGAAGGCGAGCGCGAGCAGAGGTCGAATGAAGCGACGCATGGTGTTGTCTCCTGGGTCGATCGGATCGGGAATCGTGGTTCCCGGGTTTCAATGCAATGTAGGCAGTTGTTCGCGATGCAGCGTGAACAGGCGGTGAAGCCGGTCTGAAGTGGCGCGGCTATCGAGCGAGGAAGGCGGTGACAAGGTCCCGCGTCTGCGCGCTCTCGAAGCAGCTCCGGACGACCTCGGTCTCGCGCGCGAAGCCATCCACGCCCGGTTCGGCGGCGGCGAAGATCGCCGACTTGGCGCCCGCCGTCGCATGGCGCGGGTGGGCGGCGACGCGCGCCGCGATGGATGCGGCCTCTTCGACGAGCTGCTCCGGTTCGACGGACCACTGCACCACGCCGATGCGGTGCGCCTCGACCGCGGTGATCGTCTCACCGGTCAGGATCAGCCGGCTCGCCACGGCCCGGCCGCACAGCCAGGTGAGCCGCTGAGTGCCGCCGGCGCCCGGAATCAGCCCGAGCGTGACCTCCGGAAAGCCGAACTTGGCCTTTGCCGACGCGATGCGCAGGTCGCAGGCAAGCGCCAGCTCGAGGCCGCCGCCGAGCGCGGTGCCGCCGAGCTCGGCAAGGGTGACTGCGTCGAGGTCCTGGATGCGCTGGAACAGGCGCTGGTAGCTGCGGCCGAGGTCGAGCTGCGCCTCCATGTCGGCGCCGAAGTTGTCGTGCAGCTGCAGCGCATCGCGCTCGACGCGATCTCCGAAGACGAGGAGGCCGCCGCCTCGATCGGCATCAACGTGACGCGTCGCAAGCTCTCCGTCACGCTGCTGTCGGCCGGGCTGAC
>JANXZN010000284.1 GCA_025355545.1 Rhizobacter sp.
TGCCTGGCGATGTCGAGGCGGCACGCCGTCGCATCAGCCTGCATGGCCTGATTCACTTCCTGTTCGAGCGGGCTGGATTCAACCGCTGGACGCCAGCCATGGAGGGCAAGCGCAACCAAGGCGTGCTTCACAAGTACCTGACCGAGGCCGCGCAAGACGTGCACGCGAAGGGCGTTTCATTGGCGCAGCGCCTGTATGTCCCGGAGCCGTTCATTGAGGCGACGCACACGGCGGCCGCCCGTCGGCGCCGCGGCAAGCTTGAAATCCTCCGGCCGATCGATGGTCGCAGCCCGCTGGCCCTCGTGCCGGGTGAGTTCAAGGCTGTCGACACAAGCGCCTCGGGCCACAAGGTATGGATTCGGCACATGCCTGACGCTCCGCTGCTGGTGGACAGCAAGACCTGGAAGCGGATCGAGAAGGTGTTTGCCCCGCTTTTCGAGGCGCGCGACGCAGACACGGGGTACCGGGTGCGCCTCGTCATGGCGGCGTTGATCCGGGCCCGTCGGGAGCACACCTACGAGATCGACGCTGCCAGCCTGATGCTGACCAGCGAGCACCGGATTCCGGTGGAGGGCGTGCATGAGTTGCCGCTCGTGCATGCGCTGATCGAGCAACGGCGGCGTTTCGTCAAGCCCTTGCGCTACGACCATGTGCTCGAAGGCAGCAAGCCCTCGGCGCAGGCTGAGGATGCCGCCGATCCCATGGCGGACGCAGAACCTTTGCCGCGCGAGCGCGACAGCGCGTCTTCGACCCGCGCCGCCGAGATCGGCGCGGCGCCGTACCAGCAGCAGTGCAGCGAATCGAGCTTCGTCGCCGCCAGCTTGGTACGACCTGCGCGCGCAATCGCTGTTCGAAGAGGCCTTCCGCGCCGCCGTCGCCGAGATCGACAAGAGCCTGGAGAAGATTATCTGGCGCGTGCTGTCGCGCTTCGCCGAGATGACCGGCGAGCCGGTGCGGGCCCCGAGCATCGTGACCTAGCAATGTTCGACGGGCTGTTCCAGCAGGGCCCGCTGAAGAACTTGTCGGGCGACAAGAGGCCGTGGCAACGATGCAGTCGCATGTGCGGCTGGTCGTCTTGCAACTGGTCCGCGCGCCGGCGCCGGGCTAGCGGCGCCGCCAGCCGCTGGCAGCGCAGGGACTCGGCGCGCGCGCCCGACGAGATCGTCGCCAACCACGCGCATCCGAAGCCCGATCGGCCGGCGCCGGTGCGGCCGAAACGCCTCATGAGTGGTTACCCGAGTCGTTGACCAAGGTCAAGAGAATTCGCGCCGAAAAGTCTGACAGTGAACCCACTCCCGCCGCGCATGCGCAGCCGGGATGCCTGCACGGCCGCCACTGCGGACCGCAGACGCCGAGTTCGGAAATCCGTCGAAGACTGGCCGTGCGACTCATCTGCTCAAGCGCCCTGTTTCGATTCAAGCCTGGCATGCGCGGTCGCCCGACACGCGATCGAGGCCGTGCGACGGGCCCACAGAGAATAGTCAGGAGACGTCAATGAATCGACCCCTAGCCGCCACGGCGGACACCTTCGGAAACGCCCCTGCCGTCGCAGCCCCGAGCCCCTACTACCGGTGGATGCAGTTGTTGATGGGCATCGTCTGCATGGCGATGATCGCAAACCTGCAATACGGCTGGACCCTGTTCGTCAACCCGATTGCCGAAAAGCACGGCTGGAGTCGCGCGGCCATCCAGGTGGCCTTCACGATCTTCGTGCTGACGGAAACCTGGCTGGTGCCGATCGAAGGTTATCTGGTCGACCGCTTCGGCCCCCGGCCGGTCGTCCTGGTCGGTGGCCTGCTGTGTGGCCTGGGCTGGGTGCTGAACTCCTACGCCGATACGCTGGCGCTGCTCTACATCGCGGCCGCCGTCGGCGGCGTCGGCGCGGGTGCGGTCTACGGTACCTGTGTGGGCAATGCGCTGAAATGGTTTCCGGATCGGCGCGGCCTCGCAGCCGGCCTCACGGCGGCCGGCTTCGGTGCCGGATCGGCGCTCACGATCGTGCCGATCTCGGCCTTCATCAAGTCCGACGGCTACGAGGCCGCGTTCCTGTACTTCGGCATCGGCCAGGGCCTGATCGTCTTCCTGCTGGCCTGGTTCCTGAGCCGCGCGCCCGAGCACAAGAAGACGAGCGCCGCCCTGTCGATCAACGTGCAGCAGAGCAAACGCGACTTCAGCCCGGGCGAGGTCGTGCGCCAGCCGGTGTTCTGGGTCATGTACGTGATGTTCGTGATGGTCGCTGCCGGGGGCCTGATGGCGACGGCCCAGCTCGGCCCGATCGCCAAGGATTTCAAGATCGGCGAAATCCCAGTCAACATCATGGGTCTGGTGCTGCCGGCGCTCACGTTCGCGCTGGCCATCGACCGCGTGCTCAACGGCCTGACCCGCCCGTTCTTCGGCTGGGTCTCCGACCAGATCGGCCGGGAACTGACGATGCTGATCGCGTTCGGGCTCGAGGCCGTGGGCATCCTGCTGCTCTACAACTTCGGCCAGAACCCGGTCGCCTTCGTCGTGCTGACCGGCCTGGTGTTCTTTGCCTGGGGCGAGATCTACAGCCTGTTCCCGTCGACCTGCGCCGACACCTTCGGCAGCAAGTTCGCTGCGTCGAATGCGGGGCTGCTGTACACCGCCAAGGGCACGGCCTCGCTGCTGGTGCCGCTGTCGAGCGTGCTGGCGGCGGCCACCGGCAGCTGGCACACGGTGTTCATCGTCGCCAGCGTGATGAACGCGGTCGCCGCGCTGATGGCCTGGTTCGTGCTCAAGCCGATGCGCAAGGCGCACATGGCACGCCAGGACTAGATCTTCCCGCGCTGGCGCAATCGACTCAGGGTTTCCGGCGACAGGTTCAGGTGTGAGGCGAGCTGCTTCTGCGGAATCCGGTCGACCAGCTCGGGGTGCTTGCGCAGAAAGCGGTGCACCCGGCCCGGCGCGTCGAGCAGATGCAGCGTGATGGTGTGGGCCATGATCTCGCTCATCACGCTCATCACGCTGTACTCGAAGAGCTGTTTCGTCGTCGGGTGGCGGTCGAGGAACGCGGCCCAGACCTGCAGGGCCAGGCTCGCCACGCGCACCTTGGTGACGCAGACGATGCCGTAGGGTGTCGGCGTGCCCAGCCGCCACGCGGCGTAGCTCGTCTCCATGTCTTGCTCGTCGGCGAAGCGCAGAATCATCTCCCTGCCTTCTGCGTTCGAGACCACGCGCTTGAGAACGCCGTCGAGGATGAAATATTGATCCATCTCACGCACGCCCTGGTGTTGCAGGAACTCGCCCTTGCTGCCTTCGACGACGACGAGATGGGTTTCGAGTTCGGCGCGGGCGCTGTCCGACAGGTCTCTGAGGAGCTCGTTTCGCGTCAGCTGCACGCGGATAACGTTTCTTTCAGGGTGGCTCGATACAGGTGTCACGGTGCGCTTGTCGGGTTTCCCCTGTGATCTGGTTTTTCGAAAGTTGACCGTGGTCAACGGCCAGAAGAGGAGGGCCGAATGATAGTCCCGGCAGTGCCCGACACATTGGCGCGACAACGCCGGCCGCGGGGCCGGCAGCGCCTTTGTTCAGCCCGCAGTCGAACACCTAGGAGACATGCATGTCCGCAGTCTTGAACACCCCGCCAGCCGCTGCCCCGGCGAACGACACCGTCACGCAAGCCCGGGAACTGACCGACGGCTTTCATCTGGTCATCGATGCGCTGAAGCTCAACGACATCGACACGATCTTCGGCCTGCCCGGCATTCCGATCACCGATTTCACCCGCATGGCGCAGGCCGAAGGCATGCGCGTGATCTCATTCCGCCACGAGCAGCACGCCGGCAACGCGGCCGCGGCCGCCGGCTTCCTGACCCGCAAGCCAGGCATCTGCCTGACGGTGTCGGCCCCGGGCTTCCTGAACGGCCTGACCGCACTGGCCAACGCGACGACCAACTGCTTCCCGATGATCCTGATCAGCGGCTCGAGCGAGCGCGAGATTGTCGACCTGCAGCAGGGCGACTACGAAGAGATGGATCAGCTCGCGATCGCCAAACCCCTGTGCAAGGCGGCCTTCCGGGTGCTGCATGCGCAGGACATCGGCGTGGGCATCGCGCGCGCGATCCGCTCGGCCCTGTCCGGCCGTCCGGGCGGCGTCTATCTCGACCTGCCCGCCAAGCTGTTCGCGCAGACCATGGACGCCGAGGCAGGCAAGCACTCGTTGATCAAGGTCGTCGATCCGGCCCCGCGCCAGATCCCCGCGCCGGATTCGGTCGAGCGTGCGTTGGCCTTGCTCAAGGGCGCCAAGCGCCCGCTGATCCTGCTCGGCAAGGGCGCCGCCTACGCCCAGGCGGATGCCGACATCCGTGCGCTGATCGAGAAGACCGGCATCCCCTACCTGCCGATGTCGATGGCCAAGGGCCTGCTGCCCGACACCCATGCCCAATCGGCGGCACCGGCGCGCTCGTACGTGCTGGCCGAGGCCGATGTCGTGATGCTGGTCGGTGCCCGCCTGAACTGGCTGCTGTCGCACGGCAAGGGCAAGACCTGGGGCGCCAGGCCGAAGCAATTCATCCAGATCGACATCGCGCCGACCGAGATCGACAGCAACGTGGCGATCGCGGCACCGCTGATCGGCGACATCGGCTCGTGCGTGTCGGCGCTGCTGGGCGGCATCGATTCGAACTGGGCCCGGCCGCCCGCCGACTGGCTGGGCGCGATCGCCGAGCGCAGGGACAAGAACCTGTCGAAGATGGCGGCGACCCTCGCGCAGAACCCGTCGCCGATGAACTTCCACAGCGCGCTGAACGTGGTCCGCGAGCTGGTCAAGAAGCACCCGGACGCCATGCTGGTCAACGAAGGTGCCAACACGCTGGACTTCACGCGCAGCATCGTCGACATGTACGAGCCGCGCAAACGCCTGGACGTCGGCACCTGGGGCATCATGGGCATCGGCATGGGCTTCGCCGTCGCGGCGGCGGTGACGACCGGCAAGCCCGTCATCGCCATCGAGGGCGACAGCGCGTTCGGCTTCAGCGGCATGGAGGTCGAGACGATCTGCCGCTACAACCTGCCGATCTGCATCGTGGTCTTCAACAACAACGGCGTCTACAAGGGCACCGACGTGAACCCGCGCGGCGGCGATGTGGCGCCGACCGTGTTCGTCAAGAACGCCCGCTACGACCTGATGATGCAGGCCTTCGGTGGGGTGGGCGTGCATGCCACGACCCCGGCGGAGTTGAAGGCGGCCATGGACGAGGCCATCGCCTCCGGCAAGCCGACGCTGATCAACGCCGTCATCGACGAGACCGCCGGCACCGAGAGCGGCCGCATCACCAGTCTGAACCCGCAAAGCGCGGCGACGAAGAAATAATCCAGGCTCAACAAGGAGTATCCCCATGACCAAAGCACTCGACGACATCAAGATCATCGACTTCACCCACGTCCAAGCCGGCCCCGCCTGCACTCAAATGCTCGCCTGGTTCGGCGCCGACGTGATCAAGGTCGAGCGCCCCGGCTCGGGCGACGTGACGCGCAGCCAGCTGCGCGACATCCCCAACGTCGATGCGCTGTATTTCACACAGCTCAACAGCAATAAGCGCTCGCTGACGCTCGACACGAAGACGAAAGAGGGCAAGGAAATCCTCGAGAAGCTGATCAAGGTCAGCGACGTGATGGTCGAGAACTTCGGCCCCGGCGCGCTCGACCGCATGGGCTTCACCTGGGAGCGCATCCTCGAATTGAACCCGAAGATGATCCTGGCCTCGGTCAAGGGCTTCAGCGAGGGCCACCACTACGAAGACCTGAAGGTCTATGAAAACGTCGCCCAGTGCGCCGGCGGTGCCGCTTCGACCACCGGTTTCTGGGACGGCCCGCCGACCGTGAGCTCCGCCGCCCTGGGCGACAGCAACACCGGCATGCACCTGGCCCTCGGCATCCTGACCGCGCTGCGGATGCGCGACAAGACCGGCCGCGGCCAGAAGGTCGCCTGCTCGATGCAGGACGCGGTGCTGAACCTGTGCCGCGTCAAGCTGCGCGACCAGTTGCGCCTGGACCGCCTGGGCTACCTCGAGGAATATCCGCAGTACCCGCACGGCAAGTTCACCGACGTGGTGCCACGCGGCGGCAACGCCGGCGGCGGCGGCCAGCCGGGCTGGGTGCTCAAGTGCAAGGGCTGGGAGACCGACCCGAACGCCTACATCTATTTCACGATCCAGGGCCAGGCCTGGGCGCCGATCTGCGACGCGATCGGCAAGCCCGAGTGGAAGACCGATCCGCTGTACATGACGCCGAAGGCGCGCCAGCCGCACATCATGGACATCTTCGGCACCATCGAGGAGTGGCTCAAGGACAAGACCAAGTTCGAGGCGGTCGACATCCTGCGCAAGTTCGACATTCCGTGCTCACCGGTGATGTCGATGAAGGAACTCTCGGTCGACCCGTCGCTGCGCGCCAGCGGCACGATCGCCGAGGTCGATCACAAGGAGCGCGGCAAGTACCTCACGGTCGGCAGCCCGATCAAGTTCTCCGACATGAAGGTCGAGATCACCGGCGCGCCGCTGCTCGGCGAGCACACCGACGAGGTGCTTGGCGAGCTGGGCTACAGCGCGCAGAGCATCGCGGCGCTGCACGAGGTCAAGGCGGTCTGAGATGACCGCACTCCCCCTTTCGCCGGTGGACCTGAAACAGCTCGTCGGCGGGGCCGGCGACGCCATCATCGTCTGCGACGCCGCAGGCGCGATCACGCTGTGGAACCGCGCCGCCGAGCGCATCTTCGGTTTCAGCGAAGCCGAGGCGCTCGGCCGCTCGCTCGACCTGATCATCCCCGAGCGCCAGCGCGGCCGGCACTGGGAGGGCTACCACAAGACCATGGCGACGGCGGTCACCAAGTACGGCGCCGATGTGCTGCGCGTGCCGGCACTGCACAAGGACGGGCACACACTGTCGATCGCCTTCACCGTCTCGATGCTCTTTTCGGCAGACCGCCAGGTCACGGGCATCGTCGCTGTCGTGCGCGACGAAACCACCCGCTTCGCCGAAGAGCGCAAACTGCGCGCGCGTCTGGTCGAAGCGGAGGCAAAGGTCAAAGGAGCGAACTGATGAGCAAGGCCCTGGAAGGCGTCCGCATCCTCGATTTCACGCACGTGCAATCAGGCCCCGCCTGCACCCAGCTGCTGGCCTGGTTCGGGGCCGACGTCATCAAGGTCGAACGTGCGGGCGAGGGCGATGCGACCCGCGGCCAGTTGCGCGACATCCCCGGTGTGGACAGCCTGTACTTCACGATGCTGAACCACAACAAGCGCTCGGTCACGCTGGACACCAAGAACCCGAAGGGCAAGCAGGTTCTCGACACGCTGATCAAGACCTGCGACGTGCTGGTCGAGAACTTCGCGCCCGGCGCGCTCGACCGCATGGGCATCACCTGGGAGCACATCCAGAAGCTGAACCCGCGCATGGTCGTGGCCTCGGTCAAGGGCTTCGGCCCCGGCAAGTACGAGGACTGCAAGGTCTACGAGAACGTTGCGCAATGCGCCGGCGGCGCCGCCTCGACGACCGGCTTCGACGACGGCCCGCCGGTCGTCAGCGGTGCACAGATCGGCGACAGCGGCACCGGGCTGCACCTGGCGCTGGGCATCGTCGCTGCGCTCTACCAGCGCAACACCACCGGGCGCGGCCAGAAGGTGCTGGCGCCGATGCAGGACGCGGTGCTCAACCTGTGCCGGGTGAAGCTGCGCGATCAGCAACGGCTCGACCGCACCGGCACCATGCACGAGTACCCGCAGTACCCCGACGGCAAGTTCGGCGACGCCGTGCCGCGCGCCGGCAATGCGTCGGGCGGCGGCCAGCCGGGTTCGATCCTGAAGTGCAAGGGCTGGGAGACCGACCCGAACGCCTACATCTATTTCATCACGCAGGCCGCGGTCTGGCCTTCGGTGTGCAAGGTGATCGGCGAGGAGGGCTGGGTCGACGACGAAGCCTTCGCCACGCCCGCGGCGCGCCTGCTGCACCTGAAGCCGATCTTCGCGCGCATCGAGAAGTGGACCATGACCAAGACCAAGTTCGAGGCCATGGAAGTCCTGAACCAATACGACATCCCCTGCGGACCGATTCTTTCGATGAAGGAGATTGCCGAAGATGCGTCGCTGCGCCAGACCGGCACGATCGTCGAGGTGGACCACCCGAAGCGCGGCAAGTACCTGACGGTCGGCAACCCGATCAAGATGTCCGACAGTCCGACCGAGGTCACGCGGTCGCCGCTGTTGGGCGAGCACACCGATGAGGTTCTCAGGCAACTCGGTTACAGCAGCGACGACGTCGCGATGCTGCGCGCCGAGCGCGTGATCTGAGCCGCGCAGTCGGGTCTCGAATCGCCCGGGAACATAAGCCATCGACGATGGTTTCGATAAATTAGTTTGACTGTCGCTTATCGAAGCAGGAGTCTACATTTTGAACAAGCCGACGCGACATGCAGCCATGCGACGCGGCGATTCTGGTTCAAGGAGAAGCTCATGTTCAACGACCTGCCGATTCAATACCGTGACCAGGAACTGGTCCGAAACGCATACAACGCGGCCTTCCACGAATTGGGCCTGCGCTGGTTCTGGGACGCCGACACCTACGAGCGTCTGACGCGCGGCAGGAGCACGCCGCAAGAGCAGGTGCTGCACTACCTCGAGTCGCAGCAGCCGCATCTGCTGAAGGCTTACGACGCCGAGTTCCTGATCAGCGTCATCCTGCAGAAGCAGTCGCTGCACTGCGAACGTGCCGCGCAGCGCGGGCCGACGCGCTGCCGGCCCTTCGACTGGGCGCAGACCCTGGGTGGCGAGCTGGGCTGCTGAGATCGGTGCCGGGCGCATGCAGCTATGCATCGCAAGTTGAGTTCACGATACACAGAGGGACCAGGATGCAGCGCCACTGGGTTCGATACGAACATGAAGGCCAGGCCGGTTTCGGCACCCTGGAGGGCGCCCGCGTGCAGGTGCACGCGGGCGACATGTTCGGCACCTGCACCCCGATCGATGCGGTGCTCGCGCTCGCCGAAATCAGGCTGCTGACGCCGACCGCACCGACCAAGGTGATCGCGCTGTGGAACAACTTCCGCGCGCTCGGAGACAAGCTCGGACTGGCCGAGCCGAAGGAGCCGCTGTACCTGCTGAAGTCGCCGAACTCGTTTCTCGCCAGCGGCGCGACGATCGCGCAGCCGGTGCAGGACGGCAAGGTCGTCTTCGAAGGCGAACTCGGCATCGTGATCGGCCGCACCTGCACCGCAGTCGAACCCGCGCAGGCGCTGGCGCATGTGTTCGGCTACACCTGCGCGAACGACGTGACCCTGGCCGACGTGCTGAACCGCGACCCGTCGTTCGCGCAGTGGACGCGCGCGAAGGGCTTCGACACCTTCTGCCCGATGGGACCGGTCGTCGCGACCGGTCTCGACCCTTCGGCACTCGCGGTCGTCACGCGGCTGAACGGCGAAGAGCGGCAGCGCTATCCGATCAGCGACATGCGCTTCAGCGTGCCGCAACTGGTCAGCCTGATCTCGAAGGACATGACCTTGCAGCCCGGCGACGTGATCCTGTGCGGCACCTCGATCGGCGTCGGCTCGATGAAGCCGGGTAGCAGCGTCGAGGTCGAGATCGACGGCATCGGCGTGCTCGCCAACCGGTACGGCGAACGCGCGCCGCGCGACGAATTCAACTCTGAGAGACCCGCATGAAGATAGTAGTGATCGGAGCCGGCGCGATCGGCGGCCTGGTGGGCGCGAAGCTCGCGCTCGCCGGCGAGGACGTGACCTTTCTCGTCCGCGGTGCGAACCTCGACGCGATCCGCCGCGACGGCATGACGCTCGTCGCGGCCGACGGCGAACGCCTGGTGGCGCGCAACGTCACGGCCACCGACGACTACCGGGCGACGGGCCCGCAAGACATCGTCGTCCTCGCGATGAAGGCGCACCAGGTCGACGCGGTGGCGGCGCAGGTGCCCTTGCTGTTCGGCCCCGACACGGTGGTCGTAACGATGCAGAACGGCATTCCGTACTGGTACTTCCACAAGCATGGCGGGCCGCTCGAGGGGACCACGGTGCGCAGCGTCGATCCCGACGGCAAGGCGATCGGTGCGATCCCCGCGGAGCGGGTCATCGGCTGCGTCGTGTACCCGGCGTCCGAGCTGGTCGCGCCCGGCGTCGTCAAGCACATCGAAGGCGACCGCTTCCCGCTCGGCGAGCTCGACGGCTCATCTACCGAGCGCGTGCGGCGCGTGTCGGCCTGCTTCGCCGCGGCCGGGTTCAGGGCCCCGGTGCTGGACAACATCCGCGCGGAGATCTGGCTCAAGCTCTGGGGCAACCTGACCTTCAATCCGATCAGCGGCCTGTCGCATTCGACCCTCGTGGACATCTGCGAGTACCCGCCGTCGCGCGCGCTTGCCACCGCGATGATGCAAGAAGCGCAGGCGGTCGCGCACAAGCTCGGCATCGAGTTCCGCGTCTCGCTGGAGAAACGCATTGCCGGCGCCGAAAAGGTCGGCAAGCACAAGACCTCGATGCTGCAGGACGTGGAGGCCGGCCGCGCGCCCGAGATCGACGCGCTCGTCGGCGCGGTCGTCGAGCTGGCGAAGCTGACCGACACACCGACGCCGCACATCAGCACCGTCTATGTGTTGGTGAAGTTGTTGGCGCGCACGATGCAGAGCCAGCGCGGGCAGGTCCGGATGCGTGAAATGGCCTGACACAGCTGACCCAAGGATGCCTGCGCGTGCCCGAGTGGCGAAGCGATGAAACACGCCACACTGCGGCAGCTGAAGGTGTTCGAGGCGGTGGCGCGGCTGCTGAGCTTTTCGCGCGCCGCCGAGGAGCTGCACCTCACGCAGCCGGCCGTCTCGACCCAGGTCGGCAAGCTGGAGGAGCACGCGGGCAACGCGCTGTTTGAACAGTTCGGCAAGAAAATCTACCTGACGCCGGCCGGCGCCGAGCTGCTGCAGATCAGCCGGGCCATCATCCAGCAGTTCGAGGCCGCCGAAAATGCGATGGCCCATTTCAAGGGCGTGGCGGGCGGCAGGCTCAATGTCGGTGTGATCAGCGCCGGCGACTACTTCTTCCCGCACCTGCTGGTGGCGTTCGCGAGCCGCCACCAGGGCGTCACGCTGAACTTCACGGTGCACAACCGCGCGGGCCTGCTGACCCACATCGTCGACAACCGGACCGACCTGGCGATCATGGTGCGACCGCCGACCGATCTGGAGACGATCAATCAGCCGTTCGCGCCCCATCCCTACGTGATCGTCGCTGCGCCGAGCCATCCGCTGGTCGGCCAGCGCAACATCCCGAGGGCCGCGCTGAAGCGCGAGCCCTTCGTAGTGCGCGAGCAGGGCTCGGACACCTGGCACTCAATGGAGGAGGGCTTCGGCGCGGATCTGGCCGACGTAAACGTCGCGATGGAGATCTGCAGCACCGAGACCATCAAGCAGGCGGTGGTCGCCGGCATGGGCATCAGCTTCCTGTCGGCGCACACGATCAGCCACGAGCTTCGCGACGGCGCGTTGTGCGTGCTCGACGTCGAGGGCTTCCCGCTGATGCTGAACTGGTACGTCGTGCACCGCCGCACCAAGCGCCTGGCGCCGGTGGCGCAGGCGTTCAAGGAGTTTCTGCTGTGCGAGGGCGCGGCGCTGATCGAACGCGTCGTCCCGTATCGCGCACAGGCCCGGGCGGCCTAGCGGCACTCGCGCCGCCGCCGGCCGGGCCGGGGTTTCAGCGGCTCGAAAACTGCCGTGATGTGGTGGCGCGCGCCGGAGTGGGCGACGCCTTGAATGCCGCGATGACCGCAGTCACGAGCATCACGATGGGCATCGCGGCGACGAATTCGCGCACGGTCTCGCTCGGCGGGGATGCCTCGTTGGTCTGGGTGGGCTTGGAATTCAGCAGGGTGTAGCTCATGGTGGCGTCTCGAAGGGTTGGAAGGGTGGTATGCCGTGATTATAGGGTTAACCCTTTGTTCCCGGTCAATGTCCTTTCGTCCCAAGAGTAATCGGTGAGCGTTCGGCGACCGGCCGTGCGGATCGCGGACCGCCCTCATTCAATATATAAACCTAGAGACGGCAGTAGGTCATAGCGAACCAAGCGTAGCGCCAGCACTCGCGCGGGCTGGGGCCGGTCGGGCACACTCACCGCATGGGTGAAGCCAAGATCAAGGCGCGCACGCAGGTGGCGCGGGCCGTGGACACG
>JANXZN010000285.1 GCA_025355545.1 Rhizobacter sp.
CGTGTCCACGGCCCGCGCCACCTGCGTGCGCGCCTTGATCTTGGCTTCACCCATGCGGTGAGTGTGCCCGACCGGCCCCAGCCCGCGCGAGTGCTGGCGCTACGCTTGGTTCGCTATGACCTACTGCCGTCTCTAGGTTTACTGCTTCAAGGGCGCGCGTGCGTCCAACACCTTCCTGGCGCTGAAGCAGGCCGGCTTCGACGACGTGCGCATGTACTTCGGCTCGTGGAACGAGTGGTCGCGAGACCCGGCGCTGCCGATCGAGAGCGGCCTGCCGTTCGCCGAGGCCAGGCCCAGGCTCGCGATGGCCGCCTGAGCGCCGGCAGCCACTGCATTCGCACGGAGACACGATCCATGTCCGACACCCTCGACACCCCCACCACCGTGAAGACGCGGCTGCGCCCGATCGACCGCGACGGCCTGCTCGCCTTCGCCGAGAAGGGCCGCCACAACCCGGCCTCGCGTGGCACCAACAAGGTCCACACGGTGATGGAGGGCCAGTACCGCTCGCTCAGCCAGGTCGGCAACCATGCGCCGGTGGTGGTCGACGAGCCGCCGCACCTGTTCGGGCAGGACACCGCGCCCGCGCCCGGCGAGATCGTGCTGTCGGGGCTGGGCGGCTGCCTCGCGGTGGGCATCACCGCGGTCGCGACCTGGAAGCAGGTGACGCTCAGCAAGCTCGAGATCTTTCTCGAGGGCGACATCGGTAACCCGGCCGCCTGGGGTGCCGGCGGCGCGCCGAAGGCGCCGCCGGAGATGGGCTTCCAGGCGATCCGCGTCAAGGTCGTCGTCGAGGGCGACGCGCCGCGCGAAGTGCTCGACGAGATCGTGCGTCAGGCAAACCTGTATTCGCCGGTGGCGAACAGCCTGCGCAACCCGATCCCGTTCGAGATCGCGCTGGCCTGAGCGCGCCCCACTAGAAAAGGAGCCCGCGCGTGTCCGCCGTCCTCGCCCAGCCCATCGCCCCCGCCGCCCGCCGCCACCGAGGCGATGCTGGCCGCGGTGCGCGAAATCGCCGACGGCGCACTTGCCGAACTCGCCGACGATATCGACCGCCGCGGCGTCTACCCGCTGGCGGTGCTGCAGCGCCTCGGCGACGTGGGCGCGTTCCGAGCCCACCTGGCGCTCGGCGGCGAGCGCGACTACGTTAGCGCGATCCAGGCCATCGCCGAGGTCTCGCGCGTGTGCGGCGCGACCGGCTTCATGATGTGGTGCCACGATGCCTGCGGCCTGTACATGGAGGAGTCGGGCAACCCGGCGCTGCTGGGCACGGCGCTGCTCGATCACGCGAGCGCGCGCACGCTCGGTGCGACCGGCATGAGCAACCCGATGAAGACCTTCGCCGGCATCGAGACGCTGCTGCTGCGCGCGCGGCCGGTGACCGGCGGCTTCGTCGTCAACGGCATCCTGCCGTGGGTCAGCAACCTCGGACCCGACCATTACTTCGGCGCCGTCGCGGTGGTCGAGGGCGGCGCCGACCCACGCGAGATCATGTTCATGGTCCGCTGCGGCACGCCCGGCGTCGAGTTGCGAAACTGCCCGTCGTTCTCGGCGATGGAGGGCACCAACACCTGGGCGGTGCGCCTGACCGACCACTTCATCGGCGCGGCCGACTTGATCGCCGACGCGGTGCGCCCGTTCGTCGGCCGCATCCTCGCCGCGTTCGTGCTGCTGCAAAGCGGCATGGGCCTGGGCGTCGCTCAGGGCGCGATCGATTCGATGTGGGCGGTCGAGCGCCAGCTCGGCCACGTCAACGAACACCTCGACGACCGGCCCGACGCGCTGCAGGCCGAGCTCGACGCGCTGACCGCGCGCACGCTGCAGCTCGCGCGCACGCCGTTCGCCACCGAGCCCGAGTTTCTGATCGACGTGCTCGATGCGCGCGCGCATGCCTCCGAGCTCGCGCTGCGCGCCGCGCAATCTGCGTTGCTGCATCAGGGCGCGCGCGGCTACCTGATGAGCTCGCCGGTGCAGCGGCGCGTGCGCGAATCGCACTTCGTCGCGATCGTCACGCCGGCGATCAAGCACCTGCGCAAAGAGATCGCGCGGCTGAGTGAACCGGTGCTGCCGGCATGAGGCATCCGGTGTCAACCTGTTCTTCGCGGGCCGCAGCGCCGGGCCGCCCCAAGCAAGGCCCGACCCTCCCGGAGGGTCGCTCGCCGTACTCGGCGAGCGGGGTGCTGTCATGAGCGCGTCGGGCCGCCTGGGGCCACGAAGGGGCCTCTTCGTGGCCCGAGGCGAATGGACCGAAGTGCGCAGCACGGAGCTTGCCGAATGAGCGCGGTCGTGGTCGCGCTCGTCTGGCGGCAGTTCATCTGCAAAGCCTGCGGGCTGGTCTACGACGAAGCCAAGGGCGACGCCGACAGCGGCCTCGCGCCCGGCACGCGCTTCGAGGACATCCCCGACGACTGGGCCTGCCCGCTGTGCGGCGTGACCAAGGCCGACTTCGAGCCGCACGAGGCGACGCCGCTGCCGCGCCGCACGGCGTCTTCTTCCTGGCGCGTGGCGCCCGCAGCGCTGCGCCACGACGCCGGCATCGTCATCGTCGGCGCCGGGCGTGCCGGCTGGCAGATGGTGCAGGCCCTGCGCGAGCGCGACGCGCAGGTTGCAATCACGCTCGTCACCGCGTGTGCCGGCGATGTCTACGACAAGCCGACCCTGTCGGTCGCCTGCGCACGCTCGATCGCGCCCGAGGCGCTGGTGCGCGAGACCGCCGCGCAGGCCGCGGCGCGCTGGCGCGTGCGCCTGCTGGCGCACACCGACGCCGTCCACATCGACGCCGGCGCGCGCCGGCTGCACAGCACGCGCGGCACACTGCGCTACCGCGCGCTCGTGCTCGCGCACGGCGCTGAGCCGCGCGCGCCGGCCGCGTTGCCGCCGGACCTGTGCTGGCGCATCAACGACCTCACGTCCTACCAGCGGCTGCGCGCGGCACTCGGCGAGCGGCGGCGCCATGTGTTGATCGTCGGCGCCGGCCTCGTCGGCAGCGAGCTCGCGAACGACCTCGCGCTCGAGGGCCATGGCATCACGCTGCTCGACGTGCAGCCGCGCCCGCTCGCGGTGCAGCTGCCCGAGCGCGCGTCGCAGCGCCTGCTCGACGCGTGGCGGGGCCTGCCGCTGCGCTTCGTCGGCAACGTGCAGGTCGCGCGGGTGCAGCGCTTCGACGGCATGGTCTGCGTGACCACCGCCTGCGGCCAGAGCTTCGAGGCCGATCAGGTGATCGCCGCGACCGGGCTGCAGCCCGCCGGCCGGCTCGCGCGCAGCGCCGGCCTGGCGGTCGACGACGGCGGCATCACGGTCGACACCGCGACGCTGCGCAGCAGCGACCCGCACATCCACGCGCTCGGCGACTGCACCAGCATCGACGGCCGCGCGCAGCGCTACATCGAACCGATCGCGCGCCAGGCGCGGGCCATCGCGGGCGCGGTCCTCGGCGCCGATGAGCCGGGATTCGAGCCGGGCGCCGTGCCCTTGCGCGTGAAGACCAGTTCGATGCCGATCACGCTGCACGGCGCGCCGGCCGCCGCGGGCCGCTGGAGCGTCGAGCTGGAAACCGGCGCCGAACTGCGCATGGTGCAGCACCTGGACGGCGACATCGTCGCGCGGCTGCAGGCCACGCGGCGGCCACTGCGCTTGCGGCAGCCGCGGCTCGCCGCCTGAGCGCGCCGGGTCGGCGCGGCGGCGCGGGCCGCCGGATGGCAAAATGCGGCCATCTTCAGGAGGTCTGTCCACCATGAATGCCGATGACTTGCGCGCCGTCCAGGCGCCGTTGAAGGAGCGTTATCGCGCGGCCCCCGACGCGGCGCTGATCACGCTGCGCGCCCAGGGCCGGCTCGGCGAAGGCGTCAGCTGCAAGGTCGAGACCGGCCGGGCGCTGATCGTGGCCGGCCTGCACCCCGCCACCGGTGGCAGCGGGCAGGCCGCCTGTTCGGGCGACATGCTGCTCGAGGCGCTGGTGGCCTGCGCCGGCGTGACGCTCAATGCGGTGGCCACGGCGCTCGGCATCGAACTGCGGGACGCTTCGCTCGAGGCCGAAGGCGATCTCGACTTCCGCGGCACGCTGGGCCTGTCCAAGGAGGCGCCGGTCGGCTTCCAGGCGATCCGGCTGCGCTTCACGCTCGACACCGATGCGTCGGACGAGCAACTCGCCACGCTGCTGCGCCTGACCGAGCGCTACTGCGTCGTCTACCAGACGCTGGCGCATCCGCCGGCGCTGGCGCTCAGTCGCAAGCTCGACCGGACCTGAGCGCGGCGAATCGGTACGACACGCGCAGCGTGTTCGCTATCAATACGTCTTGTACGGAAGGAACTTGCCCGACATCACGATGTTCACCCGGTCCCCCTTTGGATCGGCCTCGCGCTTCAGGTCCATCTTGAAGTCGATCGCGCTCATGATCCCGTCGCCGAACTCCTCATGGATCAAGGCCTTGAACGTCGAGCCGTACACGCTGATCAGTTCGTAGAACCGGTAGGTCAGCGGATCGGTCGGCACGCTGGTGGGCAGCGAGCCCTTGTACGGCACCTGCTGCAGCCACTTCTCGGCCTCGGCCGGCAGGCCGAAGACCTTCGCGACGACCTTCGCCTGCTTCGCGTCGAAGGTCATCTGGCCCAGGCAGCCGGCGGTCACCCATTCCTTGCTGAGGCCGACCTTCTTCGCCACGCCTTCCCAGGTCAGGCCCTTCTTCACCTTGGCCTCGATGATCATCTCGGTCACGTCGTTTCGGTTCACGGTCTCGGTCTCCTGTCGGTGGGTGGGTGGTTCGGACGGCGCGGCTCAGGCGCTGCGCTCCTTGAGGGCGATCACGTTGCTGGCCGCCGGCCCGGGCTCGTCGGCGTCGCGGCCGGGCTCGACCACCGGCGGCTGCGCCGGCGCGCGGCCGTGCGACAGCTCCTTCGAGCGCGCGACCAGGAAGTCGACCAGGTGGTTGCGGATGCGGTAGTACTGCGGGTCGTGGTGCAGGCTCGCGCGCTGCCGGTCGCGGGGCATGGTGTTGCGCACGATCTCGGCCACGCGTGCCTGCGGCCCGTTGCTCATCAGCAGGATGCGGTCGGCGAGCAGGATGGCCTCGTCGGCGTCGTGCGTGATCATGAACACGGCCTGCTGCGTCTGCGCGCAGATGCGCAGCAGTTCGTCCTGGATCGTGCCGCGGGTCAGCGCGTCGAGCGCGCCAAAGGGTTCGTCGAGCAGCAGCATCTTCGGCTCGATCGCGAACGCCCGCGCGATGCCCACCCGATGCTTCATGCCGCCCGACGGCGCCGACGGCTTCTTGTCGATCGCACCGGCCAGGCCGACCAGGTCGACGTATTTCCCGACCTGCGGTCGCAGCCGCCGGTGCGGCGTCGGTGGCGGGCGGTGGGGAGGCGGCGGGCAGCATGGGCGCCGACGTGCAATCGCCGTGCCACCTGCCGGTGCCGACCCCGCGGTCAGCTGCGTGCGCGCAGTTCGCGCACGCCCTTGCCGAGCTTGCGTCGCAGCAGGCTGCGCAGGGTCACGCCGTCGGCGTAGCCGATCTGCGCGGCGATCTGGTCGACGCTCTCGCTGCCGGTGCGCAGCAGGTGCAGCGCGCGCTCGACGCGCAGGTCCTGGAAGTACGACAGCGGCGTCTTGCCGAGCACGCCGTGCAGCCGCCGCGCGAGCGTGCGCTTGCTCGCGCCGACCGCGCGCGCGGCCTCGGCGAGCGAAAAGCCGCGCGCAAGGCGCTGGCGTGCCCAGCCCTCGAAGCGCTCGACGACCGGGTCGGCGTGCGCGAGGTGGTCCGGGATCACGAACTCGGCCTGCGAGCCTCTTGCCTCGACCAGCAGGTAGCGCGCCGCCAGCGCCGCCAGCGCCGGGCTGCGACTGCGCAGCACGCTCAAGGCCAGGTCGAGGTGCGCCATCGCCGCGCCGGCGGTCGTGAAGCCGGCCGAGTTCACCAGCATGCGCGACTCGTCGAGCGCGATTCGCGGGTAGCGCTGGCGGAACATTGGCGCGAGCCACCACGAGGTGGTCGCGCGCTGGCCGTCGAGCAGCGCGCTCTCGGCCAGCACGAAGGTGCCGGTGCAGGCCGCGCCCATCGTCACCGCGCCGCGCGACCAGCGCTGCAGCAGCGCGACCGCGTCGGCGACGTCGGGGCGGGCGAGACGCGCCGCGAGCGGCTCGGGCATCTTCGCGCCGAGCGCCGGCACGAGCACGACGTCGGGCTGGGCCACGCGCTCGGCCGGCACGACCGGCACCGTCAGCCCCTGCGCGGTGCGCACGCGGCGGCGCACGCCGACCAGGTTCAACTCGATCGGCGCCGGTGCGCCGGGCAACGAGGGCGCGAGTTCGTTCGCGGTCGTCAGCGTGTCGGCGAGTGCCGCGAGGCCGAGATCGAACACGCCATCGAGCACGAGCAGGTGCAATCTCATGTCATTGACCTCATGGCAGGAATGATATCAATGTTGTCGCTCCTGCCACTCGTTTTCGAGGCGCGACAGGCCCAGACTGCAGGCCTCGCCACCCCTCAATCGCAACGGAGACCATCATGGTCAAGCTCGCACTGTTCCTCCGCCTCGAAGCCAAGCCGGGCAAGGAGGCGGCGGTCGCCGATTTCCTTGCCAGCGCGTTGCCGCTGGCAAACGCCGAATCCGGCACCACCGCGTGGTTCGCGCTGAAGTTCGGCCCGTCCACCTTCGGCATCTTCGATGCGTTCGCCGACGAGACCGGCCGCCAGGCGCACCTCAACGGCCCGATCGCGGCAGCGCTGATGGCGAACGCCGCGGCGCTGCTCGCCGAAGCGCCGAAGATCGAGAAGGTCGACCTGCTGGCCGCGAAGCTGCCGGGCTGAGCGCAACGGCGCGGCGCCGCGCTCAGAGCCCGAGTTCGCTCAGGCTCGCGTGCGCGTCCGGGCGCCGGCCGAGCGGCCAGTGGAACAGGCGCTCGGCCGCGACGATCGGCAGGTCGTTGATGCTGGCGTAGCGGCGCTGCATCAGGCCCTGGGGGTTGAACTCCCAGTTCTCGTTGCCGTAGCTGCGAAACCACCGGCCCGAATCGTCGTGCCACTCGTAGGCGAAGCGCACGCCAATGCGCGGCCCGCCGAAGGCCCACAGTTCCTTGATCAGGCGGTAGTCGAGCTCCTTCGCCCATTTGCGCTGCAGGAAGCTGCGCACCTGCTCGCGGCCGACCGGAAACTCGGCCCGGTTGCGCCAGCGCGTATCGTCGGTGTAGACCTGCACGACGCGGTCGGGATCGCGCGAGTTCCAGGCGTCTTCGGCCAGCCGCACCTTCTGGCGCGCACCGGCTTCGTCGAAGGGCGGCAGCGGCGGCTTGGTCATGGCATCCATCGTCGGCAGGCTTTCAACGGGTCGCGCCGGCTGGCACCGGCCCGGCGCCACGATGTTGGCACGAGCGTGCGGTGTCAGTGCACGATGTCGAGGATCATCATGCCCACGGCCGCGGTCATCAGCAGCACCGCGCCCCAGCCGAGGACGCGCGTCTTTCGGCGCACCGGCAAGCCGCCCATCACCTTGGCGTTGCCGGCCAGCAGCATCATCGCGACCATGATCGGCACCGCGACCACGCCGTTGACCACGGCGCTCCAGTACAGCGCCTTCATCGGGTCGATCGGCGTGAAGTCGAGGCCCGTGCCGACGATCGTCGCGATGCCGATGATCGCGTAGAAGCCTTTCGCCTCGCGCCAGTGGCGCTCCAGCCCCTCGGGCCAGTCGAAGGCCTCGGCCACCGCGTAAGCGGCCGACGACGCCAGCACCGGCACCGCGAGCAGCCCGGTGGCGATGATGCCGAGCGCGAACAGCGCGAACGCGAGGTCGCCGGCCAGCGGGCGCAGCGCCTGCGCCGCCTGCGACGCGCTCTGCACGTCGGTGATGCCGGCGGTGTGCAGCACGACCGCGCCGGTCAGCATCACGAAAAACGCGATGCCGTTCGAGAACACCATGCCGATCACGGTGTCCAGGCGCATGCGGCGCTTCGCGCGCTTCAGCGTGCGGGTGGTTTCGCCGCCGGCCTTGACGCCGTGCAGCCGCATTTCCTCGACCTCCTGCGCGGCCTGCCAGAAGAACAGGTAGGGCGAGATCGTGGTACCCAGGATCGCGACGATCATCATCCAGAACGCCTCGTCGGGGATCACCTGCGGCAGCACCAGGTCGTGCAGCACCCGGGCCCACGGGATCTGCACCGTGAACGCGGTCGCGACGTAGACGAACAGGCTCAGGGTCAGC
>JANXZN010000287.1 GCA_025355545.1 Rhizobacter sp.
CGTGTCCACGGCCCGCGCCACCTGCGTGCGCGCCTTGATCTTGGCTTCACCCATGCGGTGAGTGTGCCCGACCGGCCCCAGCCCGCGCGAGTGCTGGCGCTACGCTTGGTTCGCTATGACCTACTGCCGTCTCTAGGTTGATTCATTTCTTGTTTTTCTGGCCCTGCGCTGAACTCGTCGGCAGGGTGGAGTGCCTCACGGCCGCTGTTTTCGGCCACGCTCACCTCCAGAGCACGTGCCGATGGCACCCGTTCGCACAGCACCTCGTGCGACTTCGGGAGCCGGCCGCGTTGCTGCAACAGCAGCAGGGCCCGACGCCGCCGCTCGCCCGCCGCGACTGCGAACTTCAGCTTCCGTGCCTTGCCGCGACCGACCACCTGCTCGGTCACGACCAGGTTGTGCAACAGCCCTTGCGCGTCGATCAGCGCCGCCAGTTCCTCGACTTGCATGGTCGAGTGCCGACGCACATTGCGGTGCGACGGCACGAGGTTCGCCAAATTGATCGACAACAGTTGCTTCGTGTGTTCCATGACTGTGACGTTCAGACAGCACGGTTCTACCAGCGCGAAGAACTGCTTGCGGAGCCGGAATGCGAAGGGCTGGGCTATCGACGCTACTCGAGCCTGCCAGGCGAATGCTTCAGAAATCCGCATGAGCTCGAACTCCGTAGATGGACACCGGACCGCGATCCCTGTTGTAAGCCGGGTTGACGACGTGCTGGAAATCGAGCGCGACCGTCAGATGCGGGTGGAGACGAACGGAGTAGTTCGCCTCGACAATCTTTTCGGCGCCGTAGTTCAACCGCCCATCACCGATGAGAATGCCGGTCCCGCCGGCCGCGAAATAAGCGCGCGCATCACCAGAAAGGCCGTTCAACGCTCCCGCAATCGCAACGGTGTCATCGCCCCGACCCCACGACGAGCCCTTAAGCGAAATCCCGCCCGACAGGGACCTGTTGATTTCGGTGAATTCATATGCCTCCTTCGTTCCGTCGTTGACGCTTGCGCGCGCAAACGCTCCCAGGGACGAAGTGAACGCATGTTCAACGTTGAGCCCGATGCCGGGGCGAGAGCTGTAGCGGCGCACGGCAACGACATCCGGAGCGGTGCCGTTGGCCAAGCCTAGCTGTACGGCGTCGCGATAGTTCGCCATCCGGCCTCGATTGAGGAAGCCAAGCAGCTTGACCTTTCCGGTTGCCCCTTGCCAGTCGTATCGCTGCTCCAGCTCACCGATCAGCATGAATTGGCTGAAGTCGACGCCGGTGATCTTGCCGTTCGGGATCTTCGAAAGCTGAAAGACGCCGCCACGGACAGTTCTGGAGCCCTGCGTCCATTCGGCTGCAGCCCCATACGTGTATCCCCAGGCGTCAGCCGCATAGTCGAACGAACCAGCATCGATGATCGACCAGTTCAGAAGGTCCACCCGCGGATCGTGCGCGTAGCTGTTGGCATCGAAGATGTCGGTCACACCGAACTTGCCGATCGTGACGGTGAGATTGTCGGCCGCCTTGGTTCCGCCCAGTTGATTGGCCGCTGCTTCTACCGGGGCGCGCTCTCCGCCTAAGTCGAACGTTTGACGAATGAAGGCTCTCGGCAGGCGCAAGTAGGGCTTGTTGGCACCGATTTTGTAAGCCTCGCCACTCGGAAACCCCGCTACCCCGACGGTATTGTCGAGCCCGAAGCCTTGATCGACTTCCGGGTTCAGCCAGAGCTCGGCACTTCTCCACAGGCGAACGCCGCTGTACAACGTGACATCCGTGGTTTCCTCCGTGCGGCCATCGGCCTGCAGGCTGTTGGGCCCGCTGTACGGCGATCTGAAGCGCCGATGCCACTGCGTCACATTGGTCACCTGGCCATGAAGCGCCCACTGCTCAAACGCAGGCGTTTGGCCGCTCGCCGGCGACGAATTTACAGTGACGGGCAGCGCGGGGCCAGAAGCTGGTGCGTCCGGGATGGAGGCCGCCTCGGCGAGCTTCGGAACAAGAGTTGCAACAAGGGCCGTCCAGAGAAGCCACCGAGCTTGTGACGAGAGCTTTTGGTTCATCAGTTTGTTGCCGTTGACCACTGCCACCACCAACGTGTGCCGGGTGCGCTTGCACCGGCCTAGAGGTACTTGCTGATCAGCTTCGTTTCAGCGATCGCGCGTTTCGCCGGTGCGGGGTCAGAGTCCAGTTGCGCCTCAAGACAGAAATCGATGTGGTCGTGGATGAGCGCCTTTTTGGCGTTGGTGATGGCCTTTTCGATGGCGTGAAGTTGCTGCGCAATATCGGCGCAGCTGCGCTCAGCTTCGATCATGGCGATGGTGCCGAGCAGGTGCCCTTGCGCGCGCTTCAGCCGGGCCACAATGTTTTGATGAGATGGATGGCGTGTATGGTCTTTCATTCCGGACCGATGCTATCCTACTGGACAGGATATTTCATTTCCGTGACATCTCTGCACAGGAGAAGCCAATGACAGTGCAGAGCCTGCCGAATGAGAGCTCGCAAAGCGACAGGCTCGCTGCTCCGGCCGAAGCTGTTCTCGATAGCGCACACATTGGCGACATCGAAGGCGCATTTGGCACGATCCGCCTAGGCGACGACGCCCCGAGGGCCGGATGGTCGGGGAGAGTCAAGACATTGCTTGCCATCCTGGGGCCAGGACTCATCGTCATGGTCGGGGACAACGACGCCGGCGCCTTCGGCACCTACACCTACACCGAGGCCGGGCAAAACTATGGCACCAGCCTGCTGTGGGTGCTTCTCCTCTTGGTGCCAGTCCTCTACGTGAACCAAGAGATGGTGCTGCGCTTGGGCGTGGTGTCCGGCGTGGGCCACGCCAGGCTCATCCCCGAGCGCTTCGACTTCGAGGATTGAATCGCCGGGGCGCGCAGGGCAGCGATCCTTTACAAGGTTGTTGCCCAACATAGGGATAGGCAGAGCCGACCCGCGATCCAAGAATGAGCTTTGACGGGCTGCCGGCAGCCCTCGACATCCTCGAGCCCGAAGTCCGGCGCGGACTCACCAGCCATCGAGGAACTGCCATGTCTACCACGCCCAACCGCCACATCGTCTCGGGCAGCGAACGCAGCGTGATGCCGGGTGCCAAAGTGTCGGGCGATGTGGCGCCCGACGAGCGCTTCGAGGTTACCGTTCGCATTCGCGCGAAGCCGTCGTCGCGTGGCTTGAGCGAGGGTGGCGCCCACGAAGACCGGCCACCCGCGAAGCGCCAGTACCTGAGCCGCGAGGCATATGCCGCCAGCCACGGCGCCGATCCACAAGACATCGCGAAGGTCGCATCGTTCGCGACCGCGCATCAGCTCGCGGTGGTGGAATCGAGCGCGGCGCGGTGCAGCGTCGTGCTGTCCGGCACCGCAACCACGCTGGCTGCCGCGTTCGGCGTGACCTTGAAGCAATACGAACACGACGGCGGCACGTACCGAGGGCGCACGGGCTCGATCAGCGTGCCGGCCGACCTCGCCCAAATCGTCGAAGGCGTGTTCGGTCTGGACGATCGACCCCAGGCGAACCCGCACTTCCAGCGCCAACGCCCCGAAGGTGACGCCGTGTCACGCGCGGCGGGCGCCTCCTTCACCCCGCCGCAACTGGCGAGCCTGTACAGCTTCCCGGCCGGGCTGGACGGCAGCGGGCAGTGCATCGGCATCGTGGAACTTGGAGGCGGCTTCAAGCCGGGCGACATCAAGGCCTACTTCACCGGCCTCGGGCTGCCGGTGCCGACCGTCAAGGCCATTCGCATCGATGGCGGGCGCAACCACCCGACCAACGCCAACAGCGCCGATGGCGAGGTGATGCTCGACATCGAGGTCTCGGCAGCCATCGCTCCCAAGGCCGTGATCGCCGTCTACTTCGCGCCGAACACCAACCAGGGATTTCTGGATGCTGTCACGAGCGCCGTGCACGACAGCGTGAACAAGCCATCGGTCATTTCCATCAGTTGGGGCTCCGCAGAATCGAACTGGACGGCGCAGGCGATGACGCAGTTCGACCAAGCCTTCCAGGCCGCCGCCGCGATGGGTGTGACGGTCTGCTGTGCGGCGGGGGACAACGGCTCGTCAGACGGTGTGACCGATGGCAAGGCGCATGTGGACTTTCCGGCATCGAGCCCGTTCGCGCTGGGGTGTGGCGGCACCAAGCTTGCGGCATCGGGCCAGACCATCAGTTCTGAGGTGGTGTGGAATGCCAATCCCACCAGCAGCGCGACCGGCGGTGGCGTCAGCGGCTTCTTTCCGTTGCCTGCCTATCAGAACAACGCGCATGTCCCACCGGTATCCGGCACGGCTGGCCAGACGGGCCGCGGTGTGCCCGACGTGGCGGGTGACGCCGACCCGGCCAGTGGATATCAGGTGCGTGTCGACGGCCAGAATCTGGTGATCGGCGGCACCAGCGCGGTGGCGCCACTGTGGGCCGGGTTGATTGCGCTGATGAATCAGAAGCTGGGCCACCCGGTCGGGTTTCTGAACCCGTTGCTGTACGGCTCGCTGGCGGGCAGAGGTCTCTTCAACGACATCGTGAGTGGCAACAACGGCAGTTATTCGGCCAAGCCAGGATGGGACGCATGCACTGGCTGGGGTTCGCCGATCGGCAGCAAGCTTCTGACAGCGCTGGGCGGTTGATCGGCGCGCCGACATTCGGCTCGGAATCGGCCGGGCGCGTCGATCGATTGTCACGAAATCGGCTCATGCTCTCAGCGTGTGCGACACCTCGCAGGAGACTCGCATGACGAACCCGATCGACCACGTCATCATCGTCGTCAAGGAAAACCACACCTTCGACAACTACTTCGGGACGTTTCCAGGGGCCGAGGGTGCCACACTGCCCCAGGCGCCTGATCCCCAGATCGCCGATTCGTTGCATGACCACGCAGCCTGGCTCGCAGCGCAGGCCCAAGCTGGCGGCCTCCGCCTGCAATACGGCAAACACGACATTCCCGCGTACTGGGCCTTCGCCCAGCAGTACAGCCTGTGCGACAACTACTTCACCGACGTGGCGAGCCAATCGGAGCCGAACCACCTGCACCTGATCGTTGCCGATGCGCCAATCATCGACAATTCCACGATGGCGCGGTGTTACCAGCCGATGGCTCCTTTTGCATTGCCCAACTTGCCCGCCACGCTGGACGCGGCGGGACACACATGGCGCAACTCCGCTGACGCGAGGTCGTCCTACTTCGACCACATCGTTGGACTGGTCAAGCCGAGCAAGGCGTTCCGAGAGCAGCCGGTTGTCTGGCAGCAATTGACCCGAACTGCGACCAGCGATGTTCGAGTTATGGAGTGTCACACGATCGCGACCATGCGCGTCTACACTTTCAGTCCGAGGCGCCAATGCCTCGACTCTCACTCAATTGGAGACGACATGAACGCCCTCGAAATTGCGCACCGACTCGTTGAACTCTGCAAGCAAGGAAAGAGCGACGAAGCGAAATCCCTGTACGCGACCGACGCCGTGAGCGTCGAAGCGTTCGCGCCACCTGGCATGCAGCAAGAGGCCAAGGGCTTGACTGCGATCAAGGCAAAAGGCGAATGGTGGCAGGCCAATCACGAGATCCACAACGCCTCGATCACCGGGCCCTGGCCGCATGGCAACCGGTTCATCGTCGGCTTTCAATACGACGTGACAAACAAGCCATCGGGCCAACGAATGAAGATGGACGAGGTCGGCCTCTTCACCGTCGAGAATGGGAAGATCGTTCGCGAGGAGTTTTTCTACTCGGGTGGGATGTAGGCCCGCGATGGACCTGTTGAATGTGCTGATCCTGGCGCTGGTGCAAGGCCTGTGCGAACTGCTCCCGGTGTCGAGTTCAGCCCATGTCATCATGGCAGAGAAGCTGCTCGGACTGGACCCGACAGCTCCGGAAATGACGATGCTGCTGGTGATGCTGCACACCGGCACGATGTTCGCCGTGATCGTCTACTTTTGGAACTCTTGGCGGGCGACATACTTCGCCTCGGCACCCGAGTTTCGGCGCAGCGGTCTGCTCGTGGCCCTCGCCACCGTGGCAACCGCTATCGTCGGCCTGACATTGCTGCAGGTCATCAAGACGATCGTGGCCAAGGATTCCGCTGGCTTCGAGATCGAGCACCTGTTCGGCAACGCGAAGATCATGGCCGCCGGCCTGGCGACGGCCGGGCTGCTGATCCTGTATTCGTCTCGTCGTGGTCAACAGCAAGGGGGTGAGCTGTCGACCCGCAGCGCCGTCTGGATCGGTGCGGTCCAGGGCATCTGCTTGCCGTTTCGAGGCCTGTCGCGATCAGGGGCCACCATCTCGACCGGCCTTGCACTGGGCGTGGCCCGGCGTCGTGCCGAGGAATTCAGTTTTGCGCTTGCGGTCGTGTTGACGCCGGCCGTGATCGTCAAAGAAGCCTACCGGCTCTACAAGGCGCCGGCGGCCGTCAGCGCCGCGCAGACCGCCGGGCTGTGGCCGCTGGTGATGCCCAGCCTGGTTGGCATGGTGTTCAGCTTCGGGGCTGGGCTGCTAGCCCGCATATTTCACGCATCGACCACTGTATGGCCTGATGGGCCATCTTGACGCTGTTTTCCGGGGTCAACGAGTGTCTTGACTGTCATTGCGTGGCGCTCGGGGGGTGTGGAGCGTGATCGGTCGGCAAGAACCCC
>JANXZN010000288.1 GCA_025355545.1 Rhizobacter sp.
GTGTCCACGGCCCGCGCCACCTGCGTGCGCGCCTTGATCTTGGCTTCACCCATGCGGTGAGTGTGCCCGACCGGCCCCAGCCCGCGCGAGTGCTGGCGCTACGCTTGGTTCGCTATGACCTACTGCCGTCTCTAGGTTGAATCGACGCGACGCCGATCCTCCCCTCAAGGAACTGCGTCACCGGGGAGGCCGGCGCACGCCATTGTGCGCCGCTCGGAAGCTCATAACGGTGGCTCTTGGCAGCGGCCTACAGCTCAACGCATCGGTTTTCGCCACACACTGGCCAACCAAGGCTGCTGTTCGAGCGGCACGCCCGTCGGACGATAGTAGTGAGTCAGCTCCACGAATCCGGCAGCGGTCATGTAGCCGCGCCAAGCCTCCCAATCGTGGAAGGCACCATAACGGTCGCCGTTCCAGCCCTCTTGACCGTCGCCGCGGGGATTCGAGCTGAAGAGCACGCCGCCCGGCTTCAGCGTCGAGTGCAGCTCTCTGAGCACGCGCGGCAGTTCCTGGCTGGGGACATGGAACAGCACGGCGTTGGCGAACACGCCGTCGAAGTGGCCGCCTGGCAAATCCAGCGCGAGGAAACTCTGCTCGAGCACCGCACATCCGCTGTGCGCTCGTGCCATCGCGGCCAACTGCGGCGCCCCCTCGAGGCCGGTCGCGCGATGCCCGAGCGCCTTGAACGTCTTGAGGTCGCGCCCGGGTCCGCATCCGAAGTCCAGCAGTTCGAACGGCGGCACCGTCTCGATGGACTGAAGCAGCGCGGTGATGTTCTGGCGCACGTCGTGATCGCGCGTGCCTTCCCGGTAGGCCTGTGCGTGCTGGTCGTAGTGCGCCAGCGTGCGCGCGGCGAATCGTTGGAGGTTCTCGGGTGTCAGCTGCATGCCCGATCATTTCATGTGGCTCGCCGCCCATGCAACGCTGCTCGATCTTGCCCTGCCGGGAGTAGGCTCGGGCGATGAAGGATCCCCACTTCGCCCTCGCGCCCGCCGGCAACGCTTCTTCGGAGCCGCCCGAAGTCGAGGTCGTGATCGAGGTGCCGCGAGGCAGTTTTCTCAAGCGCGGATCGAGCGGCAGCATCGACTTCGTTTCGCCCCTGCCATGCCCGTTCAACTACGGCGCAGTGCCGACTCTCCTGGGGCTCGAGGGCGATCTGCTCGACGCGCTGGTGCTCGGGCCGCGCTTGCGCTTGGGCACGCGCGTACACGTCAAGGCGTGGGATGCGGTCACGTTGACGGACCGCGGCATGTCGGACGACAAGCTGATCTGCAGTGACCACCCGCCGAGCCCGGCCGAATACCGCAACGTGCTGCGTTTCTTCCACTTCTATGCGAAGTGCAAGGGGCTGCTGAATCTCTGGCGACGTCGGCCCGGGCGCAACGCCTGCGAAGGCTGGTGCGACGCTTCGGACGCGCTCGCACGGGCCCGACCGTTGACCGATGCGTGGACCGGGCCACCGGTGTCTTTCTGATCCAGCACAACCATCGCGGCGGCTTGGGGTGCGACGGCGCGATGAGCCCGATCACCGGCGTCTCGAACCGGACGCCCGACGGGACGCTACTCGAGAGTGAAGCCGACTTTCAGAGTCACCTGCGAGTGCGCCACGACACCGTCCCATCACACACGGGCAGCCGAGCGGCTTGGCGTAACCCAGCCCTACCTGTCGCGGCTGATCAAGCAATTGGGGATCCGGCGCGAGGACAGGACGACACGGGATTCTGGCCATGTTCATTGCCATCGGTCTGCTGCTGATCGCGGTGGACCGCCCCTGAGACACACGGCCTCGGTGCGCGAAGCCGTGAGAGCCGCACACCTGCAGAACCGCGCGCGTTTGCAGCAGTTCGTCGGGTCACTCACAGCTCGGTGACTCAGGGGCAGATCACGGTGAATCGGCGTTTCCACAATCTGGCGAGCCGGATCCCCGAGTAGCGGCCGCTCTGCGCCGAGGAATTGCTGGGGTCGAATGCCGGGTCTGGGTCGCTATGCAGAGCTCTGCATAGCGACCCAGACCCGGCATTCG
>JANXZN010000289.1 GCA_025355545.1 Rhizobacter sp.
CGTGTCCACGGCCCGCGCCACCTGCGTGCGCGCCTTGATCTTGGCTTCACCCATGCGGTGAGTGTGCCCGACCGGCCCCAGCCCGCGCGAGTGCTGGCGCTACGCTTGGTTCGCTATGACCTACTGCCGTCTCTAGGGTCATTCGGACAAAGGCCGGCATTCCCGAGCCCAGTGCTCAACCAAGCACCCACGACCTGGCTCCGAAAGAGAGCGCGTTGAATGCAATCGAGTGACTGCCATTGGGGCAATGTTCGACCATCTTCGTCCGGCCGGCACGGCACGCCACGCCCGCCCTGACCTTCGGTCACGTCAATCGATCTGACCGCGAACCCGTCGCGCACTCTCACCCCAAATGCGCCGCCGCCAGCAATGCCTTCGTGTACTCCTCGCGCGGCGCGTCGAACAGCGCGAGCGCTTCGCCTTCCTCGATCACGTCGCCGTTCTTCATCACCATCACGCGGTGCGACATCGCGCGCACCACCGCGAGGTCGTGGCTGATGAACACATAGCTCATGCCGTAGTGACGCTGCAGCTGCGCGAGCAGCGCCAGCACCTGCTGCTGCACCGAGACGTCGAGCGCCGAGGTCGGCTCGTCCAGCACCAGCACCTCGGGGCGCAGCACGACCGCGCGCGCGATCGCGATGCGCTGGCGCTGGCCGCCCGAAAACTCGTGCGGGTAGCGCTGCAGCACGTTGGCCACGCCCTCGGCCTCGCTCAGGCCGACCTCGTCGAGCATGTCCAGCACCAGCTTGTCGCGCGCCGACCGGCTGAGCTCGGGCCGGTGCAGCGCCAGGCCCTCGCCGACGATCTGCCCGACCGTCAGGCGCGGGCTCAGCGACGCGAACGGGTCCTGGAACACCACCTGCATGCGCTTGCGCATCGCGCGCAGCACCGTGCGGTCGGCGTCGTCGATGCGCCGGCCGCCCATCTCGACCTGCCCGGCCGAGATCGGCTGCAGTGCGAGCAGTGCCATGCCGAGCGTGGTCTTGCCCGAGCCCGACTCGCCGACGATGCCCAGCGTCTCGCCGCGCTTCAGCCGCAGCGTCGCGTGCCGCACCGCCTCGAACACGCGCTTGGTGAACCAGCCTTGCGCGATCGCGAAGCTCACGCCGATGTCGTCGCCGGCCAGCAGGATGGGCGCGTCGGCCGGCAGCGGCTGCACCACGCGCAGCGGCCGGCTCGCCAGCAGCTTGCGCGTGTAGGCGTGCTGCGGCGCCGTGAACACCGTGGCGGTCGCGCCGAGCTCGACGAGACGGCCGCGCTCCATCACGCCGACACGGTGCGTGAAGCGCCGCACCAGGTTCAGGTCGTGGGTGATGAACAGCAGCGCCATGCCCATCTCGGCCTGCAGCTCGTCGAGCAGCGCGAGGATCTGCGCCTGGATCGTCACGTCCAGCGCGGTCGTCGGTTCGTCGCAGATCAGCAGCTTGGGGCGGCAGGCCAGCGCCATCGCGATCATGGCGCGCTGGCGCTGACCGCCCGACAGCTGGTGCGGGAACGCATCGATTCGCCGCTCGGGCTCGGGGATGCCGGTGCGCGTGAGCAACTCGATCGCGCGCGCGCGCGCCTGATTCTTGCGCAGGCCCTCGTGCAGCTCCAGCACCTCGCCGATCTGGTTGCCCACCGTGTACAGCGGGTTCAGCGCCGTCATCGGCTCCTGGAAGATCATCGCGATCTCGGCGCCGCGGATGCCGCGCATCCGGCGCTCGGATTTCTTAAGCAGGTCCTCGCCCTCAAAGCGGATCGCGCCGCTCGTGACGGCCGCATCGACCAGCCGCAGCACCGACAGCGCGGTGATCGACTTGCCCGAGCCCGATTCGCCGACCAGCGCAAATTTTTCGCCCGGTGCGATGTTGAACGACACGTCGTTGACGACGGTGCTGGTGTCGAAGCGCACCGTCAGGTGCTCGACTTCGAGGAGGTTCGGCGTGCTCATGACTTGCGCGTGTCGAAGGCGTCGCGGAGCGCGTCGCCGATGAAGGTCAGCAGCAGCATCGTCAGCGCCAGCACGGCGAAGGTCGGGAACATGATCCACCAGGCATCGAGATTGGCCTTGCCCTGGCGCAGCAGCTCGCCCAGCGAGGGTGTGTTCTGCGGCACGCCCAGGCCGAGGAAATCGAGCGAGGTCAGCGCGATGATCGCGCCGCTCATGCGAAACGGCAGGAAGGTGATCACCGGTATCAGCGAGTTCGGCAGCACGTGGCGCCAGATGATCTGGCGGTTCGACAAGCCGAGCGCGCGCGCCGCCTTCACGTACTCGAGGTTGCGGTTGCGCAGGAACTCGGCGCGCACGTAGTCCGACAGCCCGAGCCAGCCCCACAGCGACAGCAGCAGCAACAGCAGCAGCAGCGAGGGCTCGAAGATCGACGCGAAGATGATCAGCAGGTACAGCTCCGGCACCGCGCCCCAGATCTCGAAGATGCGCTGCAGGAACAGGTCGACGCGCCCGCCGAAATAGCCCTGGATCGCGCCGGCGATGACGCCCAGCACCGTGCCCACCAGCGTCAGCGCGAACGCGAACCAGATGCTGACGCGAAAGCCGTAGATCAGCTTGGCGACCATGTCGTGCGAGTCGCCGTCGGTGCCCAGCAGGTCGTCGGCGCTCGGTGCGGCGGGGCTCGGTGTTTTCTGGAAATAGTCCTGCGACTGGTCCGAGTGTTCGTTCAGCGTGAACAGGGCCCAGTTGCCGGGCCTGGCGAACTGGGCGCGGATCAACGGGTCCTTCCAGTCGGTGGGCGTGCCGAAATCGCCGCCGAACTGGCGTTCGGGCGGGTTGTCGATCAGCGGGAAATAAAGCTTGCCGTCGTAGCGCGCCAGCAGCGGCCGGTCGTTGCTGATCAGCTCGGCCAGCGTCGCGAGCACCAGCAGCACGACGAAGATCCAGAGCGAGAGATAACCCAGGCGGTTGCGCTTGAAGCGTGCCCAGGCGCGCTGGTTGGGCGAGAGTGGAGCCCCTCGGCCGACGCGTGCGTCGACCGATCCCTCTAGCGGACGCGGGCCCGCCTGGGGGCGGCCCGGCGCCGGGCCCGTCGCCGCGTCGATGGTCGTATCGTTCGCCATCATTTGCCCACGCTGGTGAACTGCACGCGCGGATCGACCAGCACGTACAGCAGGTCGGCGATCAGCTTGACGACCAGCCCGATCAGCGTGAACAGGTAGAGCGAACCGAGCACGACGGGATAGTCGCGTCGCACCACCGATTCGTACGACAGCAGGCCCAGGCCGTCGAGCGAGAACAGCGTTTCGATCAGCACCGAGCCGGCGAAGAACGCGCCGACGAACGCGGCCGGGAAGCCGGTGATCAGCGGGATCAGCGCATTGCGGAAGATGTGCTTGAACAGCACCCGCTTCTGCGACAGGCCCTTGGCGCGCGCCACCAGCACGTACTGCTTGCGCATCTCTTCGACGAAGGTGTTCTTGGTCAGCATCGTCACGATCGCGAAACTGCCGATCACCATGCAGATCAGCGGCAGCGTGATGTGCCAGAAGTAGTCGGTGATGCGCGCCGGCCAGGCGAGCTCGGCCCAGTTGTCCGAGGTCAGGCCGCGCAGCGGGAACAGCTCCCAGAACGTGCCGCCGGCGAACAGCACGATCAGGAACAGGCCCAGCACGAAACCCGGGATCGCGTAGCCGATCAGCACCACCAGCGAGGTCAGCGCGTCGAAGCGCGTGCCTTCGCGCACCGCCTTCACGACGCCGAGCGGGATCGAGATCAGGTAGGTGAACAGGAAGGTCCACAGCCCCAGGCTGATCGAGACCGGCAGCTTCTCCTTGATCAGCGTCCACACGTCCTTGTTCTGCAGGAAGCTGCGGCCCAGGTCGAAGCGCAGGAAGTTGCCGATCATCTCGACGAAGCGCACGTGCGCGGGCTTGTCGAAGCCGTACTGCTTCTTCAGCGCCGCGATCTGTTTGGCGTCGTTGTCGCGTGAAGCGCGATACCCGCCCTCGCCCCCGCCGCGCTGGTTGGCGCGCGCCTCGGCCATCAACTGCTCGACCGGGCCGCCGGGCACGAACTGGATCACGACAAAGGTGATCGCCAGCGCACCGAACAGCGTGGGCACCATCAGCAGGATGCGTTTGAGCAGGTAGATCAGCATGGTTGCGCTTTCGGATTCGCCGTCACTTCGCGGCCGTGGTCTTGATCCACCAGGTCGTGATCGGCCAGGCGGGTTGCGGGTCGCTGGGGCTTTCGACGGTGTAGTACTTCGGCCGCAGCGCCGGCTTGCCGAAGCGGTTCCAGTACGAGGCGCGCTCGTTCGCGGTGTAGTAGCCCGGCACCTGCCAGTGGTTCCACATCACGACCCGGTCCAGCGCGCGGCTCGCGGTGCGCAGCTCGTCGATCGTGGTCGCGTCGGCCATGGCCTTGAGCAGGCTGTCGACGGCCGCGCTCTTGACGCCGCGGTAATTGCTGTTGCCCTTCTCGTCGGCCGACTTCGAGCCGTACAGGCTGATCAGGTCGGCCACCGGCGGCAGCGTGAACTTGCCCTCGACGATCGCGACCATCTCGAAGTCGTACTCCTGCAGGCGGCGCTGAAAGAGCGCGAAGTCCACGTCGCGAAACTTCAGCCGGCCGCCGAGCTTTTCGAGGTTCTGCTGCCACTCCGGCAGATTGTTGCTGCCCTCGCCGGGGCGCATGTACTCGACCTCAAAGGCCTCGCCGGCGGGGTTGCGCAGGCGCCCGTCCGCGGCCAGCTTCCAGCCGGCGGCGTTGAACAGCTCGCGCGCCTTCAGCAGGTTCTGGCGCAGTTTGACCGGGTCACCGTTGGTTCGCGGCGCCACGAACGCCGGGCCGAACACGGTGATCGGCAGCTCGTTGCGAAACGGTTCGAGCAGCTTCAACTCGGCCGGCGACGGCAGACCCTGGGCCGCGAAGTCGGTGTTGCTGAACATGCTGTCGCCGCGCGTGTACTCGCGGTAGCGATTCACCGTCATCTCGAAGTCGTAGCTCAGCGTGACGGCCTCGCGCACGCGGATGTCCTGGAACTTCGGGCGCCGCAGGTTCAGGTCGAAGGCCTGCTGCCCTTCGCCGAAGGCGGTCGGGAATGGGTCCTTGATGATCCGGCCGTCGTCCCACTTCGGCCCCGCGTGCTGGCGCACCCAGCTGCGTGCGCTGTACTCCTTCAGCAGGTCGAACTCGCCGGCCTTGAAGGCCTCCCGCGCGACATCGTTGTCCTTGTAGTAGCGGTAGACGACGCGGTCGAAGTTGAAGAAGCCGCGGCGCACCGGCAGCTCACGCGCCCAGTAGTCGGGGTTGCGCTTGAATTCGATGCGCCGGCCCGAATCGGCCAGCGCGATCGTGTACGGCCCGCTGCTGATCGGATACTCGGTGATGATTTGGTCGAACTGCTTGGGTTTGCCGTCGGCGCCGAGCGCCCACTTGGCCGAGAAGATGCTCAGGCTGCCGACCAGGAACAGCGTGTCGGTGGTGCGGTCCTTCAGGTCGAAGCGCAGCGTGCGCGCATCGAGCACGACCGCCGCCGAGACGCTGGCGTACTGACTCTGCAAGGTCGGCGACGCGAACTTGCCCGATTGCGAGTCGAAGCTGTACTTGACGTCGGCCGCGGTCACCGGGTCGCCGTTGTAGAAGCGTGCCTTCGGGTGCAGCCGGATCGTCATCGACGACTTGTCGGGCGCGATCAGCATCTCCTCGGCGAGCAGGCCGTACATGGTCTGCGGCTCGTCGCCCGACCAGATCGCCAGCGTCTCCACCATGAAAATCGTCAGGCCCGCGGGTGCCGCGCCCTTCAGCGTGAAGTTGTTGAACTTGTCGAAGCTGGTGCGCCGGTCGGGGTTGCGCAGGTACAGCGTGCCGCCCTTCGGCGCGGCGGGGTTCGCGTACTCGAAATGGTCGAAGTTGCGCGGGTACTTGGGGCGGCCGAACGAGGCATAGGCGTGGGTCCATGCGCCCACGACCGGGCCGGCAGCGTCGACCGCGTCGCCGCCGGTCTCGGCCGCGAAGCCAGGCAGAACCCGAGCGCCGAGCGCCGTCGCCGCCAGCGACAGCGCCCTGCGGCGCTGGGCGCTGAAGCTCCGCTCATCGGGCGATGCAGGGTGTTTCGGCATGGCGCGCATGCTAAGGCAAGCGCCGTGCCGATCGGCTCTGATTTACCCCGCCCCGGCGGCGGCCGATCACGCGGTCTGCTTGGGCGCGGGCTTGAGCAGCGCGGCGCAGTTCGCGCGCTTCGGGTCGTTCGCATCGAGCGCGCCGCAGACGCCGTCGAGCTGCGCCTGCAGCCGCTTCAACGTGGCGGCGTGCGCGCCGCCCTTGTTCCAGCCCTGCAGCTTCGCTCCGACACGCTGCAGCGAGCGCCCGCTGCGCTCGTAGAAGGCATCGGGCTGCCTGGCCGCCTCGGTCAGCAGCTGCGCCGCCGCCTTCTCGATGCGGGCGTCGTCCTGCGGCGCCATCTCGACCAGCGCGCTGACGTAGCTCGCGCCCCACTGCAAGCGCGTGGCCGGGCCCTCGCTCGTGTCGAAGGCCTGCTCGTGCCAGCGCAGCGCTTCGGTCTTGTCGCCGCGCGCCTTCGCGTTGCTGGCGAGCTCGCTCATCAGGTAGTACGGCGAATGGCTCTTCGCGAGGTTGGCCTTCAGCAATGTGTCGGACTCGGCGCCGAGCCCGGCACGCTCCAGCAGGTAGGCCGCCGCGGTGATGACAGCCTGGCGCTCGTAGCCGTCGGTGATCTCGCGGTCTGCGCGCGCGGTCTGCGCGCGGATGTCGGTGAGCAGTGCCTCGGGTAGCTTGGGTTTGGCCGCCTTCGCGCCTTCGGTCTTCGGCGCGTCGATGGTCGCGAGGTCGACCTGCGCGATCAGCGCCGTCATCCGGTCGGAGCGCGACAAGCTCTCGTCGGCCTCGAAGCGCTTCAGCGCGGTGTCGAACGCCGCCAGCAGCTCGGTGCGCTGCGGTGTCCCCTTGGCGCTGAGGGCGCGCGTGATGTCGGTCGCGTAGTTGCTCAGCACGTCCATGTGGGCGCGCGCGCCCGGTGCGTCGGCCAGCACCGTCAGCAGCGTTGCCTGCGCCGCCGGGTCGGGCCGGGCCGGGGCCTTGTCGTCGACCGCGGCGAGCGCCTTCAGGCGCAGCCGGGTCGCGATCTCGGTCTGGTCGGCCGGGCAGGCGTCGGCGAGCTGCTTCAGCAGCGCGGGCACGCCGGCCTTGGGCACCAGCTGCTGCTGGTCGGTGTCCCATGAATAGAACGCTAGCAGGCGCCAGTCGTTCGGCGTCAGGCCGGCGGCGCCGGCCTTCTTCGGATCAGAGAGGGCCTGTACGAGCACTTCCTTGACCGGCCGCAGCGCGTTCATTCCAAGCGTCAGCACCTGCGTATAGCGCTCGGCCTCGACCTCGCCGGGCAGTCGCGTCATCTCGACGCCCTGCTGGTTGAACAGCAGCATCGTCGGGTAGCCGCTGACCTTGAAGCGCGCACCGAGTTTCTGCGCGCCCGGGCTGTCGCCGTCGACGTAGACCGGCACGAAGGCGCGCGAGCGTTCGATGAAGTCCTGGCGATTGAACAGCGTCGCCTTGACCTGGTTGCACGGCGGGCACCACTTCGCGCCCCAGTAGACGAACACCGGCTTGGTCTCGGCCTTCGCCTGCGCGAACGCGGCGTCGACATCGGCGTCGCTCGACGCCTGCTTCCAGGCGATGCCGGATTCCGCGTGATCGGCAGGCGCCGCCGCGGCAACCGGCGCCCGCGGGGCGGCGGGAGCGGCCACTGCCGGTGCGGCCACCTCGGCCGGCTTCGAGCAGGCCGCGAGCAGAGTGACCAGTGCGAGGGCGGTCAGCGCGTGTTGAGGCGGGGTGAACATGGGCAAGGAGTCCTCGAAAAGCGCAGTGTAGAAAAAGGCATCAGTCGACCGGCGCGGGCGCCTCGCGCACCGGGTCGTCGGGTCGGTGCGAAGCGTACTGCGCCACCGCCACCCCCGCGAGCGTCAGGGCCGCGCCGGCGAGCTTGGCGCCGGTGTAGCGCTCGCCGGTCATCGCCCACGCGACGAGGCCGGCCACCGGCGGCATCAGGTACATCAGCGGGGCGCTGCGCGCGACGCCGCGCACCGCGTTGACCCAGCCCCAGACCAGCCAGCCGAGGAAGGCCGAGATCAGCACCGCGTAGCACAGGCCCAGCCAGATCGCGGGGCGGACCTCGCTCCAGTCGACCGCCAGCCCGGCCGGCAGGCTCAGCAACACGACCGGGCCGCTGCCGAGCAAGGTCGCGTAGGCCATCACGGTGACGCCGCCGTGGCGTTCGATCAGCGGCTTCGCGCTGACGGTGTAGTACGAGAAGAACGATGCGGCGACGAGCAGCGTGAGGTCGCCGCCACTGGCCTGCCAGTGGCCGCCGAGCAGCTTGTCCGACAGGAACACCAGCACGCCCGCGCAGGCCACCGCGACGCCGGCGACCTGGCCGTGCGTGAGCCGCTCGAGGCCCTGCCAGCGCAGAATCAGCAAGGTGAACACCGGCCCGCAGGCCAGGATCAGCGAGCTCGAGAACGCGGTCGACCAGTGGATGCCGTAGGTCACCAGGCCGACGTGCAGCAGGTGCCCCGTCAGGCCCAGCTTGGCCAGCGCGAACAGCTCGGCGCGCGGCAGCCTGGGCCACTTCCAGCCGAAGGTCCAGAGCAGCAGCGCGGTGGCGGCGACCGGCATCATCAGGTAGCGCGCGAACAGGAAGCCGCCCGGCGACAACGCGGTGAAGACGGCCTTCTGCACGCTGAAGTTCGTGCCCCAGACCGCGACCATCGCGATCGCGGCCCACAACGCCTGGCGCGCGCGATCAGGGGCGGCCATGGCGGGCACGGTGGCGGCGGTGGCGTCGAGCGCGGGGGGCATCCGGGTCAGGGGTCGGGCGTGAACCCGGAAGTGTCGCCGAGTTGGCCCTGCGCGTCTTCGAGCCGCCACCGTCCCAGGGGCGTGGCCCGGGCGAGCGCCATCCACAGGCCGAAGGGCATCCGCATCGCCCGCTTCGGCGCGGGGCGCGCGACGCCGAGCGGCCGCCGCAGGCGACCAGCACGCCGCACTCGCCCGGGATCTCTGCCGGCCCGGCGATGCCGGCGCGGATCACGCACCCGCACTCGCTGCCGAGCTGCAGGTAGGCGGCGCGCTTGCGCGCACTGCGCAGGTCCGACAGCAGGTCGGCGCGATTCACCTTGATCTCGTGCACCACCGGTTCCAGGTAGGCCTCGACGCTGGTGTGGCGGATCGAGAAGACGTCCGGCATCGCGAGCGCCCAGGCCTCGGCGACCTTGGCGCGCAGGCTCGAGCCGCGCCACGCGATGCGCCCGGCGCGCGTCGTCTCGCGGGCGACGCGCTCGACCAGCAGTTCGTGCGCGTCGCGTCGCGCGCGGTTGTGCTGCAGGTACTCCGCGAGCAGCTCGAGTTCGAGCGCGTCCCGGCACGGCCAGCCGGCCGAGCGGCAGGCCTCGCGCAGGCGGCTCCGGTGCGCCGGGGTGATCGTCACATCCGCCATCCGCGCAGCGTAGCGCCGCGCGGGCAGCGCGTCTGCGATCAGGTCGCCGGCTTGTCGCTGAGCGCCTTCATGTTGTCGACCAGCTCCTGGCTCATCGGCGCGTTCAGGTTGATGCCCTTGGGCGGGATCGGCGACTGGAACCACCTGGCGTACAGCTTCGTGAACTCGCCGCTCTTCATCAGGTTGGCCAGCGTGTCGTCGACCAGCTTCTTGAAGGCCGGGTCGTTCAGGCGAATCATGATCGCGTAGGGCTCGACCTGGATCGGCTCGCCGACGACCGCGAGCGAGGCCGGGTTCTGGGCGCTGGCGCGCAGGCCGTACAGCAGGATGTCGTCCATGCCGAACGCGACCGCGCGGCCCGACTCGACCATCAGCGCCGACTCGGCGTGGTCTTTCGCGGCGAGCAGGTCGATGCCGAGCTTCTTTTCCTCGTTCAGGTTGCGCAGGATCTTGTAGTTGGTGGTGCCGCTGGTCGACACGATGGTCTTGCCCTTCAGGTCGTCGATCGACTTGATCTGCGTGCCGGTCTTCACGAGGAACCTGGTGCCGGTGTAGAAGTAGTTGGTCGCGAACTGCACCTGCTTGCCGCGCTCGCTGTTGTTGGTGGTCGAGCCGCATTCGATGTCGATGGTGCCGTTCTGCAGCAGCGGGATGCGGTTCGCCGAAGTCACCGATTGCAGGTTGACCTTCAGGTCGGTGTGGCCGGTGGCCTTCTTCACCTCGTCGACGATCTTCAGGCAGATCTCGTGCGCGAAGCCGACCGGCTGCGCCTTGTCGTCGAGGTACGAGAACGGGATCGACGACTCGCGGTAGGCCAGCGTGATCGCGCCCGACTGCTTGACCTTGTCGAGCGTGCCGCCGGCCTGGGCCAGTGCGAACATCGGGGCCAGCAGCGTCAGCAGCGGGAGTGTCTTGAGGGCGTTCATGCGCATGGGTGTTCCTTGTGTGACGGAAGCGATCGAAAACGGGTACGGATCATGCCTTCGGGATCGAACCCCGGGCAAGCAAAATCCGGGCGCGCCAGGGTTTGCCGCTAGCATTTGCGTTTCTCCGCCCGCCACACCTCGAGGAGCCTGTCTGCCATGACGTCGAAGCCGAAGACCGCCGCCCTGCTGATCGCGCTCGCCGCCTGCGCCGCGCTCGCGCGCGCCGCCGACGAGCCCAAGCTGCTGAACATCTACAACTGGTCCGACTACATCGCCGACGACACGGTTCGGAACTTCGAGAAAGAGACCGGGATCAAGGTCAACTACGACAACTACGATGCGAACGAGATCCTGCATGCCAAGCTGGTGGCGGGCAAGACCGGCTACGACATCGTCGTGCCCGGCTCGCATTTCGCGAAGACGCAGATCGCCGGCGGCCTGCTGCAGAAGCTCGACAAATCCCGGCTTCCGAACTGGGGCAACCTCGACCGGGGCCTGCTCGAGCAGCTCGCCAACGTCGACCCCGGCAACCAGTACCTGGTCGACTGGCTGTGGGGCTACGTCACGGTGGGCATCAACACCGCGAAGGTCAAGGCCGCGCTCGGCGGCACGGCCATGCCCGACAACGCCTGGAGCCTGATCTTCGACCCGAAGTACGCGGCCAAGCTGAAAGGCTGCGGCGTCAACTTCCTCGACTCCGCCTCCGAGGTGCTGCCGGTGGCGATGCTGTACGTCGGCAAGCCGGCCTACAGCACGAACGCCGCCGACTATCCGGCCGCGGCCGCGATGCTCAAGAGCGTGCGACCCTACGTCACGCGGTTCTCGTCGAGCGGCTACATCAACGACCTCGCGAGCGGCCAGCTGTGCGCGGTGATGGGCTACTCGGGCGACATCAACATCGCCCGGGAACGTGCGATCGAGGCG
>JANXZN010000311.1 GCA_025355545.1 Rhizobacter sp.
GGGGTTCTCATCGACCGATCACGCTCAATACACCCCGAGCGTCACGCAATGACAGTCAAGACACTCGTTGACCCCGGAAAACAGCGTCAAGATGGCCCATCAGGCCATACAGTGGTCGATGCGTGAAATATGCGGGTTAGAAATGACACCCCCGACTGCGGTGGCCACTCGGGGCCCCTTCGTGGCCCTTGGGGTGCCCGGGCCGCCTGGGAGCGGCCCGGCGCAGGCCCGAGGCCGCGACAACAGCCGCGCCGAACAGCCACAGCGGCCATAGCCCGAAGCGCGCGGCCCACACCGCGAACGGCGTCATCCCGCTGCGGCCCTGCACCTGCGCGTTGAGCACGCCCTGCGTGAAGCGCGGCAATGCCGCGCTGACGCGGCCGGTGTGGTCGATCACGGCGGTCGCGCCGGTGTTGGTGGCGCGCAGCATCGGGCGCTGGAATTCGAGCGTGCGCATGCGCGAGATCTCCAGGTGCTGCGCGATAGCGATGGTGTCGCCGAACCAGCCGATGTTGCTGATGTTCGCGAACATCGTCGGCGCGTCGGCTTCGTCGGCGAAGCGCGCCGCGAGCTCCTCGCCGAACAGGTCCTCGTAGCAGATGTTCGCGCCGATGCGCTCGCCGCGAAACGCGAAACTCGACGGCCCGACCGGCCCGCGATTGAAGTCGCCGAGCGGGATGTTCATCATCCGCGTGAACCAGTGGAAGCCCGTCGGGACGAACTCGCCGAAGGGCACGAGATGGTGCTTGTCGTAGCGGTAGAAGCCACCAGGCAGCGCGGTGGTCGTGGCCGAGATGCCGACGGCCGAGTTGGTGTAGCCGACGCGCTCGTCGCCCAGCGGCAGGCCGAGCAGCACGGCCTGCGCGCCGCGCTGGAAGTGATCGGTGATCGTCTTCCAGTAGTCCGGGTCGAGTTGATCGGGCAGCAACGGGATCACGGTTTCGGGCGCGACCACGAGCGCGCCGTGCGCCTCCAGCAGCTGCTCACGCGTCCATTCGAGCGAGCGCGGCATCAGCTCGACCGCGAACTTCTCGTCCTGCGCGACGTTACCTTGCAGCAGCGTGACCGTCAGGCGGCTGCTCGGCCGCGAGAACGGCACCGGGCCGAGCAGCGCCGCCGCACCGAGCGCGATGCCCACCGCGGCCAGCGGCAGCGCCCGTTCGCGCCACGCGCCGCGCCAGCCCAGCACCCCCCACGCAGCCAGGGCCGCGACTGCGAAGCCGATGCCGTAGACGCCGAGCCACGGCGCCAGCACCGCCAGCGGGCCGTCGACCTGCGCGTAGCCGCTCGCGATCCACGGGAAGCCGGTAAAGATCACGCCGCGCGCCAGTTCCGCGAGCAGCCAGAGCGCGCCGAACAGCAGCGCGTCGTGCCCGGCGGCGCCGCTGCGCCAGTGTGCAAACGCCGCCAGCGCCGCGGCCAGGTACAGCGACAGAAACGCGCTCAGCAGCGCGATCGCGAGCACCGCCAGCCACGCCGGCAGGCCGCCGTAAGTGTGCAGGCTGACGAACAGCCACCAGGTGCCGGCCCCGAGCCAGGCGGTGCCGAACGCGAGGCCCAGCGCGGCCGCGCGCCGCGGCGTGCTCGACGCCGCCAGCCGCGCGAGCGCCGCGACCACGGCCAGCTGCAGCGGCCAGGCCCAGGTGTGGACGAACGCCAGGCTGTGACCGGCGCCGAGCAGCGCCGCGAGCAGACAACCCGCCAGCGGCGGCAGGCGCAACGAACGCGTCAAGCGTCGTCCGCCCCGGGCTCGGCGGCGCGGGTGACCTTGAACCAGCGCACCGCGCCGCCGCGCGTCAGCATCACCGAAAACACCAGTTCGCCGACGGTGACCGCTTCGCCGCGCCGCGGCACCCGGCCGAGCTCGTGCGCGACCAGGCCGCCGATGCTGTCGAACTCGTCGTTCGGCAGCAAGGTGCCGAAGGCCTCGTTGACATTGACGATGTCGACATCGCCGGCGACGCGCTGGCTGCCGTCGGCCAACGTGTAGATGCCGGACTCGCCGTCCTTGTCGTCGAACTCGTCCTCGATCTCGCCGACGATCTCTTCGAGCACGTCCTCGATCGTGATCAGCCCGGCGGTGCTGCCGAACTCGTCGATCACGATCGCGAGGTGGTTGCGGTTCGAGCGGAAGTCGCGCAGCAGCTCGTTCAGGCCCTTCGACTCGGGCACGAACACCGCCGGGCGCAGCAGGGTGCGCAGGTTCAGGTCGGGCGAGCGCTGCAGCTTGAGCAGGTCCTTGGCCATCAGGATGCCGATGACGTTCTCGCGCTTGCCGTCGTAGACCGGAAAACGCGAGTGGCCGGTGGCGATCACGACGTGCAGCAAGTCATCGTAGTCGGCGCCGATGTCGAGCTGGTCCATGCGGCCGGCCGGCACCATCACGTCGCCGGCGGTCATGTCGGCCATGCGGATCACGCCCTCGAGCATCATGCGCGACTCGGGCGCGATCAGCGACTTGTGCTCGGC
>JANXZN010000286.1 GCA_025355545.1 Rhizobacter sp.
TTCGCCGCGCGCGCTGCTGCTCGACGAGCCGTTCTCGGCGCTCGACCCCGAGCTGCGCGAGCGCATGCGCGCCGAGCTCGACGAGCTGCTGCAGCGCATCGACATTCCGGTGCTGATGATCACGCACGACCCCGACGACCTGGCCTGGTTCGGCGACGAGGCGCTGTACCTGCGCGACGGCGCGATCGCCGAGCGGCCGACCAGCGCGGCCCGGCGCGCGTCGACCCGATTGAAGGTGGTGTGAGATGGCCGCGGCCGCCGCTACGCTGACCGTCGGCGCCGAGCTCTGGCTGAACCTCGACGGCCAGAACCTCGCGGGCAGCCGGCGCGTCGCGCTGCTGGCCGAGATCGCGCGCGCCGGCTCGATCACCCAGGCGGCCAAGCTCGTGGGCCTGAGCTACAAGGGCGCCTGGAACGCGATCGAGGACATGAGCAACCTGGCCGGCGAGCCGCTGCTCGAGCGTGGGGTCGGCGGCAAGGGCGGGGGCTTCACGCGGCTCACGCCGCGGGGCGAGAAGCTGGTGCGCAATTTCGAGCTGATCCGGCAGGAGCACGCCCGTTTCGTCGCGCGCCTGAACCGCCAGGCGGGTGGATTGACCGACGACTACTCACTGATGGAAAGCATCGCGATGAAGACCAGCGCCCGAAACCAGTTCGCCGGCACCGTGCACGCGATCCGCGGCGGCGCCATCAGCGACGAGATCGACCTCGAGGTCATCGGCGGGCTGCACATCATTGCCACGGTGACGCGCGAGAGTCGCACCGAACTCGGGCTGGAGCTCGGCGCGAAGGCCTTCGCGCTCGTCAAGGCCGCGTCGATCCTGCTGATGACCGACGCCGGCGGCGCCCGGCTGTCGGCGCGCAACCAGCTCGCCGGCACCGTGACACGGGTCCTGCCCGGCGCCGTCAACACCGAGGTCGTGCTGCAGCTGCCGGGGGGTGGCACGGTGGCCGCCGTCATCACGAACCAGAGCGCGGCGGCGCTGTCGATCGCCGAAGGCAGCGCCGCCACCGCGGTGTTCAAGGCATCGAGCGTGATCCTCGGCGTCGCGGCCTGACGCGATCAGGCCGAGCGCGCGTCCTCGACCAGGTCGCCCGCGAAGCCCGGCAGCGCCTGCAGGCTGCGCACGCAGACATGCAGCTGGCGCAGCGACCAGGCGTCGGCGAGCGCGACGATACCGATCTGCATCGCCTGCGCGTGGCGCCGCGCCGCCGATTCCGGCATCACGCCGACGCCGACACCGGCCTCGACCATGCGGCACGCGCCCTCGAAGCTGCTGACCTCGATGCGCAGCTTCAGGCGCTTGTGCAGGTCGTCGCAGATGCGCTGCAGCACGAGCCGGTCGCGCCGGTACGGGACCACCTCCAGCGCCTCGGTGCGCTCGTAGCCGCTGACGATGCCGATGCCGATGTCGATCGCACCCTCGCCGACCGAGCGCACGATGTCGTGGCTGAGGCGCTCGCGCAGGTCGACGTTGACGTCCGGGTGCCGGCGCAGGCAAGGTCTGCAGCACCGGCGGCAGGAACTCGCCCATCGCGGTCGCGCTCGCCCACACCCGCAGGTGCCTCTTGATGCCCTTCGCGTACTCCTGCAGATCGCCGCGCAGGCGTTCCGGCTGGCCGAGCACCAGGCGCGCGTGCTGCACGAAGGCCTGGCCGGGCGGCGTCAAGGTCATGCCCGGCGGGGTGCGGAACAACAGCTTCGCGCCGATGCTGTCCTCGAGTTTGCGGATGCGCGTGCTCGCCGCCGGCACCGACAGGAGAAGCGCCATGACCGCACAGACCAACAAGCCAAGCAGGCCGTGCGCGGGGAGCTGTTCAAGCCGCTGTTCACGCAGTTCGCCAGCACCTGCCCGAACCGCGCGCTGCGCTTCATCGCCGAAGACGATGTCGTCGTGGTCGAGTGTCGGGGCAAGGTGAAGACCGTGCGCGGCGACAACCACAACAATACCCATTGCCATGTCTGCCGCTCCGAGGGCGGCCTGCTGCGCGAACTCATCGAGTACATGGAAACGGCGCTGCGCGAGCGGGTGCTGGCGCCGCCCGAAGGGGTTTCACGCCGAGTCGATCGCCGCCAGCAAGGTCGCGCTCGGCGTGTGCCAGCCGATGATCGCGCCCTGGGCGACGATCATCGCCAGGGTCGCGGCCTTGAAGGCCGGAAAGTAGCTCTCGGTGCCGTCCTCGACCAGCAGGCAGGTGTAGCCGCGGTCGTTGGCCTCGCGCATCGAGGTCTGCACGCAGACCTCGGTCGTGACGCCGGTGAAGACCAGGTGCGTCACTTCCAGCGCCTGCAGCATCCGGTGCAATCCGGTGGCCCAGAACATGCCCTTGCCGGGCTTGTCGATCACGAGTTCGTCGCGCTGCGGTGCCAGCGCCGGGATGATGGACGTGCCGGGTTCGCCGCGGATCAGCAGCCGCCCCATCGCGCCCGGGTCGCCGATGCGCAGGCTGGGCGCGCCGCGCAGGCGCTTCGCGGGTGGGCAGTCCGACAGGTCGGCAAGGTGCGCCTCGCGCGTGTGCACGATCGGCCAGCCGTGCGCGCGCCACGCGGCGAGCAGCGCCGCGATCGGCCCGATCGCGCTGTGCAGCAAGCTCACGTCGTTGCCGAGCGAGGCACCGAAACCGCCGGGCTCGACGAAGTCGCGCTGCATGTCGATCACGACCAGCGCGGTCTTGCCTGGTGCGAACGGATACGGGAACGGCGTGGCCGAGATCTCGATCAGTTCGCTCATGCGGCCTCCGGCAGCGCCTGGCCGTGATCGCCGCCGCCCATGTGCGCGCCGATCACGCGCCGGTCGGCGCCGGCGGCTGGCGTCTCGAACACGATGCGGCCTTCGCTCATCACCGCGATGCGGTCCGAGAGCTCGAGCAGTTCGTCGAGGTCTTCGCTGATCAGCAGCACCGCGCCGCCCTTTGCGCGCACCTGCAGGATGCGCGCGTGGATCTCGGCGACGGCCGCGAAGTCCAGCCCGAACACCGGGTTCGCGGCGATCAGCACGTTGATGCTGCCGGCGAGTTCGCGCGCCAGCACCGCGCGCTGCACGTTGCCGCCCGAGAGGCTCGCGATCGGCACGTTCTCGCCCCGCGTCTTCACGCCGTATTCGGTGATCCAGGCGCGCGCGCGTTCGCGCCACGCGGCGTGGCGCAGCCATCGTGATCCCGGCAGCCAGCCGCCGCGCGCCAGCGGCGCTTCGTCGAAGTCGCGCAAGGCCATGTTCTGCGCCACGCTCAGCGCGCCGACGCAGGCATTGCGCAGCGGCTCCTCGGGCAGCGCGCGCAATTGCAGCGCGCGGTTCTCGGCGCGCTTCGCCATATACGGCTGGCCGACCACCTTCACGGTGCCGGCGGTGCGCGGCCGCTGCCCGACCAGCGCCTCGACGAGTTCGCGCTGGCCGTTGCCCGAGACGCCGGCGATGCCGAGGATTTCGCCGCGCCGCACCTGCAGGCTCAGGCCCTGCACGGCCAGCGTGCCGCGGTCGCCCATCGCGCTCAGGCCCTCGACCTGCAGCGCGACCACCGCATCGGCCGCGGTCGGGGCGCGCGGCGCGGCGCTGCCTTCGGCGACGCTCGCCGACGCGCTCGCCGCCGAGTCGCCGATCATCGCCTGCGCGAGCTGCTCGGGCGTCGTGCGCGCGACCTGCGCGCCGTGCACGCGCTTGCCGCGGCGCAGCACCGTCACTTCGTCGGCATACGCCATCACCTCGCGGAACTTGTGCGTGATCATCAGCACCGTGCACTCGCCGCGCCGCGCCACTGCGCGCACGTAGGCGAGCACCTCGTCGGCCTCCTGCGGCGTCAGCACCGAGGTCGGCTCGTCAAGGATCAGCAGGCGCGGCTTCAGGTAGAGCTGTTTCAGCAGCTCGAGCTTCTGCTTCTCGCCGGCCGCGAGGCCCGCCGGCGTCGCGTCGAGGTCGAGCTTGAACGGCGTGGTTTGCAGAAAGGCCTGCAGCGCGGCGCGTTCCTTCTTCCAGTCGATCAACGCCGGCGTGCGGCCGCCGGCGAGCAGCAGGTTCTCGGCCACGTTCATGCCCGGCGCGAGCGTGAAGTGCTGGTAGACCATGCCGATGCCGAGCGCGCGCGCGACCACCGGCGTGGCGATGTCGTGTTCGCGCCCGTCGATCATGATCGCGCCGCCTTCGGGCCGCTGCGAGCCGGCCACGCATTTGACCAGCGTGCTCTTGCCGGCGCCGTTCTCGCCGAGCAGCGCGTGCACCGAACCGGCGGCCACCGTCATGCTGACCGTGTCCATCGCGGTGAAGCTGCCGAATCGCTTGGTCAGCTCGACGGTCTCGAGCGTCAGTGCACCGCTGAAGGGCGGCTTCTGGGCTGGCGGCGCGGTCATGTCAGTTCAGGCCTTCGAGCACGGCCGTCGACGCTGCGACCGCGCCGAACACGCCGCCCTGCATCGTCACCATCTTCAGCGCCGCGAGGTGGTTTGCGTGGTCGGTGGCGGCGGTGCAATCGGCGAGCAGCAGGCATTCGAAGCCGCGGTCGTTGGCCTCGCGCATCGTCGTGTGCACGCACACGTCGGTCGTGATGCCGGCCAGCAGCAGATTCTCGATGCCGCGGGTGCGCAGGATGAGTTCGAGATCGGTGGCGCAGAACGAACCCTTGCCGGGTTTGTTGATGACCGCCTCGCCCGGCAGCGGCGCGAGCTCGTCGATGAGCTGCCAGCCGGGCTCGCCGCGCACCAGGATGCGCCCGCACGGGCCCGGGTCGCCGATGCCGACGCCATCCGTGCCGATCTGCCGCGAGCGCCAGCGCTTGTTGGCCGGCAGGTCCGACAGATCCGGCCGATGCCCTTCGCGGGTGTGGATGATGTGGAACCCGAGTCCGCGCAGGCGGCCCATCAGCGTCTTGATCGGGGCGATCGGCGCACGCGTCAGCGCCAGGTCGTAGCCCATCTTGTCGACATAGCCGCCGACGCCGCAGAAGTCGGTCTGCATGTCGATCACGACGAGCGCGGTGTTCGTCGACCGCAGGTCGCCGTTGAAGGGCCACGCGTAGGGCCCGGCGTTGATGAAGGTGTGGGTCATGATCGTCACCGTGCCGACGACAGTTCGCCCGGGCTGCCTTCGGCCACCTTGCCGGGCCGGCAGCTGATCACCAGGATCACCAGCGTCAGCACGTAGGGCACCGCGCTGAACAGGTTGTAGCCGGCGCTGATGCCGATCGACTGCAGTGCCGGGCCGATCGCGCCGGCGCCGCCGAACAGCAGCGCCGCGCCGACGCAGCGCAGCGGGCTCCAGCGCGCGAAGATCACCAGCGCCACCGCGATCAGGCCCTGGCCGCTGGAGATCCCCTCGCTCCAGCTGCCCGGGTAGAACAGGGTCAGCGACGCGCCGCCGAGCCCGGCGATCGCGCCGCCGGCCGCGGTGGCCGCGATGCGGATGCCGTTGACCGAGTAGCCCAGCGCCTTGGTCGCGCTCGCCGAGTCGCCCGCGAGCCGCACCAGCAGCCCCCAGCGCGTGTGCGCGAAGCCCCAGTAGAGCGCGACCGCCATCAGCAGGCCCAGCGGCAGCAGCGGGTTGACCTGGAGCGCGGACTGGAACAGCGCCGAGCTGCTCCACGCGCCGAGCGCGAGCGGCGGCAGCTGCGTGGCCTGCGGCTGGATCAGCGGCTTGCCGAGGTAGAACGCGAGGCCAGTGCCGAGCAGCATCAGCGCGATGCCGGTGGCCACGTCGTTGACTCTGGGCAGCGAGCACAGCAGCCCGTGCAACAACGCCAGCAGCGCGCCGGCCGCGGCGGCGACCAGCACGCCGATCCACGGCGAGC
>JANXZN010000342.1 GCA_025355545.1 Rhizobacter sp.
GTGCTCGTTGATGCCCATCGCACCGAAGAACAGCGCCACCATGCGGTGCGCCTCGATGAAGCGCACGCTGCGGTTCTCGCTGCGCCGCGCCAGCACCCAGTTCAGCAGGTCGCCGGCGGCGATGAAGTCGACGCGGATCAGGCGCGCGCACGACACGTTGACGATGGTCGCCAGGCCGAGCTCGGCGTCCATCTTCTTCAGGGTCGGGCCAATGTCGCCGACGAGCTGGCCCGACAACTCGACCGTGCCGACCTGCACCAGCCCGGTGTCTTCGGTCAGGCGCGATTCGACGAAGGTGGTCGACACGTCGCTGACGATCGACAGCGGCGGCGACGAGGTTGTCGCACCAGTGCCGCTGATGCGCACCTCGCAGTGCGCCGGCTCCCACGAGGGCGGCGACACTTCGTAGGTCACGCAGTAGTCGATCGCCGTCTCGTCGAACTGGTCGGGGCGGTTCGTCATGCGCAGCGCGTCGAGCCGCACCTGCCAGTAAGCCGGGTCGGCATCGCGCACGCCGGTCGGCGCGGATTCGGCCAGCACCGTGAACAGGCGCTCGCCGCCGAGCCAGCGCATGTCCAGATCCTGGCCGATCCAGTTGCGGAACAGTTCGGACAGGCGCGCACAGGCCTCGGCGTCGATGCTGCGCAGCGCGCTCCAGTCGAACACCCAGGGCAGCGGCATCTGCAGCGAGACCGAGGCCAGCTTCGCCACCGCGTCGGCATCGACGTGATCCGGGCTGACCCAGCCGACCTGGCCCTCGATGCGCGGCCGGCGCGGCCGGTCTTCGCTGGCCGCTTCGGCGACGAGCTTGGGCAGCGAGAACCATTGCGGTGCGGACCAGCCGAACTGCTGCGCGTAGTCGAGCGCGAGGCTCTCGAACTTGTGCTGCTGGCCGATCGCGCGGTACAGGTCGAACAGCACCAGCCAGGTGTCGGCGTGCTGCGAGCGCGCGCCGCCGGGGCTGGTCAGTGCCAGCAGGGCCTGCTCGCATTGCTCGAAATCGGCGTTCGCGAACGCGATCACCGCCTCGTCGAGTTCGGGGTCGTGCGCGACCTCGGTCAGCTCGCGGCCCGACGCATGCACCGGATCGGCCGCGGCCCTGACCGGCGACAAGGGCGAGACGCCGGCGCCCATCACGACCGGCGAGACCGCCATCGGCGGCGCGCGCTCGACCATGAAGTCGTCGACCTGCGCGCCGTCGAAGTGGCTGCGCGAGGACGCGCGCACCGAGCGCGCGTCCATCGCGGCCGGGACGGTCGGCGCGTTGTAGAACTCGGGCGTGCGGCGCGCGCCGCTGTGCGCGTAGGACGCGTCGCCCACCATCTGCTGCTCGATCTCGTCGATCTTGGCCTTGACCCCGATCTCGGCCTTGGCGCCGCTGTCGACCATCTTGGCTTCGGAGTCGTCGATGCGCGACGAGCCGCCGAGCGCGGCGAGTTGCTCGCTGGTCAGCCCCTCGCGGCGCACCTTGCGCAGCATGTCGAACTCGCGCTTGCGCACGAAATCGTTGCGCCGCTTGCGCTCGATCATCGCCTTCAGCTCGCCCTTGGCGAACTCGGTCTCGCGCGCTTCCTCGGCGGGCGTGTCGAGTTCGGCCCACTCCGTGGTCGGGTTGGCGACGAACTTGACCACCTTGCGGAAGAAGCTTGTCGTGTCTTTCGAATCCGACATGTCGCGGGGCCGTGGGCTCCTGGGCTGAGATTCTTTACAAGGGCCGGCCCGCGCGCCGCAGGCCGGAAGGGGCTCAATCGCCGAACATCTTCTGCTTGAGTTCGCGCCGCTGCTGGGCTTCGAGGGACAGTGTAGCGGTGGGGCGGGCGATCAAGCGACCCAGGCCGATGGGTTCGCCGGTTTCGTCACAGAAGCCGTAGGCGCCCGCGTCGATGCGCTGCAGCGATTGCGAAATCTTCTTGAGCAACTTGCGCTCCCGATCGCGGGTGCGCAGTTCCAGCGCATGCTCTTCCTCGATGGTCGCGCGGTCGGCCGGGTCGGGCACGATCGAGGTGTCTTCGCGCAGGTGCTCGGTGGTCTCGCCGGCATTGCTGAGCAGGTCGTCTTTCAGCGTCTGCAACCTGACGCGGAAGAACTCGAGCTGCTTGTCGTTCATGTATTCCGGCTCCGGCATCGCCAGGATCTCGGCTTCGCTCAGCTCGCGACCTGATTTGGACTTCCAGGCGTTGGCGAGCTTGGGATCGAATTTCTGCTTCTCGCGCGGGGTGTCGAGTTCGAGGTTGTTCATCTGTCGGGTCGGGGGCCGCGGCGGTGCAAACCGGTCGGCGAATCGTGAGGTCGGCGGCGGCAACGGGGCCTGAACCGCCGGCGCGGGGTACTTGGAGGCGCCGCGACCGGACTTGCGCGGCGTCATCGGCGCCAGGCCGGCCACAGTCGCGACAACCGGTGGCGGTGCGGGCTTTATCGGCGGCGGCTTGGCCGCCACCGCGGGCTTGGCCGCGGCGACGGGCGCCGGTGCCGGCTTGACGCGCGCCGCCACGGGCGCCGCCTTCTTCGGCGGGGCGACGGCTTTCTTCGCCGCCGGCGCCGCGGCCTTGACTGTCTTGGTGGTCTTGGGCGCAGATTTGGCGCCGGACTTCGCGCCGGCCTTGGTGCTGGCCCTGGCACCCTTGCCCGAAGCCGATGCGGCGGTGGCGGCCTTGCCGGCGGCGGTTTTCTTGGGTGGCGCTTTCGGGGCCGGGGTCTTGCTCACAGCGTTCTCCTCGCGACGGCGGTTATACCCTGTGCACAGGGGCGGGTCTTCGGCCGCCGCGGATTGTAGCCACCTTGCACCGTGGCTCGCCGCCTGAAATTCATGCCTGGCATCCGGTCGTGTCGCAAGGCTCAGACGAGGCAGCCTTCGAGGCCTTGCAGGAAGATTTCGCGCGGCAGGTCGAGGCCGATGAAGACCATCTTGCTTGTCTTCTTCTCGCCCGGCGCCCACTTCGGGCCGAGGTCGCTGCCCATCAGCTGGTGCACGCCCTGGAAGATGACCTTGCGATCGCTGCCTTTCATGTTCAGCACGCCCTTGTAGCGCAGCATCTTCGGGCCGTAGACCTGCACGATCGCGCCCAGGAAGTCTTCGAGCTTGGCGGGGTTGAAGGCCTTGTCGGCGCGGAACACGAAGGACTTCACGTCGTCGTCGTGCACATGGTGGTGCGGGTGATCGCAGTGTTCGTCGTGCTCATGGTCGTGGTCGTGGTGCGCGTGATCGTGGGCCTCGGCGTTCAGGAACTCCGGGTCGATGTCGAGCTTGGCGTTCAGGTTGAAGCCGCGCAGGTCGAACACGTCGGAAAGCGGCACATCGCCGAAATTGACCTTGGTCTGCGGGGCGCGCGGGTTCATGCGCTTGATGCGGTGGATCAGCGCGTCGACCGTCGCGCCGTCGACCAGGTCGGTCTTGCTGATGAAGATCTGATCCGCGAAGCCGACCTGGCGGCGCGCCTCCTGGCGGTCGTTGAGCTGCTGGTCGCCGTGCTTGGCGTCGACCAGGGTCAGGATCGAATCGAGCAGGTAGCTCTCGGCGATCTCGTCGTCCATGAAGAAGGTCTGTGCCACCGGGCCCGGGTCGGCGAGACCGGTGGTCTCGATCACCACGCGGTCGAAATCGAGCTCGCCCTTGCGCTTCTTCTCGGCCAGGTCGGCGAGCGTGCTGCGCAGGTCTTCGCGGATCGAGCAGCAGACGCAGCCGTTGTTGAGCTGGATGATCTGCTCCTTGCTGTCTTGCACCAGGATCTCGTTGTCGATGTTCTCTTCGCCGAACTCGTTCTCGATCACGGCGATCTTCTGGCCGTGCGCTTCGGTCAGCACGCGCTTGAGCAGCGTGGTCTTGCCCGAGCCGAGGAAGCCGGTGAGGATGGTTGCGGGGATCAGTGCCATGGGAATCAATCCTTGGAAGCCTTGGAAGCCTTGGAAGCCTTGGAAGCGTTGGAATAGGGTGCGCGCGCCGGCAGCCATCACAGATGAGGGTCTGCGACCCTCTTTCAAGGTAGCAGATGTGTCAAGACGGCGCCGGGCGCAGGGCGTCGGCGCCCGGGGTTCAGTTAAGCTCGCCCGGTCTGAACTCTTCGCCCGCCGCGCGATGTCCGAGCCGTCATCCGGTCGCCCCTCCCGCTGGGGCGACAAAAACGCCGCCCCCGCTGCGGCGCGGCGCACGCTGTTCCAGAAGCTGATCGAGTTCGTGGCGCCGGGGCCCGAGTCGCGCGACCAGCTAATCGAGTCGCTCGCCGACGCCGAGCACAAGTCGCTGATCGCGCCCGAGTCGCGCATGATGCTCGAGGGCGTGATCCGCATGGCCGACATGACCGCCGGCGACGTGATGGTGCCGGCCGGCCGCATGGACCAGCTCGACATCGGCGCCGAC
>JANXZN010000396.1 GCA_025355545.1 Rhizobacter sp.
GGCGCTGTCGGAAAGCGAGGGCCGGCGCTGGACCGACATCGTCTCGTTCACGATCAACATGGAGCAGATCGGCGACATCATCGAGCGCGTGATCCAGGACATCGAGGACAAGAAGATCCACAAGAACCGGCGCTTCTCCGATGCCGGCATGGCCGAGATCGTGCACCTGCACGAGCGCCTGACCGCGAACCTGCGACTGGGCATGAGCGTGTTCCTCGACGGCCACCTGCGCGACGCGAGGAAGCTGCTCGAGGAGAAGGCGCGCTTCCGCGACCTCGAGCACGAATACGCCGCCAGCCACATCGCCCGGCTGCAGGACAACACCGCGCAGAGCATCGAGACCAGCGCGCTGCACATCGACCTGATCAGCGACCTGAAGCGCATCAACTCGCACATCTGCTCGATCGCCTACCCGATCCTCGAATCGGCCGGAGCGCTGACGAAGACGCGCATCCGCAGCTCGCAGCACGGGAGCCTCTCCGGCCCCGAAGAACGCAGGCTCTGAACCTGCCGCACCCGCCATGCTGAGCCTGAACGACATCGAGCTGCTGTTCGCCCGCTTCGGCGCCGAGCAGTACAGCGGCGAACCGGTCACGCAGCTGGAACACGCGCTGCAGACCGCGCACCTGGCCGAGCAGTCGGGCGCCGACGACGCGCTCGTCAGCGCCTGCCTGCTGCACGACCTGGGCCACTTGCTGAACCAGCAGGGCGACACGCCGACCCTGCGCGGCATCGACGACACGCACCAGTATTTCGCGCTGCCGTTCCTGCGCGGCCTGTTCCCCGCCGCGGTGCTCGACGCGATCCGGCTGCACGTCGACGCGAAGCGCTACCTGTGCCAGGCGAACGCCGCCTACAACGCGAAACTGTCGAACGACTCGAAGCGCAGCCTGGCGCTGCAGGGCGGCGTGTTCAGTACCGCGCAGGCCGCGGCGTTCCTCGGGCAGAGCGGCGCACGCGACGCCGTGCTGCTGCGCCAATGGGACGATCTGGCGAAGCAGGCCGAGCTCGCCACACCCTCGCTCGCGCATTTCCTCGGGCGGGCCGCGTGTTGCGCGCGGCCTGCAACGGCCCCGCTCAAAGGGTGAACTTGCGGGCCGAGCGCCGGGCCGCTCCGCGGGCCACGAAGGGCCCCCCGTGGCCCATGGGGATCGGTCGACCTACCCGTCGGACGAGCGGCTCCAATGTCACTGACCTGGACCATCGTGCTGGCGGTGCTGGGCGGCGCGCTGCTGCACGCGTCGTGGAACGCGCTGATCAAGTCGGGCCACGACAAGGCGCTCGACACCGCGCTGCTGCACTTCCTCGGCGCGCTGATCGCGCTGCCCTTCATGCTCTGGGCCGGGCCGCCGCCGGCCGTGGCGTGGCCCTTCATCGCCGCCTCGTTGGTGATCCACATCGGCTACTACGTCGCGCTGGTCGGCGCCTACGAGCACGGCGAACTCGGCCTGACCTACCCGATCATGCGCGGCTTCGCGCCGCTGCTGGTCGCGCTGGCGAGCGGCACGTTCATCGGCGAGGCGCCGACCTTCGGCGCCTGGCTGGGCATCGCCGCCATCACGCTCGGCGTCGCGCTGGTCGGCCTGGCGCACCCGGGCGAGGCGCTGCATCGCCGCAAGGCGCTGCTGTTCGCGTTCGGGAACGCCGCGATCATCGCGCTGTACACCGTCGTCGACGGCGGCGGCGTGCGTGCGGCCGTCGCCGACGACCACGGCGCGCTGCGCTACGTGCTGATGTTGTTCGTGCTCGACGGCATCGCGTACCCGGCGTTCGTCTGGCTGCGCCGCAGCACGGCCGGCCGGCGCGAGATCGTCGCCTATGCGCGCCGCCGCTTGCCGGTCGCGGCGCTGGGCGGCAGCGCGTCGATCGGCTCGTACGCGATTGCACTGTGGGCGATGACGCGCGCGCCGGTCGCTTCGGTCGCGGCGCTGCGCGAAACCTCGGTGCTGTTCGCCGCTTTGCTCGCCGCGGTGCTGCTGAAGGAGCGCTTCGGCCTGCAGCGCGCGCTCGGCACCCTGGTCATCGTCGCCGGCGTGATGGCGCTGCGATTTGCCTAGCGTGAAATGAAGCGGCGACCGCAGTTTGTGGAACGACGATGGCCGAAGACCGTTTGCGGCCCGTTGCTGCCGATCGTGAATGTCCGCATTGAAGCGTCGGCGCGGTTAGACGCCCGCACATCGCCGATGCTGGAGGCCAAGGATGTCGGGTGGCCGACGCAGCGAAGTCAGGTACCCCCGGCAAAGCCGGGGGCTTGGTTTTGTTAGCCCCTCAAAGGGGCAAGAAGCTGGAGTCGCCTGAAGGCGACATCACACGCCCAGCTTGAGCTGCTCGTACCGCTCGTCTTCGTCCTCCTGATGCCTGA